>JBKCPG010000228.1:0-33672 GCA_046309395.1 Cyanobacteriota bacterium | reverse complement strand
CCTTCGGCTCGCTCTTCGAGTCGTGTTGCGTTGAAGGCTTAGCTCCGGCGCCCACCCGCACCGCAAACGCTTGCTCGACCTACAGGCGCGTACCCCGGGCGCGGGCCACCACCACCCGGGCCACCCCCGCCCCGATCACGGCCTCACTACAGGGTGGGGTGCGCCCATGGTGGCAACAGGGCTCGAGCGTCACCACCAGGGTCCCGCCCCGGGCGCGCCCTCCCGCCTGGCTCAGGGCTCCCACCTCCGCGTGGGGCTCCCCGGCCCGGGCGTGGAAGCCTTCCCCCACCAGCTCTCCGGCCGCGTCTAACACCACCGCACCCACGAGCGGATTGGGACTGGTGCGGCCCTCCCCCAGGGCGGCCAGCTCCAGGGCCCGATTCATCCAGTGGTGCCAGCGCGTCATGGCGCCCTTTCGGGGTCTTCCCAGTCCGGCAACCGCCGCCATTCCGCCACCACATAGGGGGGCACGGGAAGTTCGCTGAACACGCCGGGCAACTCCAGCCGCAGGGGCCGGTTGCTCCGCGGATCCGCCAACAGGGGGGCCAGATTGAATTCCGCCGCGGCGTCGCGGCCATCGCCCCGCAACTTGGGGTTGTCGAGGGTCACATCCGCCAGCTCCCACAGCCAAAGGCCACCGCTCACCAGCAGGGGGGTGGGGTGATCCAGCCGCACCCGGCCCGGGTACCCCACGATCCGCAGCCGCAAGGGGCCCCCTTGGCCCCCTTCCCGGTAGGCCACCACCTGCCAGCTCCGGTGGTCCAGATCCCGCAAGGTTTCCAAGCTGCGCACCACTCCCGTGGCGGTGGTGGTATCGGGGTGGGCGTGGATCATGGCCCGGCCAGGAGCGGGCAGGCCCAGCAGCACAAAGACGATCAGGAGGGGGAGCAGCACCCGGCCAATGGTCCCAGTCGCCATGCCCGCCATCGCTTTCCAAGCCCTGGCAACTTTGACACAGGGGGCTGGGACACAGGGGACGAGGGGGCTAGAGGGGCCGCTGGCCGCAAACTTGCAGAATGAGCCCCAACCCATGCCCCCAATCCCCACATGAAGGCGCCCCAGCATCCGGAGCCATCCCTCCAGGCGATTCCGGGCCGCTGGCAGGGGGCCGTGTTGGCGTTTGTGGGCGCGCTGCTGCTATTGGGCGCGAGTCGTCACCTCCTCACCTCCTATTCCTACTGGGGGGATGAGATGTTCTCCGTGGTGGAGAGCCTGGCGCCCGGCAAGGAATTTCTTCACCGCTGGATTCTCTGGGATGTGCACCCACCCCTCTATCAAGTGCTGCTGCGCGGCTGGATGGCGCTCTTTGGCAGTGGTGAGCGGGCCACCCGTTTGTTGAGCTTCCTTTTTGTCGCTTTGGCTGTGGGGTTGATGGCCCGGCTCACCGCGAGTCGGCCGTTCTTTTTTCGTCTCGTCGCGGTGGCGTTTCTGGGCGCGAGTCCGGCCCTGGCGTTTTACGGACAGGAGACCCGCTCCTACGGAATGATGCTCGGTTTGTCCACGCTGGTGACGCTGTTGGCGATGAATCTCCGCGAGAAAGGCGGCGCCGCCACGGCCAGGGAACGATGGGGATACGGGGTGGCGGCCCTCCTGCTTTCGCTGACCCACTATTTCGGTTTGGTGTGGGTGGGCTTCCTGACCATTCTGCAACTGGTGAAACCCACCCACCCATCGGAACGTCGCCAGGGAATGATCCTGGTGCCATTTTTATTCATTTGGCCAGTGATTCATCTGCTTTTTGGTGAGCTTAATTCCAAAACAGGTGGCAATTTCTGGATTGAAATCTCTGTCCCCATCCTCTCCAGTGTCAACAATGCCATGTCTGGATTGTTGCCTGGCTTGGAGATCTCCCGCCAACCCCCGCTTCTTCTCCGTTGGGTTGTTGTGGCGCTCCTGCTATTGGTGTTGAGTTGGCCCTGGGCCACCTGGAGACGGGTTGGCGCTCAGCTCAGCGAGTCGGCCCAATTGTCACTTCGCCAAAGCCGTGAGTTGGCAGCGATGATCGTGATCTTTATCGCCCTGATGGCGGTGATGGATTTGCACACCCCCATCACCACCGCACGCAATTTCATCGTCCTGTTACCGGCCCTGGCCCTCGCCCTGGCTGGGTTGAGCCAAGCCCTCTTCGAACGCCTTCGAGGCTGGAGGCGCCTCTTGCTCATCGCCGCGCTGGCCCTGGGGCTCGTGCTGCAACTCAAATCGGCGGCCCACGCGGTGGCCGGCAAAGCGTATCCCCCCTCGAATTGGAAGGGGTTGGCGATGGCGATGCGCAAGGTGGCTGTTTGCGAGCAGGGTTGTTTCGCCGATTTCGCGAACACCTACTGGACGTACTATTTCCCAGACATGAAACTGCGACCCCTACCCAAAGATGGAAGCCCCGTCAACGGGCCCCTGGTGCTGCTCAAGCCAGCCAATCCAGCGGTGAAGGCTGCGGCGGCGGGACATGTTTGTTTTCAGGCCAAGCAATCGGCCTCAAGCCCGGTGATCCTGTTGCCTCCCCGGATGGTGGATCGTCCCGCCCTCGCGGCGGTGGGCCTTTCCCCCTGCCCCGCTTCTTAGCCCCTTTCATGGCGGAACCGCGAGAGGGGCTGAATCAGGGGTGGTTCGCCATCAAGGCTGGTTCGCCGCTCCCGGGATCGGTTGCCATCCCGTGTGGGTGGCCCAGAGGGCCCAGATCGCCATGGCCCGAAGGTAGTGGCAGGCCCGGAAGGTCCGCGCCGCCGTGATCGCTTCGGGCGTGCGGAATTGCAATCCCCCGGTGTACACCTGCTCCACCACCGCGCAGGTGATGGCCAGGGCCGTGTCGGTGTCCCCCATCAGCCGGTAGTAGGCGGCCAAGCCGAAATTGATGCCGGTCCACACCTCCAGGGGGTGCGTGCCCTTGGGGTCCAAGGGGGTGCCATCCCGGCGGAGGCCGTTGGCCACGCCCAGCCGTCCACCCTCAAACCGTTCAAAGCAGGCCTCCCGAATGGCCCGCAGGGAGGAGAGGGCCCGCTCATCGGCCACAACGGGGGGCAGCATCAGGAGCCGCGCGTAGAAATCCCCGCACAGTTGATCGGCCATCACCACGGGGGTGCCGCTTTCGGCGTCAATGGAATAAAACTCCCCGTTCCAGAGCAGGTGGTCGAAGTTGCCACGGGATTGTTCCAGCCAGAGGCCGAATTCCCGCTGCTCCGCCGCCGTGTCGAGCCCCAGATGGAGCTGCAACCGTCGGGCCATCGCCAGGGCCGCTTCCAGGGCGGCGATCCAGAGGGCCCCGCAGTACGCGCTCACCCCCTGAAGAGGCCAGTCATCAAAGGTCTGATCCGGGGCTCCGCCGTTGTCGGGCAGGCCGTCCCCATTGGCGTCGAAGGCCTTGAGGTGCCGCAGGGCTCGCACCGCCGCCGGCCAGCACTGGGCCAGGAAGCCCAGATCCTCCCCGGTGGGCGCCAACAGGTAAGTGCGCCACACCTGCAGCACGAAGTCGCTCGCCAGGTCTTTCCAGAGGTTGCAGTCTTGATAGGCGGTGTAGTTGGTGGCCTCGAAGGGCCGCTCGTTGGGGGCTCCCAGATCATGGGGAGTGGCTCCGGCCACTTTGCGGGGGGCCTCCACCCGCCCTTTGCCCTGGGTGAAATACCAGCCGATGGGCCGCGGGGTGGCGTCGGCGGCGGGAATGGCGCGGGCGAAGGCGCGCAGCACGGCCTTGTCCAGCTCCGGCCAGAGTTGCAGCAAGGCAAAGGAGCCGTACAGACGCACGTCCAGGCTTTCGTACCAGGCGTAATCGAGACACTCGAGCACGCCAAAGCGCCCCACGGGATCCTCGGGGGTGGCGGCGGTCCAGAGGGTGCCCCCGCTGGCCAGGTCGTACAGCTCATTGCAGAGCGCCATGCGGAGCGCCTCGGGCAAATCCTCGCGCCCCACCACCGGGGCTTGCCAGGCCTCGATCTGGGATCGCCAGGTGGGCCAATCGCGCAGGGCCTCGGCGGCGATGGCCATCGCCTGATCCCCCCCCGTGCCGAAGAAATCCGTGTAGCGGCGCGGGGCCACGCAGCCAGTGGCGAAGGCCGTCACTGGCAGATCCCAGGCCAGCGCCACGGGAAGATCCAGGCTCTGGCCGGGGGCGAGGCGGCAGCGCACGGCCAGGGCCCCGCTGGCCTGCTCTCCGCGGCCAGAGCGGCGGTCGTTGTCGCTCTCCGGTAGGGAGCCATCCCGAGCGAAAGGGGTCCAGACTTCCGCCCCGTCCCCCCAGGGATTCCAGCGGCCGCAGCGGAAGATCTCCACCTCCTGGCCGCCGAGGGAGGCCTCATCGGGCACCGCCAGGCACCATTGACCATCGCCTTCGCCAGGGGAGCTGCCGGGTACCCGCTCGGGGCCCTCCAGGAGGATGCCTTTGAGGCCTGGTTGGGCGACGCATCGATTGCGCTGGCCCTCGCCGCGGCCGATGGCGGGCACGTAGTTGTGTTCTGGGCTGCCGTCGTCACGAAAGTGCACCTCGGCGGCGGGATCGGTGTTGGTGAACCAGCCGCAGGTGTTGCGCCAACTCACCAGCAGCGACACCGTGAGGGGGTTGGGCGTGGGATTGCGCAGCTTCCACACAAACACCGCCACCGGGTAGCCGCTGCGCTGGTAATCGCCGGGCAGGATGGGGCTGAACGCCTCACAGCTCACCCGCGTCTGAAACACCCCGTCATAGTGGGTTTCACTGACCGGATAGCGGGCCGTGTAGGTGCCGGCGCCAACGGGCAGCCAATCCCACGACCTCAGGGGTGGCTCCTCCGACGCCTCCAACGCTTCCTCGGACCGCGGGCGGCTGTCATCCCGTGCCGGTGCCGTCGCCAGGGCATGGGTCCGCTGGCGCTGCCCATCGCTTTCGTGCAGAGCGAATTGACAGTCGGGCAGCACGCCAAACCAATGCTCGCCACCGTCGAGATGCCAAAGATTGAAGGCGCCATCCGGTGCCCTGCCGACGCACCCCGCCCCCAAGCCTCCAAGGGGCATGCCGTGGTTGGGCCCATCATCCAGATTGCTGGCGTATCGCACGGTGTAGGGCCGCTCCCAGGGGGCTCCGATGGGATGGCTCCAGCTCGCGACGGGAGGCTGCCAGGGTCCTGGAGAGGCGGTCGGCCGGGTGCGTAAGGGGGGCAGGCCGAAGGGCATTGGCCGTGGGAGGCGGTCCGGGCCAGCATGTCAGATCTGGCGGCGCCGCGGCCTCCGGCAGATGGCCTTGTGGGCCGTGTCGGCCAAGAGCACCAGCGGAGGAGCCGCCCAAAGGAGCGGCCAATCCGTCGCGCTCAACGGCACGAAGGAAAACACCCTGGCCAGCACCGGCACCAGGATCAGAACCCCCGCCACCAGCGGCTCGCTCAGCAATCCGAACCAAACCAGGGAGTTGGGCACCCCCAGCAGTCGCCAGAAGGGGACGCGGTCGCTCCGGCAGGCCAGCAACGCCCCCATCTGTCCGGCCACGATCAGGGCGAAGGCCAGGGTGCTCGCTTGCGTCTGCACCGCCGTCACCCAGGGATCGGCCGTGCGGTGAAGCAGCTGGGGAGCCAGTCTCCGAAGCTCGTCCAGCGGGACGCCATGGTCGGCCCACACCTTCAGATATCCCCCCATGGAGATGGCCGCCTCGGTGAGGCCCAGCACCAGGTAGGCCCGTACCATCACCACCCGGTTGAGCAGGGGCTGGCCCCGGGGACGGGGCGGGGCGCGCATGGTCGCTGGCTCCGGCGGCTCGCTCCCTAGCCCAAGGGCCGGCAACAGATCGGTTCCGAGATCCACCGCCAGAATCTGCAGCACGGTGAGGGCGGCGGGCACCTGAAACAGCACCATGGCTAGAAACGGAGCCACCTCGGGCACGTTGGAGGCCAGAACGTAGGTGATGAACTTGCCAATGTTGGCCACCACCGAACGGCCATAGCGAATGGCCGACACGATGGTGGCGAAGTTGTCATCCAGGAGCACGATGTCGGCCGCTTCCCGAGCCACATCCGTGCCGGAGAGCCCCATGGCCAACCCCACATCCGCGGCGCGCAGGGCTGGGGCGTCATTCACCCCATCTCCCGTCACCGCCACCACCTCGCCCAGGGCTCGGTAGGCCAGCACCAGCCGCAATTTCTGTTCCGGGCTCACCCGGGCAAAGACAAGGCGATGGCGGTATTTGAGGATTTGCCGCAATTGCGGTTCGCCGATCGCGGCCAGGGTGCTGCCCTCGATCACGCGCACGGGATCCGCCATGGGGCTTGTCCCCGGCGGGCCGGTGGGCTCCAGCAACCCCAGCTGTTGGGCCACCGCCTGGGCGGTCAGGCCGTAGTCACCCGTCACCATCGTGACCTTGATGCCCGCTTCCCTGCAGTCGCGGATGGCCTGGGGCACGTCCGGCCGGGGGGGGTCGTAGAGGCCCACCAGCCCCACCAGGATCTGGTTGCTCTCCAGGGCCTCGGTCGTGGCGGCGGTCTCCCCCGCGGGCGCCATGGCCAGGGCCAGCACCCGGTATCCCTTGGCGGCCATGCTGTCGTTGGCCCGACGCACCTGTTCCCGGGAGGCGGCTTGCAATGGCACGACCCCAGCGGACATCAGCCAGCCATTGCATTGCTCCAAGATCTCCAAGGGGGCTCCCTTGGTGAGAACCAGTTTTCCGGTGGGCGCCACCGGGGGCAAGCCGTCTTCCCCGGGGCGCCACTCCACCACGACGCTCATGCGGCGGCGGTAGGAATCAAAGGGCACCTCCCGCAGGCGGCCATGGCTGGAGCGCAGCGCCTCCACGTTCAAGCCCATGCGCTCAGCCGCCACCACCAGGGCCACCTCGGTGGGGTCGCCCGCCACGGTGGAGCCACTGGATCGGGCGTTGGCGCAGAGGCCGCAGCCCGCGAGCAGAAAGCCCCGCCGCCGCTCCGTCTCTTCCGGCAACCACACCTCTTCCACCTCCATGCGGTTGCGGGTGAGGGTGCCGGTTTTGTCGCTGCAGATCACGCTCACCGAGCCCAGGGTTTCCACCGCTGAAAGCCGGCGTACGAGAGCCCGCCGGCTGGCCATGCGCCGCACGTTGATGGCCAGGGCCAGGGTGACGGTGGGAAGAAGGCCCTCGGGAACATTGGCCACCAGGATCCCCATCGCGAACACCAAGCTCTCCAAGGGGCCCATCCCCACCAGGAGAAGATTCAGCGTGAAGGTCACCAGCCCCATGCTGATGGCCACCAAGGTGATGGTGTGCACGATCTTCCCCACCTGCTGCTCGAGGGTGCTGATCCCCCGCTGGGTGGAGGCGGTGAGGTGGGCCACATGCCCGAATTCCGTCTCCAGGCCCGTGGCGTACACCAGCGCCTCCCCCCGGCCGCTGGCCACCGTGGTGCCCGCCAGCAGCAGGTTGGCGCACTCCACCGCGGGCAGGGGACCTTGGCCGGGCCTCAACGGCATGGGGTCGGTCTCGCGGGGCACCGGTTGGGATTCCCCCGTCAGCACCGAGAGATCGAGCATGAGAGCGGAGCTCCGCATCAGTCGGCAGTCGGCGGGCACCCGATCTCCTTCCTCCAGCAGCACCCGATCCCCGGGCACCAGCGCCTCCGCCGCCACGGGCCTCAACACCCCATCCCGCCACACCTGGGCCTGTTGGGGCAAGGAACTGGCGAGGGTGGCCAAGGTGCGCTCCGCCTGGAATTCCTGCCAGAAGGAGAAGCACCCGTTGATCAGCACCACCCCCCAAATCGCCCAACCCAGCTGGGGGGTGCCGGCGACGAAGGCCAGGGCTCCCGCCACCCACAGCAGGAGGGCCATGAAGTGGCCCATCTGATCCAGGAAGCGCAGGAGCAACGACCGCCGTTTCAGGCTCGGCAGTCGGTTGGGGCCAAAGCGCTCCAGCCTGGAGGCGGCCTCCCCCTCCGTCAGCCCCTCGGGTTGGGCTCCCAGCGCCCCGTACACCTCCTCCAGGGGGAGGGTCCAGATCGGGCGAGTCGGAGAGAACAGCACCGGCGGGGGGCGGGTCGGACCCCCTCAGGATGCCCCCCCCAGACATTGCTCCACCACTTCCCGGGTGTTGGAGGAGAGGGCGGCGGCGGCCAGCCCCTGAAGGGCGGCGCGCATGCGCTCGCGCCGCTGGGGGGCGAAGCTGTTCCAGCGGCTGAACACCTTGGCCAGGCGGGAGGCGGTGATGGGATTGCGCTGATCCAGCTGGGCGATCTGATCGGCGAGGAAGCGGTATCCCGATCCGTCGCTGGCGTGGAACACGGGGGCGTTGCCGGCCAGCCCCCCCAGCACGGCCCGCACGGCGTTGGGGGCGTTGGGATCAAAGCGTGGGTGCCGCAGCAGGGCGGCCACCCGATCCAATCCATCGGGAAAGGGGGCGGAAGCCTCCAGGGCAAACCAGGTGTCCAGGATGACGGGCTTGTGGTGCCAGCGCTGATAAAACGCGTCCAGCGCCGCTTGGCGCTCGGGCACGGGGTGAACGTGCAGGGCGCGCAGCCCAGCTCTGGCCAGGGTCATGGAGGGACCCTCCACGGCGTCCCTCGCCTCGGCGAGGCGGCTGGCGTCTCCCGCGGCCACCATCCAGCTCCAGATGAGGCCCGTGAGTTGTCGGGCTCCGACTCCATCGGGCCAGGTGAGGCCCCAGGCCGGACGACAGTCGTCCAGGGCCGTTTGGAGAGGGGCGGCGAGGGCTTCGCCAAAGCGTCGCTCCAGGGCGCGCAGCCCCGCGAAGAGAGCGGGGGGATCGGGCTCGGCGGCGTCTTCTTCCAGCTCCTGGAGCCCGGGAAGGGTGAGCAGGAGTGCCTGGCTCGAGGAGGAGAGGGAGGGGTCGGCCAGGATGCGCTGGAAGGCGTCGATCAGTTCCTCTTCCAGCCCCTGGTCTTGGCGGCCCAGGGCCCGACGCGCCGCCGCCCGGCGGAGCAAGGTTTGGGCCGCGTCCCATCGGGCGAAGGCATCGCTGTCGCAGGCCAGCAGATGCACCAGCTCCCGGGTGGGTCGGCCCAGCTTCACCTTCACCGGGGCGGAGAAGTGTCGGGGCAGCGAGAGAGCCGGTGGCGGTTTCTCCTTGGGCAGGCCCTCAATCCGCGCCTGTTTCTCCACTTGATCCACCACCCAAAGGCGGGTGGCGGTTCCCCAGTGGCTTGGCGGCGTGGGTCCGCCACGATCTCCCCGGGGATCGCCGACCAGGCGAAACTCCACTGGACGGCCCGCCTGATCCACCAAACCCAGGGCCAGGGGAATCACCAAAGGCTCTTTCTCCGGCTGGCCAGGGGTGGGGGGGGTGGACTGATGAATGAAGAGGTCGAGAGTGCCGCTGGCACGGCGCCAATGGCGGCGAATGGTAAGCGTTGGGGTTCCCGCCTGCCGATACCAGTGGCGAAACTGGGCAAAGTCAAACGGGGGATCGGCGCCCGCCGCCGCCCAGCTCTCTTTGGCGGCATCCTCCAGGGCCTGGACAAACTCCTCACAGGTGGCCGCCGTGCCGTCATGGCGCCGCACGTAGAGGGCCATGCCGCGCATGAAGGTTTCCTCCCCGAGCAGGGTGTGCAACACCCGAATCACCTCCGCGCCCTTTTCATAGATAGTGGTGGTGTAGAAGTTGTCGATAGCTTCGTACTGATCCGGTTGAATTGGATGGGCGGTAGGGCCTCCATCTTCCCGAAATTGTGTGTTACGAAGTAGGGCCGCCGTTTGGATGCGAACAAGGGAGTGGCCATGGTGATCCGCGCTGAAGCATTGGTCGCGGAACACAGTTAACCCTTCTTTTAAAGAGAGCTGAAACCAGTCTCTGCAGGTGATGCGGTTCCCAGTCCAGTTATGGAAATACTCATGGGCAATCACGCTTTCTACCCGTTCGAGTTCGCCGTCTGTGGCTGTTTCCCTGTCGGCGAGAACAAGTTTGGAATTGAAGAGATTCAGGCTTTTATTTTCCATTGCGCCCATGTTGAAATGGCGCACGGCGACTATATTGTACTCATCAAGATCATATTCTAAGCCATAGACTTTTTCTTCCCATTCCATGGCGCGTCGCAGGCTGCTCAAGGCATGGGCGGTGTAGGGCTCATCTCCCCGTTCCACGTGCAGTCGCAGTCGCACCTCTCGCCCTGAGGCCGTGATGAAGCTTCCCTTCACCTCCTCCAGGCGGCCGGCCACCAGGGCAAAGAGATAGGAGGGCTTGGGAAAGGGATCCTCCCAGAGGGTGAAGTGACGCCTGCCCACTCCCGGCTCCTCCGGGAGTGGTCCTTGGTCGAGGCAGTTGCCATTGGAGAGCAGCACGGGGGCCTCATCCAGATCGGCTTCGAGGCGCACCCGATAGCGGCTCAACACATCGGGGCGATCCGGATGGAAGGTGATCCGCCGGAAGCCCTCGGCTTCGCATTGGCTCACCACCATTCCGTCACTCTGATACAGCCCCTCCAAACTGGTGTTTCTGGCGGTCTCCAGCCGCACCGCGCTGGTGAGGCGAAAGGGGCGCTGGGGCGGATCGCGCAAGGTGAGGCCCTCGCCGTCCAGTTCGTACGACTCCACGGGCACCGGCAGCCCATCGAGGGAGAGGTCGAGCAGCGTCAGCTCGACCCCTTTCAGGACAAGGGGAGCGCAGTCGAGGGGGACGAGGGGGTTGGGGGTGAGGTCAAGGACGCTCTCCACGACGGCGTGGTCGGCGAAAAGCCGCACCGTCAGCTCGACGCTCGGCACCAGGTAGGGCACCGGCCGGTAGTCATGGCGTCGGATGACGGGCATTCGGGTGTGGGCCCTTACTTTTGGGGCGCTTTACCAGCGGATTGGGCGGCCTGTTTCACTTGGCTCACCAGGGGGTCGAGCTCCTTTTTCCAATCGGCCGGGAGGGTTTTGCCGCAGAAGCGATCCACCCGGATCACCGTTTCAGCCACGCTGGCGTTGATCATCTGCTCCCGGGTGAGGGCGGCGGGGGCTCCCACCACACGGGATCCATGTTTGTTGGTGAGAACGGAGGTCAGCATTGCCAGGTTGCTCTCCATGGCCTGCTTGAAGGGCAACTTGGATTGGGAGAGCTGACACATGTTGATGGCGGCCATGGTCATGTAGGTATTGAACTGATCACCGGTCGCTGGGGTCTGACTGGCGGGAGCGCCCTGCTGCTGGGCAAGCACTTGGCCAGGGCAGCCGAGGGACGCCCCCATGAGGGCCATCGCCAGGGCCAGGACGTTTCGCTTGGCGCTCATCGGTGAAGGGAGTGATGTCCCCCCATGCTGAGCCATCGCCCCCCAGCGGCCATGGCCCTCAGGACGGCTCTAGAAGGGGCGCACCCGCTTGCTCAACCCGCTCCTCGTGGTGGATTTCCGTGAGTTCCAAATCGCCATTGCGCCAGGAGTAGATGGAACGGGCCCGGAAGCGGTCTTGATCCACCAGCCGGATGTGCTCCAGGATGTCCCATTCCTGGTAGTGGGATTCGAAGATCAACTCGTGCTCGTCCACTTGGCGGATCTGGCTTTTGCTCGGGGAGCCACACATGTATCCCCGGCTCCGACGCAATTGGTGTCCGCAGAGATAAGCCTCCATTGTGCCGGTTCTCACATAGCGGGGTTTCCGATCAAAAAAGTCGTACTCCTTCTCGGGCCACCAAGTGAAGCGGTAGGCGGCCTCACCCTCAATCGGCTCACTGAATCCTTCCACCCGCAGCATCATGTCCACCCGCAACACATCGCCATCGGCGAAAAAGTAAAGGCGTCTCGATCGCCACAGGCCCAGGTTGCGGGTGAACCATCGGCGCAGGCTGCTGTCGAGTTGGATCCGACTTCGAGCTGGCGTCACGCCCGTCCCGGGGGGCACCAGCGGCGACACGCGGGAGGCGGCCAGCACCTTCTCCAGCTGGTTGGTTTCACCAGCCCCCGTCGGCTCAGTGGTTGTGCTCATGGCGCGGCGCACGCCGTCGGGGGACATCTCTTTCATAGCAAGCAGACTGGGCTTGCGTGGAAAACTCCATAAGGTGGGCGGGAACAACTCCAGGGAGGGCACTGTGGGCGGGGCTGAGGAGGTGCCGGCGGGCGGGCCGCCCCTGGAGGGCATGGAGGCGGGAGCCCCCCGCGGCCGTCAGGGCCTCCAGCTGCTGCTGTTGGCCAATCCCCATCACCTGGCCACCCAGAATCTCCGCACCCTGGTGACGCTCTTGCGGGGAGAGGTGGCGGGCTTTGACGTGAGTTTGCAGGTGGTGGATCCGGCCAAGCATCCCGAGCTGCTGGAACTTCATCGCCTTGTGGCCACGCCCGCCTTGGTGAAACTCGCGCCCCTGCCTAAGCAGGTGTTCGCCGGCAGCACGCTCACGGCGCAAGTGCGCAGCTGGCTTCCCCGCTGGCAGCAAATGGAGGTGGTGAGCAGCCTCGGCATGAGCCTGAGGCCGGCGGAAATGGATGGCAGCCGCACCCAGCGGGAGGTGCAGCTGGAAGACCAGCTGCTGGTGCTGCGCCAGGAAAACGAAACGCTCATCGAGCGTTTGGGGGTGCAGGAGCGTCTGCTGCGCATGGTGGCCCACGAATTGCGCACCCCCCTGACGGCGGCGAAGTTGGCTCTCCAGAGCCACGGTTTGGGTCAGATCGATGAAACCCGCTTTCAAGATGTGTTGCACCGCCGCCTTGACGATATTGAGGCTTTGTCGCGGGATTTGCTGGAAGTGGGTACCACCCGCTGGGAGGCGTTGTTCAACCCCCAGCGCCTGGCCCTTGGCCAGGTGGTGGCCGATGCCATCCTCGAGCTGGAAAAGCTGTGGGTGGGCAGAAATCTGGAGCTGATGACCGATATCCCCGCGGATCTGCCTGATCTGTACGCCGACCAGCGGCGCATGCGCCAGGTGCTCCTCAACCTGCTGGAAAATGCCTTCAAGTTCACCCCGGATGGTGGTCGGGTCAGCCTCACCCTCTTGCACCGCACCAGCCAATGGGTGCAGGTGAGCATCTGCGATAGCGGTCCCGGCATCCCGCGGGAAGAGCAGGATCGCATTTTTCAAGACAGAGTGCGTCTCCCCCAGACCTCGGGCACCACCTCTGGCTATGGGGTGGGTCTATCGGTGTGTCGTCGCATCGCGGAGGTGCATGGCGGGCGCATCTGGGTGGTCTCGGAACCCGGCGAGGGCGCTTGCTTTCACTTCACCGTGCCGGTGTGGAGCGGCCAGAGTGGCCCCTTGGAGAGCCCCGATCCGAGCGGCGCTTCTTGACGAAGGGTCATCCCTGCCCCTAGCTTCCAATTCATCGGCGATCGATCCTCTCTCGTGGCCCCTCACCTTGGTGAGCGTCCAATGGGGTTGGAGAGCTTGAGTTTGTTTCCCTTTTCAGGGCGGCAAACTGTGCTCTCTTGAAGGATCACCCACGTAAGTGGGGAATACGCTGTGGCCTCGCCCCCATCGTCTAGAGGCCTAGGACACCTCCCTTTCACGGAGGCGACAGGGGTTCGAATCCCCTTGGGGGTATCTCATCACCGGAGAGTCAGGGCGGTTCCAGCCGCTCAGATCTCTTGGCGTTCCCGTCTCTGGGCTTCCCGCTGGACACCGCGGAGGTTGCTGGCCAAATCTTGTTGCAGACGCTGTTCAATCAGTCCGATGGGCATCCCGGGCTTCCCCTGCACCAACAACGCGTAAAACAGCCAACTGCTGGTGGCGTCGGCCCCCACGCGCCATTCTCCCTCGAAGCAGCGAAAGTCGCCTTGGATCATCCGAAAAGGCAGGCGGAGCTCTTGGGGGACCTCCGTGAGCTCCAGGGTCACCCGGGCGGAAAAGCGCAAGCCACAAAACATCTGGCTGCCAATCTGCTCCACCCCGATCAGAGGCTCCCGGCGCCAAAGGATCCTGGAATGTTCAAGGTTCGGGATGAACCGATGCAGATTGTCATAATCCGTTAAAACATTCCAAATCCAAAGGGGATCCGTTTCCAGGCGCAACTGCACCGCCAGCCGCCGTTTTCCCTGAGGCAAGCGCTCCATATCCTGTTGGATGGTGTCCAGGCTGCAGGCAGCTGGAGCGAGGAGGGGCTCAGGCGACTGCGCGGGCACGACGGAAGGAAGGGAGGCCAGAAGCTGATGCGTCAAGAGAAGCTCAGGGGACGCTGACGGTGGTGAGCTGGCAAGGTGCGCAGGCTTGCGCCCGCGCGTGTCTTATCTCACCAGTCAAGGCTAGCCCGATTGCCAGAAAACGGAGAGGTTGGGGCGTTTCCTATGATCCGCTCGACTCTTGGGAACTCTGAGATGCGTGTCTCCACCGGCTTTGCCACAAGCTCTGAAACCAGGATGTTCACCGTGGTGATCGAGAGCTTTGGCGTGGGGCCGCGCCGGCGCGCCGCACGCACCCTCACCGTGCCCTTTCAGCAACTGCAATCGTTGATGCAGACCGTTGCGCAGAAAGGTGGTCGGATCAAGGTGATTAGCGCGGGGGACGGCGCGTCCGCTCCCCAGGTCAGCTCCCCATCCACGGAGGGGGGGGCCATCGCTGAGCCCGCGCCCACCCCCGCATCCCAACCCCCTGTTTCCAAAGCAGCAGTGAGCCACGCCGACGTCCCCGTCAATCTTTACAAGCCCAAGGACCCTTTCATTGGCACGGTTATCAGCAACGACAACCTGCTTGCCGAGGGAGCGATCGGACGGGTCAACCACATCACCTTCAGCCTGAAGGGCGGCAATCTCCACTATGTGGAGGGACAGAGCATCGGGATTATTCCTGACGGCACCGACGCCTCAGGCAAGCCCCACAAACTCCGCCTCTATTCCATCGCCAGCACCCGCCATGGCGATGATTGCAACGACAGCACGGTCTCCCTTTGTGTGCGTCAGCTGCAATATGAAAAAGACGGGGAAACCATCAATGGCGTCTGCTCCACGTTCCTTTGCGATATCCACCCCGAGGCGCAAGTCAAGATCACCGGGCCCGTCGGCAAGGAGATGCTGCTCCCCGCCGATGAGGACGCCAACATCATCATGCTCGCCACGGGCACTGGAATCGCGCCCATGCGTGCCTATCTGCGTCGCATGTTTGAGCCCGAAGAGCGAGCCAAAAACCCCGAGTACCAATTCCGTGGCAAAGCCTGGCTGTTCATGGGTGTGCCAACCACGCCCAATCTTCTCTACGAAGCTGATTTCCAGAGTTACTTGAGCGCCTACCCGGACAACTTCCGCTACACCAAGGCCATCAGCCGCGAGCAGAAGAATCCCTCCGGCGGTCGGATGTACATCCAAGATCGTGTGCTTGAGCATGCCGATGAGATCTTTGCCCTGATTGAAGATCCCAAAACCCACGTGTACATGTGTGGCTTGAAGGGCATGGAACCCGGCATTGATGAAGCCATGACGGCCGCCGCCGCCGCGAAGGGATTGGTTTGGTCTGAGCTGCGTCCAAGCCTCAAGAAGCAAGAACGTTGGCACGTGGAAACCTACTGATTCCAGGCCGTCTAATCAGAGATTCCTCACACAACTGTTGGGGAATCTTCTCTCTCGCGGCGCCCGGGCTGCGTCCTCGTTAAACCTGAGGTATCGGCCCAACCAGCATGACCGCGATTTTGACCAATCCCCTCAGGGTGGGGCTGCGCCAGGAACGGGTCATCCCCCCCCAGTGTCTTGTGATCTTTGGTGCCAGTGGAGATCTCACCCACCGCAAACTGGTGCCGGCCCTATTCGAGCTGTTCAGGCAGCGACGTTTGCCGAGTGAATTCGCGGTCCTGGGCTGCGCCCGTCGACCCTGGAGCGACGAGGAGTTTCGGCAGCGGATGGGCCAGGCCCTGGACGCGGAGATCGCGGCACACCGTTCCGCCTGGGATCAGTTCAGCCAAGGCTTGTTTTACGAGCCAGTGGATCTCCAACAAAGCGACCACCTGTTGCGTCTGGCCGATCGTCTGGAGGCCCTCGATCGGCTGAGGGCCACCCGGGGAAATCGCACCTTCTATCTTTCCGTTTCCCCCGAATTTTATGGAAGCGGTTGCCGCGCGCTCGCGGCGGCGGGTTTGCTCAGTGACGAGGAGCGGAGCCGTGTGGTGATTGAGAAGCCTTTTGGCCGTGATTACGGCAGCGCCCTGACACTCAACAAAATCGTTCAAGCCTGTGCCAAGGAAAGCCAAGTTTTTCGCATTGATCACTATCTAGGGAAGGAAACGGTTCAAAATATCTTGGTCTTGCGCTTTGCCAATACGATCTTTGAGCCTCTTTGGAACCGCAATTACATCGCCAATGTTCAAATCACGGCAGCGGAAACCGTGGGGGTGGAAGAACGGGCGGGCTATTACGAAACCTCGGGTGCCTTGAGGGATATGGTGCAAAACCACCTCACCCAGATCCTGGCCCTCACCGCCATGGAGCCCCCGGGCAGATTTGATCCGGAGGCCATTCGCAATGAAAAGGCCAAAGTGCTACAAGCGGCTCACTTGGCCAATGAAAATGAACCCGAGAAATGTTGCGTGCGGGGCCAGTACACCTCCGGGGGCACCGCCGCCAACCCACTGGCTGGCTATCTCGATGAACCAGGGGTGAATCCCAACAGCACCACGGAAACCTACGTGGCGATGAAGTTGTTCATCAATAACTGGCGCTGGCAAGGGGTGCCCTTCTACCTGCGCACCGGCAAGCGGCTGCCCAAGCGTCTGAGTGAGGTGGTGCTCACCTTTCGGGAGGCTCCCGTGCATCTTTTCGACGCGGCCGGAGGAGCTCCCACCCCAAACCAGCTCATCCTTCGCATCCAGCCCGATGAGGGGGCTGAAATCAAGTTTGAGGTGAAGGCGCCCGGCTCTGGAATGCGCAGCCGACCGGTGGACATGGCCTTCAGCTACGACGAATCCTTCGGCGAACCTTCCGATGAGGGTTATGTGAGGCTTCTGGCTGACGCCATGTTGGGCGATCCCACCCTGTTCACCCGCAGTGACGAGGTGGAAGCCGCCTGGCGGCTGTACACCCCCCTGCTGGAGCTGCTGGCCGAATCCCCCAAGCAGCTTCCGGTCCATACCTATGAATCGCGCACCTGGGGGCCCGGCGCGGCTGACAACCTGCTGGCCGAAGACGGCCTGATCTGGCGCCGACCCTGAGGGCCCCTGGTCCCCGCCTTGTTGATTTCCCCCCTTAGTTTCCGTCATCACCATGTCAGCCCAACTCACCCTTCAGGCTCCCGTTGAAATCCCCCCTTTGGAGGTGGACCCCTATCTCCAGCGGCTCTGGCACCAGGGCTTGGAAGGGGCCTCGGGCGCGGCCACCTTCACCTTGCTGGTGTGGGAGCCCTCCTGGCTGGAGCAGCAGCTGGTGCGGATGGGCCACGTGGATGGCCCCATCACCGGACTGGATCGGGCCGATGTGCTCTCCGCGGCGCGGGAACTCGTGGGCACCCTTGGGCTTCCCCCCAGCACGGCCCCGATGGATCCTGGCCTTGCCTGGGCGCTTGGCCAGCAACAGGGACGGCACTCGTCCCGGGATCTCCGCGGGCAATTCGTGGACAGCGCCATCAGCACCTACATGCCCCGCCGGCTGATCACCCTGGCCCCCACCATCGACGCGGCGAAGCCACTGGAAACCCTCGTGGCGGCCTATTGCCCCCTTCCGGAGGAGGGTGGAGCCGGAGCGGCTTGCGGAGACGTGGTGGTGCTGCGCGGAAGCCTTGGGGCGTTGGGGGAGGCCATGTCCATGGTGCAGCCCCTCGTGCGGGACGATCTGCCGTGTTGGGTGTGGTGGAACAGCAGCCTGGATGAGCCCATCGAGATGTTGGAGTCTTTGGCCCCTCCCCCTCGGCGTTTGGTGATCGACACCTCCCGCGGCCAGCCCTCCAGGTGCCTGGAGGTGTTGGTGAACCGCATCAAAACCGGGCAGGCGGTGAACGATTTCAACTGGTTGCGGTTGCGCGGCTGGAGGGAATCCCTGGCGATGGTGTTTGATCCCCCTTCCAGGCGGGACGCCTTGCAGCATGTGGTGCAGTTGGACATCGATGTGGAAGGCGACCACCCCGTGAAAGGACTCCTATTGGCCGCCTGGATGGCGGATCGTCTGGGCTGGCACCTGGAGAGCTCCTATGCCATCGAGGTGGATGGGTCCACATCGGGAATCGCGGCGGAGTTTCAACGAACCGACGGGCAGTCGGTGCGTTTTCGTTTGATGCCGGTGCCGGTGGGTGTGCCCAAGGCCCATCCCGGGGCGATTGTGGGTTTGCGGTTGATCTGCCATCCCGAGCACCGGCCCCCGCTCTGTGTGATTCTCTGCTCCGAAAGCGGGGGTTGCATGCGCTTGGAAGCCGGAGGAATGGCGGCGATGGAGCTCGCCGAGGATGTGGTGCCCTCCCCAGAGGAGAGAGAAGAGAAGGAAATGGCCCGTCTGCTTGGCGGGGGCCATGATTCAACCAACCCCCTGTTGGCCGCGGCGGCGCCACTGGCGGCGGAGTTGTTGCCCGCCTCATTTGGCGCCCAAACGTTGGCCCACTCTTGAGCTGTGTGATCGCGGCGCCCTGCAGTGGCAGTGGCAAAACCTTGCTGAGTTTGTCTCTGGCCGCCCTGGCCCGCCGTCGGGGCGCCGCGACGCAGACCTTCAAGGTGGGACCTGATTATCTGGATCCCCAACTTCTGGGCCAGGTGTCCGGGCGACCGTGCCGCAACCTGGATCCCCTCCTGTGCGGCGACGACTGGGTGAGGCGGTCCTTCCATTGGCACGCCAGTCGAGCCGACAGAGCGCTGGTGGAGGGGGTGATGGGGCTGTTTGATGGCCGCGGACCCACCGCCGAGGGCAGCACGGCCCAGGTGGCCCACCTGTTGGGCCTTCCCGTGGTGCTGGTCGTGGAGGCCTCGCGTCAGGCCGGTTCCCTCGCGGCGCTCGTGCGGGGGTTTCGAGACCATGGTCCTCCGCCGGTGCGATTGGCGGGTGTGGTGCTGAATCGGGTCGCCAGCGAGCGCCATCGGGCCTTGCTCGGGGAAGCCCTGGAGGCCATTGGCGTGCCCCTGTTGGGAGTGTTCCCACCCCACCCTTCGCTGGAGCTTCCCTCCCGCCATCTCGGCTTGCTTCCCCCCCATGAGCTGGAGGATTTGAGCGCCCGGGTGGAGGTGTGGAGTCATCTGGCGGAAACCTGTCTTGACTTGGAGCGGCTGTGGCCCCTGTTGCTGCCGGGCTCCACCGTGCTGGGGCGGGTCGACCCCATCGCCCTCGCCCTGAAGGGGGCCCAGGTTGATGGGGCTCACTCCCGGGCGGGAATGGCCAAAGGCCCAGTGATGGTGGCCCAGGACGCCGCCTTCCACTTCACCTATCCCGAGTCGCTGGAACTCCTCACCGCCTTGGGTTTGGAGGTGCGGCCCTGGAGTCCCCTCGCCGATCAACCCCTGCCAGACCCCTGCGGGGCCGTGGTGCTCCCTGGCGGCTATCCAGAACTCCATGCCTCTGGCCTGGCCGCCGCGGGCCACAGCCGAGCGTCCCTCGTCAGGGCCCACCGCCTTGGGGTGCCCATCGTGGCGGAGTGCGGCGGACTGCTGTATCTGGGTGAGACGGTGTTCGATCCCAACGGCACCCCCCACCCCATGGCGGGCGTGTTGCCTTTCGAGGCCCGCCCGGGCGCCCTGAGCCTGGGCTACCGCCAGGCGCGAGCCCGACACGGCGGCTTGCTGGTGCGCGCGGGGGAGGACTATCTCGGCCACGAGTTTCATCGCTGGCAACTGCGACCCACCCACCTCCTTCCACCAGAGGCCCCGATGTGGCAACTTGAGGGGTGGGGTATCGAAAGGAGTCTGGAGGGATGGACCACAGCGACCCTGCACGCCACATGGCTTCACCTCCACTGGGCTGGATTCCCGACGATTCCCCTGCGACTGGCCGCCGCCATCGCTCCCGTCGGGACGGCGCGTTGGCAGGACAATCCCAGCGGCTCCCGGAGGCCAGCTCCACTTCCCTCCCGGAACGGTGGCGCTTGACGATTCGTGGAAAAGTGCAGGGGGTGGGGTACCGGGAGGGCTGTCGCCGATGCGCCCATGAGCTGGGTCTGAGTGGCTGGGTGCGCAACCTTCCCGATGGAACCGTGGCGGTGGAGGCGGAGGGCCGGCCCCAAGACCTCATGGCCCTGCGCATCTGGTGTGAGCGGGGTCCTTTGCCAGCCCGGGTGATCAGTGTGGATGCCCGGCGCCTGGCTCCCGCGGGAGACGATTGGTTTGAGATTCGTCACTAAGGGGAGCGTGGATGGGGGATTCGTCTTGGCCTGAATTGCTGGGGTATGCCTTGGCCATTGGCTTCAGCCCCCTGCATCTGGCCCTGTTGCTGCTCCTGCTGCTGGGCCCTCGGCCCTTGCGGCGGGCTTCCTGTCTGGTGGTCTCCTGGCTGTTGATGTCGGCTCTGGTGATCGGGCTGCTGCTGGGTGTTGGCCATGGCTTATTGCTTTCCATGGAGAAGGGCACCAGCCATCGCACGGGCCTGGATCTCCTGGCGACGGGCGCGTTTCTCGCCCTTGGCGTTGAAACCCTGCGTCGGCCCCAGCCTGGGCTTGCCGAGGTGCCGGAGTGGAGTCACCAGCTGGATCGGCTGCTCGCGATGCCCATCCCGTTGTTGATGCTGGTCAGCGCGGCCCTTCAGGTGGCTGGGCCGGAGGATCTTTTTCTGTATGCCAAAGCCGCTGGCGCGTTGTTTCAGCCTGATTGGAACCGATGGCAGGATGGACTATGGACCCTTGGGTTCAGTGCCTTGACGAGCCTGTTGCTTCTGGTGCCTTTGGTGGCCTGTGCACTGGTGGGGAAGGAGCGGTTGCAACCCACACTCGGGGCGATGAAGGGCTGGCTCGATCGCTATGGGCAACGGCTGATGGGAGGCGTTTGCCTGTTTCTGGCCCTGGTGGTGGGCTGGCAGGGTGTGGAGGGGTTGCACAGTGGCCAGCTGTCGGGGGGGCTGGGCTGACCAACGGTTGCGGGGTTCCTTGGTCCATGGATCCCAGGCCGCAAGGCTCGCCTCGGTCCAAGGCTCAGTTTGGGCGGGAGGACTGATGACAAACGTTGATCTGACAAACGTTCAACTGGAACAGAATCAGTACGCTTACTTATTCAACGGTAGGTCTAGACAAAGACTTCAGATTAGCGATCCGCCGGCTTCCTATTCGATGTTGGTGTGGGTCCATTGGAGGAGTCGATTTCCGCCTGAAGAATTTGCAGGAGATAATCAGGATCGTGGATTTGGCAATGTTGATGTCCTGGACGCAATTCCGCTAACGGGGGCTTTCTAGAGGGAAGCCTGGCGACGGTTTTGCCCTTGCTGGAACCCTTGGCGAAAGGGTTGAGAAGCTCATACATCTTTGGCACAAGCGAGATCAAGCGTACTTTCAGGAGACTTAAGCGACCCCTCCAGGATTGCTTGCTGGGCTGGCTGTCGTTGATCACGTTGTAAAGATCACGATGTAAAAGATTTAACCTTGCAGGCTTTCTCAAATAATATCAGGAAATCGAAGTGTTGGTGACAAATTTGCAAATGGGATTGCATTCATTTTGATCAGTGGTTCGTGGCGTTCAAGGTCCGGTCTCTGGAGTGGTCAGCCAGTCGCGCCACCGGTCCTGGTCCACCCCCGGAGCCGGGCCGGCCTCCATGGTCACCCCATGGCTCGCGCGGCTGACCGCCACGTAGACCAGTTGGCGGCGCAGTCGCTCCTCCTTGGGCCAAAAGACATCCCGCGCCACAAACACTTCGCCGAAGGTGCTCCCTTGGCCGCGGTGCACGGTGAGCACCGCGGCCGGCCCCAGGGAGGCAAACGCGTCGCGCAGCAGGAAAAAGCGCCGCCAAAGCCCTCGTGCCTCCCCCTTCTCCGCGACGCGAGCCGCCGCGCGGAGCCGTTGCAAGGCCTGATCCAGGCACTGACGGGACGCGCTGCCGATGGGCGGCAGCAGACGAAGGGTGAGTTGGCCGTCGCCGGCGTCGACGGTGACCATCAGCGTGTCCAGCACGCTCTCCAGGTCTCCGTCGCCGTCGGGCCCCCAGTGGGCTAAGGGGTAGTGGCCAGGCGTCACATCTCGCACCACCACTTCCCGGTTGGAGCTCAGGCACATCTCCGGATCCTCAGGCGCCATGGCCTCTTCCACGCAGGCCGGCGCCATGACGGCGGAGCGAGTGATCAACACTTCTCCCGGCAACACAGGCATGGTGTCGGCCATCTCACCGTGCAGGGCCCGCCTGGCGATGGGCACGAGTTGCTCCAGCCTGCGATTCGTGTAGCAGAGGATGCGGGCGTAATCGGGGTTGTCGGTTTCCCTGCTTCGTCGCAAGGCCATCTGGGCGGCCTGGAGCCATTCCTGAGGGTCCAACAGGGCCACCATCCCCATGGGCGTGCGGATGGGGGGCAGAAGGGGGGGGCGCTGGCAGGGCAAGGCCCCCAGACGCAGGCCCGTGGCCAAGCGGAGCACCGGCCCCTGATGGCGGACCACATGGGTCAAGGTGGCCTGGCGGACCGGGGACATGGAAAACACCGGGCTTTCGCTCTCTCCGACCGGGGGCAGCTGCGCGGGATCCCCGATGAACACCAGACGGCACTGGAAGGACTGGGCACAACGAAGGGTGATCGCCAGTAGTTGGCCGTCCACCATGGAGGCCTCATCCACCAAGACCAGGTGGAGATGTTCGAGGGCTTTGGCGGTTTGGGCGGTTTCCTCGCAGCGTTCCAGATCCCCCACACGCCGAAGTTTCAGACGAAGCAGCCGGTGGATGGTGGAAGGAAACCAGGTGGCTCGCAAGCCAGACAGATCCAGGTGGTGGCGCAACACCCCCACGGCCTTGTGGGTGGGGGCGACGACCGTCCAGCAGAGTCCTTCGGCCTCCGCCCGGGCGAGCAGGCGCATCGAAAGGAAGGTTTTCCCGGTGCCGGCATAGCCACTCAGAAGAAAGGGGGTGCCGTCCCACGGCGACTCCATCCAGGCGGCAAACACCTCGGCCGCCATCCGTTGATCCTCACTGAGGCCATCCTCCCAAAAGCGTGGTGGCGGGAATGGCTTCACCCGATAGCGTGAAACAGGCCGCGGGCCAGATGCAGGGGTGATCCGGCCCAGACCAGACCGGGCAGGGCCACGGCGGGTCCAATCAAACTGCCCGCCAGCACTTCCAATTTGGTGTGACCAAGATTTTCCTTCAGGGGATTGAACGCGGGTTCCTGATCGATCACTCCGCGGGCGGGATGGGTGTCCCACAGGCCATCAGGCAGGCCGTTCACCCGAGCGGCGGTGAGGCCAGCGGCCCGACGGACGCCACTGGCGTCGTAAAGAATGATGAAGGTGATGGTGGCGGCCAGGGCAAACAGGGGGTCTCCAAAACCATGGAGCCAGCCGATCCCAGCGCTCGTGCCCGTCATCAGCGCTGAATGGCTGGAGGGCATCCCGCCAGTTTCGATCAACACACTGGGGCGCCAGCGGCGATGGGCCACCAACTCGATCAGCAACTTGGAGAGCTGGGCCACCCCGCAAGCAATCAAGCCCCAGGCGAGAACGGCATTGTCGAAGATGTCAATCAGGGGGTGGTTCATCGATCTCGGCTGGTGATGTAGTCCGCGAGCGCCAGCAAGGGCTGGGCTCTGGTGCTCCAAGGCGCCAAGGCATCCTTGGCCTCGCTCACCAGCACCTCGGCACGCTTTCGAGACTCATCCAGTCCTAACAGCTTGGGGTAGGTGGTTTTGTCCGCCGCCAGGTCCTTGCCCGCCGTTTTTCCCAGCACCTCACTGCTGGCGGTGACATCGAGGATGTCGTCAATGATCTGGAAGGCCAGTCCAATGCCTCTGGCGTAGACCCGTAGGGCTGCCAACAGATCCTCCTCCGCCCCTCCCACCAAAGCGCCGCACACCACACAGGCCCGAAGCAGCGCTCCTGTCTTGTGAAGATGGATGAACTCAAGGGTTTCCAGGTCGACCTCCTTGGCCTCAGAGGCCAGATCCACCACCTGTCCGCCCACCAGTCCGGGGGCTCCGGCCGCCAGGGAAAGCTCCCCCACCACGGCCAGAAGCCGCTGGGGCGCCACCCCGGGACTCCGCAGGGCCACCATTTCAAAAGCCCGCGTCAGGAGGGCATCTCCGGCCAGGATGGCCATGGCCTCGCCGAACATTTTGTGACTGGTGGGGCGGCCGCGGCGGAGGTCGTCGTTGTCCATCGCGGGAAGGTCGTCATGGATGAGCGACATCGTGTGCACCATTTCCAGGGCCACGGCCGCGGGAAGCGCCACGTCGGCCGGCGAGCCCGCCAGCTCGCAAGCGGCCAAACAGAGGATCGGCCGCAGCCGTTTTCCCCCGGCGAGAAGGGAATAGCGCATGGCCTCCCGGAGGGTTTCCGGATCTTCGGGCCCGAGGGAGGCGTCGAGAGCGACTTCAACCCGCTCCCTGGCTTCCCGCAGATAGGCGCCAAAGTCAAAGGTCGTGTGGACCGCCGCGGTCATGGCGGAAGGGGAGGAGTCGGCTGGCGGATTCTCTCATCCGTGAGGGTGACCCTCTCCGGCTGTTCAGCCCACCAGATCCTCCAGGCCGTGGGGCCGGTTCTGGCGATGGCACCAGGCCACCACCGTGTTGACCAGCAACATGGTCACGGTCATCGGGCCCACCCCGCCCGGCACGGGGGTGATGGCCCCGGCGAGGGGCTCCACCTCCTCCCAATCCACATCCCCGCAAAGCCGACCCTTGCTGGAGGGGTCGCCGTTGGCCTCCGGAGGCAGCCGATGGATCCCCACATCCACCACCACCGCCCCGGGCTGAACGTGTTCGGCCCGGATCATCCGGGGCCGGCCAGCGGCGACCACCAACACCTCCGCCTGACGGGTCAGGGCCGCCAGATCGGGGGTGTGGGAGTGGGCCACGCTCACCGTCGCGTTGGCGGCTTGCAGCATCAGGGCCATGGGCTTGCCCACCAGGATGCTCCGTCCCACCACCACCGCCCGGCAGCCGTCCAAGGGGACCTGGGCCTGGCGCAACAGGGCCATCACCCCCGCGGGGGTGCAGCCGCGGGGGCCCGGCTCCCCTTTCACAAGCCTGCCGAGATTGAGCGTGTGCAGACCATCGGCGTCTTTTTCGGGGTCGATCGCGGCCAACAGCGGCCCTTCCCGCAAACCCGAGGGGAGGGGAAGCTGCAGGAGGATCCCATCCACCGCCGGGTCGGCGTTGAGCCGCTCAATGGTGGCTTGAACGTCTTCCGCGGAGGTGTGGGCGCTCAGGTGGGCCCCCAGATTGCGGATGCCGATCCGAGCGCAGGCTTTTTCCTTGTTCGCCACGTAAACCCCGCTGGCGGGATCGTCTCCCACTCGCAACACGGCCAACCCCGGGGGCCGTCCAACCTCCGTCAGGTGGGCGTCGATGACGGCCTGGAGCCGGCGCTCAATCTCAGCGGCCAGGCGACGTCCGTCCAGAACAACGGCCATGGGTCGAGGCGGGCGGGAGGATCCTTCCCAGCATGCAATCACGGGCTGATCAGGGGCCGGCTGGCCTGGCTAAGTTGTGATCTCTGTGGCCATTCGCGGTTCGCCCCTTGCCATCGGTAAGCAGACTGGCCTCCAGACTCTGGCGATGGTTGTTCAGGGTTGAGCGCCCTCGCCAGGCCATTGTGCCCTGGAGCCCCCTGGGACTCACCGGTGTGGTGCTCGCCACCCTGCTCGTGGCCCTGGTGAGCAGCTGGCCCTGGCTGCTGCGGCCCAACTTGAGCCCGGGCGTGCCCTCGCCGTTTTCCGTGCGGGCCCCCAGGGAGGCCCGTGTGATTGACAGTGCCGCGCTGGAGCGGCGCCGCAGCTTGATGGGGTCGCGGGCCCAGGTGCAGGTGGTGGACGAGTCGGCCAGCCGGGCTCTCCAAGATGAGTTGGATCGCCTCCTCAAGGAGTTGCAATCGCAGATCAGCAGCGCCCAGCCCCGCTTGGACCCCCTCAACCTCTCGGCGGCCGAGCGCGCCTGGTTGCTGCAATTGAGTCCCCAGCGGCTGGTGAGTTGGCAACAGGCGGTGCAAAAGGCCCAGCTCCGCATGTTGAGCCAGGGGGTGATGGCCTCGGTGGCGGATGGACCCCTGCGGATGGCGGCCCGTCTGCAACTGGAGGATCAGCCACCTCCTGGACAGAGCCTGGGGAGTCGGCTGGTGGTGCGCAGTTTGCAGGGGCGCACCAACCTGAGAAGCGATCGCTTCCTCAACCAGCAACGGATCGAGGAGCTGGTGACCCGGGAGGGCTTGCCCACGATCACCGTTCGCCAGGGGGATCTGATCACGCGCCAGGGAGAGCTGATCACCCCTCAAGCGTTTGATGTGCTGGATTACTTCGGCCTGATCAACCGCCGCCCCCAACCCCTCTCCTGGCTCGGCCATTTCGCTGAGGCGGTGGTGGCCTGTGGCGTGATGGTGCTGGTGATGCGCCGCTGGAAGGCCAGCTTGGAGCCTCGTCAGGCTCTGCTTGCCCTGGCCATGCTCCTGGTGGCGCAGAGCTTCAAGCTCTGGCTTGGGCCCCAGTCTTCCCCGATGGCGCTGCTGGTGCCCCCCACCCTTCTGTTGGCCCAGGGGCTGGGGACGGCCGCGGGCTTGGCCTGGTTGGCGATCGCCAGCTTGCTCTGGCCCAACCCCATCGATCCGGCGATGCATTGGCGTCAGCTGGTGGCCGCCGCCGTGGCCACCCTGGCCGCCGTGTTGGCCGGACGGCAGCGCAACCGTGCCCAATTGCTTCAGCTGGCCTTGCTGTTGCCCGCGGCCGCCCTGGTGGCGCAGGTGCTCATGGCCCAGGTCACGAGTGTGCTGTGGGATGGGGAATCGCGCGCCCTGAGAACCTCGGATTTGCTCAACGAGGCTCTGATGGTGGGAGGCCTCCTGATGGCGGGGCTGCTGCTGGCACCGCTGATGGAGAGCTTTTTCGGCCTGCTCACCCGGGCCCGCCTGATGGAATTGGCGGATCTGGAGAGGCCCCTGCTTCGCCGCCTGTCCAGGGAGGCGCCAGGCACCTTTGAACACACGCTGATGATCTTGGGCCTGGCCGAGGAGGGGGCCAGGGCTATCCAGGCCGATGTGGATTTGATCCGCACCGGAGCCCTTTATCACGATGTCGGCAAACTACACGGCCCCCAGTGGTTCATCGAAAACCAGGATGGGGCCGTGAACCCGCACGACACGCTGGATGATCCCCAGGCCAGCGCGATGATCCTGCAGGCCCATGTGGATGAGGGCCTGAAACTCGCCCGCCGTTATCGCCTCCCCAGGCCCCTGGCGGACTTCATCCCAGAACATCAGGGCACCTTGAAGATGGGGTATTTCCTCCATCAGGCCCGTCAACGCCAACCCTCGGTGCCAGAGGACGACTTTCGCTATCGCGGACCCATTCCTCGCTGCCGGGAGACCGGGATCTTGATGTTGGCCGATGGTTGTGAGGCCGCCCTGCGGGCCTTGCCCCCGGACACCAGCGAAGCCCAAGCCACCGCCACCGTGCGGCGAATCGTGGAGGCCCGGCAGGAGGATGGCCAGTTGGCGGCCAGCGGCATCAGCAGGGCGGAACTGGAGCTGATCATCCGAGCTTTCGTGCGGGTGTGGAGGCGGATGAGGCATCGGCGCATCGCCTATCCCCTTCACGCCGGTAAGGGCTTTAGCGCCTGAGCCGCCGCTCCCTCAGCTTCCTCAGTCCGCGATACAGAGCGTCACCGAGCAGGACGGAGCCCACTCCCAAGGCCCCATCTCCAAGGAGTTTGCCAAGCGAGCCGCCCCACTGGCCCCCTCGCGTGAGCGTGAGCAGTTCCAGCACCCAGGTGCTGAAGGTGGTGAGGGAGCCCGCGAAGCCAATGCCCAGCACCAGCGTCCTGCGGGCCGGCGGGGAGCCCAGCAGTCCGCTCGCGCCCACCACAAAGCAGCCCAGGGTGTTGGCCAGTGTGGTGCTGGCCAGGGCCCAGCGCAGCAGGGCTCCCGGAATGGCCCCCAGGGCCACCCAGAACAGCACCATGGCGGGTTTGGGGCTTGGGCCGCTCATCCCCGTGTCAGGGCCAATCCGAATCCACAGGCCAGGAGTCCCCCCAGAAGGGAGGCCCCCGCCAGCGCCAGGGCCTCGCCCTTGCCTGGCCCGCGCCAGAGGGCCACCAACTGGGCCATGAGGGTGGAAAAGGTGCTCAGGCTGCCCAGGAAGCCCACGGCCACCGCGAGCCGCAGGGTGCGTTGGGAGGTGGCTCCCCACCGGGGCTGAAGGCCCACCACCACTCCCATCAGGAAGCAGGCCAGGAGGTTCACCCCCCACGTGGCCCAGTGGCTGTGGCGCACCCACCGGGTGCCGCCCCTCACGAGGGAGTAGCGGAGCCAGGCGCCAGGAAGGGCTCCCAGGGCCACCATCAACGCCGGCGGGAGGGCATCACTCGCGCTCACCGTTGTGGGACCCCTGGCGGTGGATCTGCTCTCTGGACCATGGGAGTTGGAGGAGATTCCGGGGAGGACGGTCCGTGAGGCCGTCCAGGTCACCGCCAACACCGGGCCGGCGTTGCGCCACGATACGAGGGTTCTGGGTTGAGTCTCCACCCATGCGCAACCCCCTCGATAGCTATGGCCCGGCTCCGGAGGAGGATGAGCCTTCATTTGGACCACCGTTTGACGACAGGATGCCGCGGCTGCGCTGGTTTCAGCTCGCCGCGACCACGGCCCTGTTCGTGATGTTTATTGCCCAAGCCATACAAATTCAAGATGTCAACCGCAAGATTGCCCTGCTTTATGAACGCTTGAAGGTGGATCAAGAACGCATGATGGACACCACGCCCGCGCTGGAGGCGCAGCAGCGCACGATTTTGCATCGTCTGGACATCCTGGAATCCACCCTGCGAGAAATCGAGATCGAACGCGGCGCCTCCTCTGGATCGAGCGGTGGAGCGGCCGCGCTTCAACCTCCTCCTCCCCCGTCCCCTTGAGGAGAGAAGCCACTGGGGCCAGCGGCGGGAGTCAACCTTTGACGGCGTCAGCGGTCGCGGTGGGAAGGATGGTGCGTTGCAGGGCAACAAACAGGGTAAGAACTGGCAGGATGGACACAACGGAACCGGCCGCCACCAGCCGCCAATCGAGAGAAAAGCTAGAGGCGAGTTGTTGAAGTCCCAGGGGTAATGTGTAGCTTTGGGGGTCGTCGATGATGATCAGCGGCCAGAGGAAATCGCTCCAGGTGCCGATGAAGGTGAGCATGCCGAGGGTGATCAAATCCGGTCGGGCCGCGGGAATGAGGACATTCCACCAGGTGCCGATGGGGGAGCAGCCATCCATGCGGGCGGCCTCCTCCAGTTCTTTGGGCACGGAAAGAAAGCTCTGGCGCAGCAGGAAAATGCCGAAGGCGGTCGTGGCTTGGGGCAAGACCAGGGCCATCAGGGAATTGCGCAGACCGATTTTCACCATCAGCACATAGAGGGGGATCATCACCACCTGGAAAGGAATCAGCACGGTGGCCACCACCACGGCCAGCACGGTTCCCCGGCCGCGGAAGTTGAGGCGGGCCAGGGGGTAGGCCGCCAAGGAGGAGAAGAGCAGATTGGCCGCCACCGCCAATCCGCTCACCACCAGGCTGTTGAGGAGGTAGGTGCCCATGGGGTTGTCCCGGAACAGGCGGCCGTAGGCCTCCAGGCTTGGCTCGCTGGGGAGCAAGGCGGGCGGGCTGGTGAAGATGTCCTCGCTGGGGCTTTTCAAGGAGGTGCTCACCAGCCAGAGCAGGGGGAGGAGGGTGAGCAGGGCGATGACCAGAAGGAGAGCCATCCGCGAGGCGGCCCCGAGGGCGGATCGGCGCGGAGCGGAACGGCTCATAGGCGCGGCAGCTCCGCCACCGGCAGTGGAGCCTTTTGGGGATGGAGGGGGGCTTTCTGTTCGCCGCCCATCAGTCGGTTGAGGGCATTCACAAACGCCTGGGCGGCGGCCACCACGATGTCGGTGTCGGCGGCGTGGCCTGAATAGAGAATGTCATCGCGGCGCAGCCGGATGGTGACATCACCCATCGCGTCAATTCCCTCGGTGACACTCTTCACGGAGAACTCCACCAGCTCGTTGGGCACCTGGGCGAGCTGATTGAGGGCCTGGCAGACGGCGTCCACGGGGCCCGTGCCAATGGCCGCCTGGCTGCGCTCTCCACCGTCGCGGGTTTCCAGGGTGACCGTGGCGGTGGGCAGGAGTCCGGTGCCGCAGCTCACCTGCACGCGTTTCAAGAGGAAATGGGCCTCATCTTGAAGCTGCACCTGCTCGCTGACGATGGCTTCGAGATCCCGATCGCTCAGTTCCCGTTTGCGATCGGCGAGCTCCTTGAAGCGGGCGAACGCCTCATCCAGGTCGTCTCGATCGAGGTGGTAGCCGAGCTCCTCCAGGCGGGCCCGAAACGCGCTGCGGCCGGAGAGTTTGCCCAGGGAGATGCGGTTGTCCGCCAGGCCCACGGTTCGGGCGTCGATGATTTCGTAGGTGAGCCGGTTTTTCAACACGCCATCTTGATGAATCCCCGATTCATGGGCGAAGGCGTTCGCCCCCACGATGGCCTTGTTGGGTTGGACGGCCATCCCGGTGAGGTTGGAGACCAGCCGTGAGGTTTTGGTGATCTCCTCCGTCCGGACGGCCGTCAGCGGCTCGGCGCTCTCCACCGGTCGCCCCAGGAAGGGATTGAAGTAGCCGCGGCGCACATGGAGTGCCATCACCAGCTCTTCGAGGGAGGCGTTGCCGGCCCGTTCGCCAATGCCGTTGATGGTGCACTCCAGTTGCCTGGCGCCATGTTTGACAGCCTCCAGGAAATTGGCCACGGCCAGCCCGAGGTCGTTATGGCCGTGCACGGAAATCACGGCTCGATCGATGTTGGGCACCGAACGGTTGATGCCCGCGATGAGTTCGCCAAATTCGGCGGGCGTGGCATAGCCCACGGTGTCGGGAATGTTGATGGTGGTGGCGCCGGCGTCAATGGCCGCGGCAATCACCTCGTGCATGTAATCGGGATCGCTGCGGCCCGCGTCTTCACAGGAAAATTCCACATCTTCCACCAACGAGCGGGCAAAGGCCACCATCTCGCGGGTGATGTCGAGCACCTCGGCGCGGCTTTTGCGCAGCTTGTGCTTGAGGTGAATGTCGCTGGTGGCGATGAAGGTGTGGATGCGGCGGCGGGCGGCGGGGGCCACCGCTTCGGCGCAGGCCTTGATATCGCCGCTGGCGGCCCTGGCCAGGCCACAGATCACCGGTCCATCGGGGGTGCCGACGGTGGCGGCGATCCGCTGCACGGCGTTGAAGTCGCCCCCGCTGGCAAAGGGGAAGCCGGCTTCGATGATGTCGACGCCGAGGCGGGCGAGTTGCTGGGCGATGGCGAGCTTTTCCTCAAGGTTGAGGCTGGCCCCGGGGGATTGCTCACCATCGCGGAGGGTGGTGTCGAAGATCAAAACGCGGCCGGGATCGCGGGCCATGGGGACGCCTTTAAGCGGAGTGATTATGAGTTGACCCCATTCTAAGCGGGCGCCGTCTGGGCGCATGGGGTGGTGGACCGCGTCGTAAGCTCCTTTCATCGCGGGTTCTCCATGGCCGCAGGAGCTCTGGCCCTGGTGCTCCATGCCCATCTTCCCTATGTCCGATCGGGGGAGCCGGGTTCGCTGGAAGAGGATTGGTATTTCCAGGCCCTGCAGGAGTGTTACCTCCCCCTGTTGCGGGTGCTGGAGGCCTCCCGGGCCGACCTGGCCCAGTGCCCGCGCCTCACCCTCGGCCTTTCCCCCACCCTGCTCTCCCTGCTCAGCGATGGCCCCTTGAACCGGGGCTTTCTGCCTTGGTTGATGGTGCGCCGGGAGCTGCTGAGCGAAGCCCCGGCCGAGCTTCGTGAGCCGGCGGAGGCCCTGGCCGCCGAGCTGGAGACCGTGGCCAGAGATTGGACGGCCTGCGACGGCCAGTTGTTGGCCCGTTTTCGCCAGTTGCGGCAGGCGGGCGTGCTGGATCTCATCACCTGCGCGGCCACCCACGGCTATCTGCCCCTCCTGCGCGACTCCCCGGAGGCCGTGCGCGCCCAGCTGCTCACGGCCGTGCGGGAGCATCAGCGGCTGCTGGGGGAGCGGCCCCTGGGCATCTGGTTGCCGGAGTGCGCTTATTACGAGGGGCTGGATCAGCAGTTGATGGCCTGCGGGCTGCGCTACAGCCTGCTCGATGGCCATGGCTTGCTGCATGCCCAGCCGCGCCCCCGTTACGGGGTGTACGCGCCGATCTGTTCGCCGGCGGGCGTGGCGTTTTTTGGCCGCGATAGCGCCTCCACCCTGCCGGTGTGGAGCGCCAGCCAGGGGTATCCAGGGGATGGGGCCTATCGGGAGTTTCACCGGGATCTCGGCTGGGATCTGCCCGAGGAGCGGCTGCGGGCCCTGGGGGTGCACACCCGTCGCCCCCTGGGCCTCAAGCTGTTTCGGGTGACGGCCCAGGGCACTCCGCTGGAGCGCAAGGAGCCCTATGGGCCGGCCCAAGCCCAGGCGCGGCTCCGGGAGCACGCCGCCGCCTATTTGGCGAGCCGGGTGGAGCAGCTCCATGGCCTCACGAGCGCGATTGAGAGGCCCCCCCTGCTGGTGGCCCCGTTTGACGCGGAGCTCTTCGGCCATTGGTGGTTTGAGGGCCCGAGCTTTCTGGGTGAGCTGTTTCGCCAGGGGCCCGAGGCCGAGCTGCGGTTCACCCATCTGCGGGAGGTGTTGTCCCAGGAGCTGCCCTTGCAGGTGTGCCAGCCCTCCCCGTCCAGCTGGGGGCAGGGGGGGTACCACGACTACTGGTTGAACGACACCAACTCCTGGGTGGTGGCCGAATGGCAGCGGGCGTCCCGGGCGATGGTGCGGCGGGTGAACCGGGGGGTGGGCAGCAATGAGCAGCGCGACTGGTTGTCCCAGGCTGCAAGGGAGTTGCTGCTGGCCCAGAGTTCGGATTGGAGTTTCATCCTGCGGGCCGGCACCACCACCGAGCTGGCGCGGGAGCGGATCCATCGCCACCTCGATCGCTTCTGGCGCCTGATGGACGCCATCGACAACGGCCGCACGCCCAACCCTGAATGGCTGGAGGCGGTGCGTCGGGAAGACGGGTTGTTCCCCCTGCTCAACGCCGCCGATTGGGCGACACCGCCAGGCGGCGGCTAGCGTCATGGGCGCTTCGTCTATCTGGCGCCGATGAGTCCGAGCCTGCTGACCCAATCTTCCCTGTTTGGGGTCGGCATCGCCTTTTCTCCCTTGCACATCGGCGTGGTGACGCTCCTGTTGCTCGGCCGCTCGCCACTGCGGCGGTCGTTTGCCTATGTGTTGGGTTGGACCCTGGCCAACGTGCTGGCGGTGGCCGCGCTGATGCTGGTGGGCAGCCATTTCGATGTGAGCCTGGAGCACGGGGAGCGGGAGCAGGTGTTGATCGACCTGGTGGGGGCTGGTGGCCTGCTCGCCCTGGGGCTGTACCAGCTCACCCCTCAGGCCACCATTGGCGAGGAGGGGATGGCGTTGCGGCTGATGGGCCGGCTGCCGGAGTTCAGCGACGGGGTGCTGGTGGCGATCGGCGCCGCCGGAGCCCTGCTGACCCCGGAAAACCTGGTGTTTTATCTGAAGGAGGCCGGTTTGATGTTGATCAACCATCCCGGCCTGTCGGCCGATCTGGAGCTCACCAGCCTCTACGCCCTGATGGCCAGCTCGCTGCTGTTGCTGCCGCCCCTGGCCTGGATCGGGAGCCGGGGGGGCATCCGCGCGGCGATTGAACGTTTGGAGGATTGGCTGCAGCACCGGGCCGAGCCCTTGGTGGGGGTGTTGGCCCTGCTGTTTTCCGCGTACCTCTTCTATGAGGGGATCCACGGGTTGGAGGTGATGGCCTCCGCGGTGGCTTAGGAGCTCAGACGTGAGCTTTCGCGTTCCGCCGCGGC
>JBKCPG010000227.1:0-2925 GCA_046309395.1 Cyanobacteriota bacterium | reverse complement strand
CCGTTCCCCCGATGGGGCGCGCCATTCCCCCACGATGTCCAAACCGCCCTCGAGGTAGCCCACGCGGCAGGCAAACCGTTGGATTTTGCCGCTGGAGGTTTTCGGGATCGTCCCGGTTTTCAACAGCACGATCGCCTGGGGCACCAGTTGGTGGCTCTCCACCACCGCGGCGCGGATCGCGTCCGTGAGGGCGGCGGCGTCGAGGCGCCGCAGGGCGGAGCGCTCCACCTCCTGCACCACCACCAACCGCTCCTCTCCGTCCACCTCCACGGAGAACGCACCCCCGAACCCCGCCCGCAGGGCTTTGTGGGCCTGGGCCACGGTGGCCTCAATGTCCTGCGGGTAGTGGTTGCGTCCGCGGATGATGATGAGATCTTTCTGGCGACCCGTCACGAACAGTTCTCCGTCCTGGAGAAAGCCCAGATCCCCCGTGCGCAGATAGGGATGGGGATCGTTGGGCAGGTGGGCCCGGAAGGTGGCGGCGGAGAGCTGCTCCTGGTTGCGGTAGCCCATGGCCACGCTCGGTCCGCTCACCCAGATCTCACCGATCTGACCTGACTCCAGGGGGATCTCCCGTTCCGGATCCACCACCACCAATCGCTGGTCCCCCACCACCGCTCCAGAGGACACCAGGGTTTTGTTGGCTTCCGGGTGGGCCGAGTCGGTGTCCAGCTCCCGCACCTGGTGATCGCCCAGGGACTCCGCCCCGTAGTGGCGCGCCAGGGGCGGCTGGCCCTTCCTGGCCCCCGTGACGATGAGGGTGTTTTCCGCCAGGCCGTAGCAGGGCAGGAAGGCCTCCCGGCGGAAGCCACAGGGCGCGAAGGTGCGGGAGAACAGATCGATGGTCTCGGCCCGAACGGGCTCCGCCCCGGTGAAGGCCAGGGTCCAGCCGCTGAGATCGAGCGACTCCAGCCGCTCAGGCCGCGCCTGCTTGGCACAGAACTCATAGGCGAAATTGGGCCCGCCACTGGTGGTGACCCCATGCCGGGAGATCGCCTCTAGCCATCGCAAGGGACGTTGCAGGAACGACACCGGCGGCATCAGGATCATCGAGGCCCCCACGTAGAGGGGCTGCAAGATCCCCCCCACCAGACCCATGTCGTGGTACGGGGGCAGCCAGCACGCCCCCAGGGAGCCTTCCGAATCCTGAAAGCAAAGCTGGATCAGGTGGGAGTTGTGGAGCAAGTTGGCGTGGCTCACCATCACCCCTTTGGGATGGCCGGTGGAGCCTGAGGTGTACTGGAGGAAGGCCAGCCCATCCGGTTGGAGGGGGGGGTGTCGCCATTCCCCCGCGTCTTCCTCCGGCAGGGTGTCGGTGGCGATCAGGTCCTTTGGCGCCACCTCGCCAAGATCCCTCAGCCGCTCCGCGATGCTCTCCAGCAAGGGCTCGGAAGTGAGGGCCACCCCGGTTTCCGCGTCCTGAACGATGGAGGCCAGCCGATTCAGAAGTTGGTTCGAACGGGGGGGATAGGCCGGAACGGCGGTGACGTTGGCGTAGAGGCAACCGAAAAACCCAGCCACAAACTCCAGGCCCGGGTTGTAGAGCAGCAAGGCCCGCCCGCCCGTGTGCCCCCGCCGTCGCAACTGGACCGCGATGGCCCTGGCGCGGGTGTCCAGCTCGCCATAGGTGAGGCGAGCGTTCTCCGTTTCACCGTCGAGCAGAAAGGAAAACGCCAACCGCTCGGGATGAAGTCGCGCCCTCTCCCGAAGAAGCTCGACAAAACTCGTGTGGGGGGACATCATCGAAGCCACTGGGAGACCCCACCGATCTGGCTGAGGCGGTTGGGTGTGCCTCCCCCCCGCGAGCCAAAGGGGCATGGATGACTTGGTCGAACCTTCTGGAGCGGAACGGGCCAGCAGGTGGACGGCAAGGATCCAACGTCGGGAGGATGATGGTAATCAACCGCCCGGGGCCGACGGTGGCCACTCGCTCCTCAGCAGGGCCTCGAGCCGTTGCCGCCACCCCTCCACCAGACGGTTGAAGAGAGCCTGGCCCAACTCAGCCGTCGCCTCCGTGGGGTCCCCCACCACCCCACTGGCGCTCAAGTCGCCGATCAGCCAGGCGGTGGGCGCCTGGCCCTCCCAACTCCATCCCTCCGGAGGGCTGATGGGGGGGTGGAGGCCATCCGGTGTCCGCTCCAGACCCACTGATTCGGGGGCGAGGTGAAGCATCAAGCTGGTTTCCGCCAGCCCGGCGTGCAGGCCATGGCTGCGTTCGGGCTCCGGGATCAGCGAACCCCCATCCCCCAGGGCCCGCCAGAGAAAGCAGGGAAGCACCGCCAGGGAGGGATGGGTGGCCCGCAATTGCCGTGCCGCCGCCTCCAGAAGGGCGATCTGGCCCCCGTGACCGTTCATCAGCACCAGGCGATGGAAACCGCAACGGGCCAGCTCGGCTCCCACGGTTTCCACCAAGCGGATGAGCAGCTCCGCCCGCAGGCTGAAGGTGCCTGGAAATCCCCCGTGTTCAGGGGAAAAGCCCAGGTGCTGCACCGGTAGACGCCAGATGGGGAGTTCCGCGGGCAAACCCTGGATCACGGCCTCCACCAGGCGATCGGCGAAGAGGGCATCGGTGTGGAGAGGCAGATGGGGACCGTGTTGCTCCAGGGAGCCCATGGGCCAGATCACCGTGCTCCCTTCTCGCCGCGCCGCCGCCCGCACTTCAGGCCAGGACAGGCCTTCCAGGTGGTGTTTGGGCGAGGGTCGGGGGGAAGGGGACACGGGAGGGGAGCCTTCAAGCTGGGCGCGCTTCGTAGAGTGTGGATCTCTGTCGTTTCTCCTGGTGATGGCTGGACCCGGAAAGCCCGCTCCGCTTCAGCCCCGGCGGCCCGATCCTCGAAGCCCCGGGACGGGGGCTACCCAGCCCCGTCGCCCTCCCCAGGTGGTGATGCTCAAAAAAGATGAGCCCAAGGCCCCTGCCGCCGCCGC
>JBKCPG010000226.1:0-18052 GCA_046309395.1 Cyanobacteriota bacterium | reverse complement strand
TGAGCCAGGTGGTGAGCGGAGTTTCCAGATCCGCTGGCCAGCGTTTCCAGAGGGGAATGAACGTGAATCCCTGCTCCACCCTGGCGAGAAAAGCAGGGCGATCTGGGTTCAGATCAAGGCCTGGCATGGAGAGGGGGAGAGATCAAGGGGAAAGCAAAAAAAAAACGGCGGGTTGGTTCCCCGCCGCCTTGATTCACGACTTGGGATCAGACCTCGAAGGGCGCTTTGCCCGTGAATTTCAAATTGGAAGGGTTGGGATTTTCACCAATGCGGCGAGGATTGTGGCCGACGATGGGACGCCCCTCATTGACTTTTTCGGGGAACACTCCATCTTTGGGATGGAGGAATTCCACATCCCCGCCGGGATAAATGCGATAAACCTTGTAATCTTCAATCTTGGGCTTGAATTTCGTGCGTAGCTGGGTGCCCAAGGCCAGGCACTGCTCTTTGCGCGCGAAATACATGATGTTTTCGCCCGCGTTCATTTCCGCCGCGCCACCGGTGGGCAGCTCGAAGATCTGGGCGGAGGGGCTGCTCCAGGTGATGGCGTATTTCTCTTCCGTCTCCGCGGAATTCAGCAAGCCGCCTGTGCTGCCGATGTATTTCGGAAGTTGACCATTGAGGGCCGTTGCTGGCATGGCTCTGCTGACCGTTTCAGGCGGAAGCTAGCACCGTGCTTTTGGCTCAAAGCCAGCTGGGCCATCACTCTTCACACCCCGTCAACAATCCCCGCCTACCCCGTTCGCTCGGCCAGGGGGAAGAACACCGTGAGGCTCGATCCACCCCGTTCCGTGAAGCGGCCCCCCAGGCGATGGAACAGCAGCTGGGTGGCTTGTCGACTCAGGTTCAAGCTGCCGGTGGTGGGGTTCCAACTGAGCACGGGACCCACCCTGGCGTTGGCTTGGGGGGGCTCCCCCGATGGGGCCATCCCCCGGCTCACCGGATCGTCGCTGCTCAGATGCAGTTTCAAGCGTTGCCCCGCCGGCCGCAAGCGCAGCCGCACATGGCTTCCCGCGGGCAAGGAGCGGCTAAAGCGATCCATCAGCCCTCCCAGCATGGTTTCCAGCCGGGCCGGATCGCTCAGCACGGGTGGAAGGTCCTCCGCGATGGAGAGCGTGAGCTTCAGGTCGCGGCGACGCAACTGACGTTGCCAGATCCCTTCCAGATGGCGCAGCAACTGACTGAGGTCGGTGCGAGCCAGCTGGCTGGCCTCCAGGGGTTGGCCCCGGCTGGGCTGGCGCTGCAACTCAGCCGCCAGGAAAATCAAGCCGAAGCGATCGATCTGTTCGCTGCATTCGCCATCGATCTGCTCCAGTCGTTGCCGCACCACGGCAGGCAGGTCGGGGCGGCGTAGCAGGGAGCGGATCAGGGTGCGAATCGTCGCCAGAGGAGTGCGCACCTCATGGGTGAGGGCCTCCAGAAGGGCCAATTCCGCGGCCACATCCTCGGTTGGGCTGGCGGAGCCTCCTGGAGACCGGGGCTCCACCGGCTGAAGGGTGACGCTGGGAGCCATGGCCGCCAGACGTTCCGCCAGCAAGGGCCAAAACCGCAACCCCAGGGCGGGGTCGTTGTGGAGGGGGCCCAACGCCTGGAGGCGGCGGCGCAAGCGCGAGGCCGCCTCCGGGTCGTCCTCCCCGAGGCGCCGATCCAGCCCCTCCAGGGCTTGGGTGATCACCGGGGCCTCGAAACGCACCACCACCCGACGGGCCAGGGGGGGGCCGTCCAGGAGCATGGCCACCTGCAGCCGCGGGGTGATCAGCACCAGCAGGGGGTCATGGCCATCTTCCGTTCTCAGGGGAAGCCGTTGGAAGCCGCCATGGGGAGCGTCTCCCCAGGGCGGCTTGGCCGCGGCCGCGGGGAGGAGGGGCCGCGGCGCCTGGGGCAGCACCTCCTCCAAACCGGCCGGGATCCACACCCAACCCTCAAGATTCCGCAACAGCGAGGGCTCATAGAGGGCCGGCAGGGGGGAGGCCAGCCAGACGCCCTGGAGAGGGGTGGAATCGGTGAGCAGGAGATCCTCTTGGAGGGTGGCCAGGGAGGCCCACCACAGGCGACGCACGCCATCCTCATCGCCCCGTCCAGGGGGCACGCCCTCGCTCAGCTGTCGTCTCAGGGTGACAAAGCTCACCGCCAGCGTTGGCTCAAGCGGCTTCGGCGGCTCACAGAGGCACAGAAGCCGATGGACACGAAGTTGACCAACATCGCGGAACGCCCGTAGCTCAGCCACGGAAGGGGAATTCCGGTCACCGGGCCAAGGCCGATGGTCATGCAGATGTTCACCACCACCTGAAACATCAGCATGGCGGCCACCCCCACCACCACCAGGGATTCCCCGTCGGTGCGGGCATGCATGGCAATGCTCAACAACCGCCAGCAGAGCAACAGATAGGCCACCACCACCACGGTGGAGCCGATGAAGCCCATTTCCTCGCCAAGGGCGCTGAAGATGAAATCGGTGTGCTGCTCGGGAATGAAGCGCAGCTTCGTGAGCTGGCCATGCATCAGGCCCGTTCCCAAGAGCCCTCCAGAGCCAATCCCCACCATGCTCTGGAGAAGGTGGTAGCCCCCGCCGAGGGCATCTTTGGCCGGATCGAGGAAGAGCACGAGGCGGTCGCGCTGGTAATCCTTCAGCCCATGCATCCAAAGCTGCGGGGTGATGGCGGCAAAAAACACCTGCACCGACGTCACCGCGGCCACAGCGACGCGCCTCCAGGGGAGCGATGTCCAGGCCAGGAAGGCCAGCGAGGGGATCCAGATCGCCAGTGCCCAGGGGGCGACCCCGGAAAGGATGGCCGTCATCAAGGGGGAGAGCAGCAGCAGGAGCCAACTGGCAGGCAATCCGGCCCAAAAGAGCATCACCAACAGGATGGCCCCGTAGACCAGGGAGGTTCCCAGATCGGGTTGGAGAAACACCAGGGCCCAGGGAACGCTGATCAGGGCCAGGGGCCGCAGCAGATCCACAGGGCGCTCAATGGGGTAGCGGGTCAACACCCCCGCCAGCAAGAGGATGGCGGCCACCTTGGCGAACTCCGAGGGCTGCACATGAAAACCGGCGATATTGATCCAGCGCTGGGCGCCCAGGGCGGAGGTGCCCACAAACCTCACCGCCAGCAGGCTCAGATTGGTGACCACATAAATGGGCCATCGCGCCAAGCGGAGTTGATCCAAGGGGAGCCTGGCGACCAACAGAGCCAGGACCACGCCCACGCCAGCGGTGATCCAGTGTTGATACCAGTCGGCGTAGTCGGCTTGCCGCTGGGTGCTGGCGATGAGAATTCCCGCCAAGCCGCAGAGGACCAGGGGAACGCCCCAAAGGATCCAGTCGATCGTGTCGGCCTTGAGTCTCACCGGGCGAGAGGGGGTCCGACTCGCCCACCGGCGATGACCCGAGAGCGCCACCATCCGCTTAAACCGCCGCCCCTTGGAGCGCGAGGGCTTGGCTGACCGCCTCGGCCAACCCCCTGAAGGCCTTGGCTGTCGCCGACTCTGGCTGGGCCAGCACGATGGGGCGTCCCTCATCTCCTCCCTCCCGCACGGGAAGTTCGAGCGGAAGTTGGGCCAGGAGCGGCACGCCCGCCTCATCGGCCAACAGGGCCCCACCGCCACTGCCAAAGAGGGCATAGCGCCGGTCCGGCTGATCGGGGGGAAGAAACCAGCTCATGTTTTCCACCACCCCAAGCACGGGCACGCCCATCTGCACAAACATGGCCAATCCACGGCGCGCGTCCTGAAGGGAGACCCGCTGGGGGGTGGTCACCACCAGGCCACCCCCGATGGGCACGGCCTGGGCCAGGCTCAGCTGGGCATCGCCGGTGCCGGGTGGGAGGTCAACCACCAGCACATCCAGCTCCCCCCAATCCACTTGGTAGAGAAATTGGCGGATGATCCCGTTGAGCATGGGCCCCCGCCAGATCACAGGCTGGTTGTCGGCGATCAGCAAACCCATCGACACCATCACCAGCCCACAGGTTTCGATCGGTCGCAGCACCTGATCGGAGCCGCTTCCTCGCACCTCAGGTACTTGGTCGGCGACGCCCAGCATGGTGGGGGCGTTCGGTCCATAAATGTCCGCGTCCAGCAGGCCCACCCGCAGACCATTCCGGGCCAGGGCGCAGGCCAGATTCACGGCCACCGTGCTCTTGCCCACCCCCCCTTTGCCACTGCTCACGGCGATCACCTGGCGCACCCCCGGAATCGCCTGACGGGAGGGCGGGCCGCCAGCCTCCGATGGGCCGTGGCCCGCCCCGCCGATGGGGCCCGAGGAGGGGGGAGGGGCCAGCTCGATTTGCACGTCAGCAATGCCCTCCAGCCGCAGGAGCGCCCCCCGGGCCTCCGCGGCGAGGCGATCCCGCTGGGCACTCGCGAAGTTGGGGAGGGCCAGACGAAACACCGCCCGCTCGCCTCGCACCCGCACCTCCGTGATCCAGCCGAGTTCCAGCAAGGGCCGGTCGGTGCCTGAATCCCGAAGGACCTTGAGGGCCTCGATCACCTGTCGCTCCTTCTCGCTCGGGGCCGGATGGAGCCCGTCATCGCCGCTGCACGTGGACATGGGCGGAGCAACCTTCGCCATCGATCATGAGTGATCCTAGGAAGCCTTAGGAGTGACAGAGCCTCTCGATGGGTTGTGGATCACCCCGATGGGCTGGGATGGTTGAGGAAGCCTCCCGCTTCCGTCCCCTCAATGGCCACCACTCCAGCCAACGAGACGCCCCCGGCCGCGTCCAGGAGCCGGGCCAGAGATCTGTTGATGGGTCTGCAGGATCGGATCTGTGCTGGGCTTGAGTCGCTGGATGGGGAAGGTCGCTTCCTGGAGGAGAGCTGGGAGCGTCCCGAGGGAGGGGGCGGCCGCTCGCGGGTGATGAAAGCCGGCCGGATCTTTGAGCAGGGCGGCGTGAACTTCTCCGAGGTGCAAGGAGATCAGCTGCCTCCCGCGATCCTCAATCAGCGGCCTGATGCCAAGGGGCACCCTTGGTTCGCGATCGGCACCTCCATGGTGCTGCACCCCCGCAGCCCTTGGGTGCCCACCGTGCACCTCAACTACCGCTATTTCGAGGCCGGCCCCGTGTGGTGGTTTGGGGGGGGAGCGGACCTCACCCCCTATTACCCCTACTTGGAGGACGCGCGTCACTTTCACGCCACCCTCAAGGGGGCTTGCGCCGCCATCGATCCGGCTTACTACACGGTGTTCAAGCCTTGGTGTGATGAATACTTCTTCCTCAAACATCGCGGCGAGACGCGCGGGGTGGGGGGGATCTTCTACGACTATCAGGACGCTTCGGGGGTGTTGTACAAGGGGCCCGACCCGGAGGGTCCCGCTGCCCTGGCCTCCCGGGGAGTGAGTCCGATCGAACAGAACTGGGAGAAGCTCTTCTCCCTGGCCCGATCCTGTGGGGAGGCGTTTCTGCCGAGCTATGTGCCCATCGTGGAGCGGCGCCAGTCGATCCCCTGGGGAGACAGGGAGCGGCAATTCCAGCTGTATCGCCGCGGCCGCTACGTGGAGTTCAACCTGGTGTTCGACAGGGGCACCATTTTCGGGTTGCAGACCAATGGCCGCACCGAGTCGATCCTGATGTCCTTGCCCCCCCTCGTGCGCTGGGAATACGCCTACACGCCCGAGGCGGACAGTCGGGAGGCCCTGCTCACGGAGGTGTTCACTCGGCCTCAAAACTGGTTGGAAGACGGGTCACTTGAGAGCCGTTGCGCGGCAAAGCGGGCTGTGAGCTGACCTCCGGGGTCGACGCGCCACCCGCCCGTCGCCCCATCCCGATTTCCAGGGCCGAGACCACCCGCTCAGCCAGAAGCCGCACGGTCCGTTGACGGGTTCTGGGATCCCGCAGGGAAGCTTCCAGGCGGCCCTCCAGTTTGCCGAGCTCGAGGATGGCGACACCCCGCTTGGGCGCACCGAGGCGATCGCGGAAGTTCATCGGATAGGCCCCGAATTCCTGGGCCAGGCTTTCGTCGATGCGGCTGAAGGGCCGATGGAGGGGAGGGATGAGGCCCGAGCCCACGCCCGAGGGGCCGTAGGCGTCGAAGTGGATTTCAAAGGCGTAGCCATCCGCCAGGGCGTGTTGCCGGCCCACGCTCCAATTGGTGCCGGGATCGTCGGGATCCAGGATCGTGCGCACAGGGGGTTTGTAGAAATCGATGCGCAGGCCCCGGGCACGCCCCAAGGTGGCCACGGCGTGGGCCAATACCAGGTTCCAGTAGTGCTCATCGCTGATGCCGGCCATCATGGGCGCCGCGCCGAGGAGCGCCACGGCCTCCCCACTGGTGCCCGAACCGGCGATGCCCTGGGAGTCGGCGTGGCCCGCCATCACCAGGATGGGGGTGTTGGGCGAAACCGCCCGCAAGCCGATCCAGTCTTTCCGCATCCGACTCCTCACCCCCGTGAGGGGGTCGATCGCTCCGGGGCTTCGGGCCAGATCCGCCTCCAGGGTTGGGCGTACGAACTGGGCCGACGCGGGGGCGATCCCCCAAGTCAGGAAGTTGAGCGACGCCAGGAGGGTGGCGGGGATTCGACAACGGTTGCGCATAGGGGGGTCAGATGGGGGAACTCAGAAGCCGACCGTCACTGGCTAGGCCGAGGGATGGGCCCAATTCTTTTTCCAGGGCGATGAGCTCATCGCGGTGAGCCCGCAGTCTGAGGGTGCTTCCCGCCCCCTCGGTGTGCTCCATGAGTCGGACTTCCAGGCTTTCCGGGCGGGCGGCGCGGCGCCAATAGATTCTCCCAGCCAGCGGCCCCAATAGGGCCAGCGACAGCACCCACCACCCGGCCGCCGGGAAGAGCTGATGAATCACCAAAGCGAGGCTGCCTGCCCCCAGGCTTCCCAGCACGGAGAGCAACAGGGCAAGAAACACACTGGCCCGCACCTGCCCTGAGAAGCAAAGCACCTGGCGTCCCGGATCCTTCGCGGTGGGGCGCCAGCCCCGATCGCCCAACCAAGACACCAAAGCCTCAATCACCTCCAGCGCGGGCCGGGGGGATTGAACATCCACCACGGTGGTGCGATCTTTGCTGCCCGCTCGCAAAAAAAACACCAGGCCGATCGCCAGCAGCAGGGTGAGCAACAAGGTGGAGGCGAGGGAAGCCATCGACGCGCCAAGAAGCGAGGGCTCATTCTCTTCTGAATCGACTGGATTCGGGGGCTGGCGGAGTCCGGCTTGGCAATGGCCCAGCATGGAAACCCCATCTCCCCAGACGCCATGACCGAGGCCGCTAGCAAGCCGTCCCCTCCCCCATCCCGTTTCGCGGTGTTCGACGGGGATCTGGATGAGGAGTGGCTCGCTCTCTACGCCCAGGCCCCCGCCCTGGCTCTCGACACGGAAGCCATGGGGCTGATCCATGGCCGCGACCGGCTCTGCCTGGTGCAAATCTGCGATGGAGAGGATCGGGTCTGTTGCGTCCGCCTGGCGAGGGGTCAACAGGACGCCCCGCGGCTCAAGAGCCTGCTGGAGAATCCGGCGGTGGAAAAGGTGTTTCACTTCGCCCGCTTTGATGTGGCCGCCCTGGAGGAAAACCTCGGCATCGCCGTGAATCCCATTTTTTGCACCAAGATCGCCAGCCGCCTGGCGCGCACCTACGCCCCCCGCCATGGACTCAAGGAGGTGGTGAACGAGTTGGTGGGGGTGGAGCTGGACAAACAAGCCCAGAGTTCGGATTGGGGGAGGGTGGAGGAGCTGAGCGAGGCGCAATTGGCCTATGCCGCCGGCGATGTGCGCTGGCTCCTGCCAGCCAAAACCCGTCTGGAAAGCATGCTGCGCCGGGAGGAGCGTTGGTCGCTGGCGAAGCGGTGTTTCGCTTGTGTGCCGGTGTTTGCCACCCTCGACCGCCAGCGCTTTGGCTCGGTCTTTGAGCATTGAGGCGGCGCTGAGGCGGCGGGCCGCTAGTCCTCCGTCATGAAATTCTCCTCACCGCTGAGGGCGCCGAGCTGGGCATCCAACAGGGCCTGGGTGTCGACGCCAGAGGCCTGGGCTTCCGCCAGCATGCGTTCGGCCAGGGCGATGCGAGCCGGGGTATCGCTGAGGCCCTCCCGCGCGGCTCGGATGTCCACCCGGCGCCGGGCCGAGGCGATGCTGATGCCCAACCAGCCCGCCAAGCGCCCGCAGGCCGCGTTGTAGTGCCGATCCGGGATCGCCGCCATCGCCAAACCTTCAAGAGTGTTCAGGCATCATCCCGCGACGGGGGATCGATCGGCCGCTCCACCCTCCACAAGCGCGATTCGATCAGCCGCGCCAAAGCCTCGCTTCCCCCCGGGGGGCCCATGCGCCGCCGGCCCCGCCGCCCCAGGCGGGCTCTGGCCTCGCCATCGCGCAGCAGCTCCAGCAAACGGGTCCGCAGATGTTCGGGCGTGTGGCAAGGCTCGGCGGCGCCGCCCAGCAGGCGGCTCTGACGCCGGGCGAAGCCCGCGGTGAACTGGGGGCCGGGACCCGGCAGGGAAAGGGCTGGCAGCCCGAGCCCCACCAGCTGCTCGGTGGCGGTGCCAGCCGTGGCGAGCCCCATCTCCGCCCAAGGGGCCCAGGACGCGAAGCGCCCGACTCCCAGGAACAGCCGCAGGCAACCCTGGCTCCAGGCCCCGTGGGCCTCTCCGTTGGTCGGTGGGGGCACCGGCAGAAACCTCGCCTCGGCCAGCAGCGCGTCCACCTCCCTGGAGCCGTGGAGCCCCCCGCCGATCGGCACCAGGATGTTGAGCCCACCCATCGGGTCGCACTGGCGGGGGTCGGGCAGGGAGGCCAGGAGCCGTTTGAGATTGCCGAGGGCCTCTGGCAACCGACTGCCCGGCAGCAGCAGCACCCTGCGGCCATGGCGCAGCCATTCGGGCAACGGCTGATGGTGGAAACCATCCATCATGGGATTCCCCGGAGCCACCGCTCCCACGCGATGGCTCCGGAGTCCCCTGGCCGTGAGGCCATCCCGCACCGCCACCAGCCGACACCGCGGGCGGGCCATCAACGCCCATTCCCAGGGATCCCACTCACTGCCTTTGCAACGGTGGTAGGCGTCCGCCAGGGGAGAGGGGGTCCACCCTGGGGGGGAGGGGCTCCTCCAGGTGTAATCGCTTTTTGGGGTGCCGACGAATCCATAGGGCCCCCCCCCTAGCCAGGCCAAGGCCAGGGGGAGCAAATCGCCGATCGCCAGGATGGGGTGGCCCGTCGCTCCCCAGCGCCGTGCCACCCGCAGTTGTTGCCAGGTGGTGAGGGGAAGGCCCGCGGCCAGATCCCGCAGCAGGGCGCGAAGGCTTTGGTTGCTGAAGCCACCGCTGGGCAGCAACCGACGAGGGCCGAGACGCTCCAACCTGAGCTCCAGGGGTGCCCGGGCGAACGCGGCGCCCTCCCCCACCAGCGCCAGCGCGGCGATCCCCAGCCCGGGATCACGGCGACGCAGGGCCTCGATCACATGGAGGGCGATGAGGTCCTCCCCATGGCCGTTGCTCAAAACCAGCAAACGGCGGGGCATGCCAGGGCTGATACGATCCACCACGGGAGTTTGCTCCCCCAAGGCGGCATGGCCAAGTGGTAAGGCAGAGGATTGCAAATCCTTTATCCCCAGTTCGAATCTGGGTGCCGCCTCTCCCTTTCCCAGGGAACCCGAGGGCTGGGTCGACAGTGGATCAGGTTCGGAAAACCTCCCACTCTCACCCCTTCAGGCCTCGTCGGCCGATGGGTTCAGCTGGCCCTGCCCGGTCTCACCCGCCCTCTGGTCTCCTGCCCTTTCCAGACGGATTGAGCCGCGGAGTGAAGAGCCGCCTGCAGATCTCCCACCAATCGCTCCAATCGTTTTCGCCTGCTCCTGGCTGGAGAAAGATGATCGGAGATCACTCCCGCATGGCAGAGATCCAGCAACAGGGCAACCTCCTCAGAGGAGAGGCAAAGCAAGTGCTCGTTGTTGTGGTGGATGACCTTCACCAAAGCTGAAGCAGCAGAGAATTGTTTTAGGACGAATTTCAGTTCTGGAGATGGGGAAATCCGGCCCTCCAAACACGGCCACTGGCGGCCACTCACGCGCTGGCGTGAAGCCGCGTGGCGATTTCCACCACCATGAGCCCGATGAGGGCCATGGCGATCAGCAAGGAGCTCGGATGGGTCATTGGGCCTCGCCTCAAGTGCGCAAACCCTAAAGCGAATCTTAAGAGGGGAGGGGGTTCACGGTCGAAAGGCCACGAAACTGCACACCCCGCAACAAAAAGCCCCCCCCGTTGCCTGTCGTGGGAGGGGACCGGATCCGGGGTCAGTAGCCGGAATCGGCCACGCAGATCCCTTGGCACACGATGCCATTGGTGGACGTTCGCCCGCAGTGGGCACACAACACAGGGTCGGCGGCCACCTCCGCGGCGAGCCGTCCCTCGGAAAGGCCGGAACCATCAGCGGAGGGGCTGGCCCCGGTGGAGCTTGAAGGGGGGGCCAGGGCCTCGGCCACGGACTGGGTGGAATTCATCGGATCCCATCATGGCCCCCACAGTTGGAAATCGCCGGATGTCATCTCCCGCTTTGGGTTCTCCCTCCATTGGTGTTGGCACCTGGGCCTGGGGCAATCAGTTTCTTTGGGGCTACGACCCCAAGTGGGATGAGCGGATCCACCTCGCTTTCCAGCGGGCCGTGGCCTCGGGCCTCCGCTTCTTTGACACCGCGGATTCCTACGGAACGGGTCGCTGGACCGGCCGCGGCGAAACCTTGCTGGGCGCCTGGTGCGCGGACCTTCCGCCGGCTCGTCGAGAGGCGCTGACGGTGGCCACAAAGCTGGCTCCATTTCCCTGGCGCCTGGGGCGCCGAGGCTTTGAGCGGGCGTTGGCCGCCTCCAAGGGGAGGCTGCGGGGAAAGGTGGATCGGGTGCAGTTGCATTGGACCACGGCTCGCTACGCCCCATGGCAAGAGGGGCCCCTGATGGACGGTTTGGCGGACGCGGTGTTGGCTGGTGAGGTGGCGGAGCTGGGGGTGTCCAATTTCGGACCCAAGCGATTGCGGCGGGTGTTCGAGCACCTCGCGAAACGGGGCGTGCGTCTCGCCAGCCTTCAAATTCAGTTGTCACTGCTGGCGCCTGAGGCCATCAGGCCAGGCGGAGTGGCCGACGTGTGTGAGGAACTCGGTGTGGAGCTGATCGCCTACAGCCCTTTGGCCCTGGGCTGGTTGGCCCCTCCGGAGGGCGCGCCTCGCCCCAGGCCGGCGGGTCCCCGGGGACTTCTGTTCGCCCGGCTCGACCGCGGAGCCGACCCGGTGCGCCAGCACCTTCTTCGTGTGGCCAAGGCACGGGGAGTGTCCGCCGCGTCGGTGGCGATCAATTGGTGCCGCGCCCATGGCGCGATGCCCATTCCCGGGCTGCGCCGCGTGGAGCAAGTGGAGGAGGCCGCCGCCGCCCTGGGCTGGACCCTCTCTGAGGAGGAGAGAGAGGGGCTGGATCGTGTGGCGTTCGCCAACAGGGCACGCATGCCCGCCAATCCCTTCCAGAGCGACTGAGAGGGGACTTCAGGGCTCGGAGCAGATCACCACTGGAAGCGAGGGAGCCGGCTCCTCGATTTCCCCTTCCCCAGGGGCACCCTGCAGCAACCGCAGCATCTCCACATCCTCCCCCTGCCCTTCCGCCCCTTGCTCCGTGGGACCGCAGGCGGCGAGGGCCTCCTGAAGCAGAGAATCGAAGGTGGACCCGGGAAGACGATGGCGGGCCAGTTCCAAAAACGCGCGGGCCAGGGATTCGCCAGCGGCGGCGCGCAAGGCTGGGTTGCTCCGCCTGAGTTCTTGCTCCTGACCAATGGCGTTCAAGAACCGTTCGGTGACATCCCGTTTGGTGGTGGCGCGGATGCTGGTGTCTTGATCAGCTTGGTTGAGAAACACCTGGGCATCGAGTTCTCCCAAACGGCGATTCAAGCTTTCCAGCACACTCTGGGCTTCTTTGAAGATCTGGGTGAGCTGCCCATCGGAGAGACGCGGCAGGTCGGCCACATACACCTTTCCGTGGTCACGCAGGGTTAAAAAGGTGGGCCGCTGCGTGCCTGATTGACCGGTCTTCCGTCCAGCGACATCGCGGGGCTTCGGGCGGGGTTGCGGGGGGCGCTGGGGAGGAGTAGGACCCGCGGAACTGCGCCGGCGGGTGATACGCGAGGAACTATTCAACATGAGGGTATGGGCTGTATGAGGGTATGGGCTGTTGCGTGTCCTGAAGCGGCTTTCGAAAAAGCACCCCTTCAGCCTAGGAAGAAAAGCAATCTTGAATGGAAGGGGCCCAGGGAGTTGCCCTAAATCTTTGAATCCGGCCCTTGCGGCAGGCCCACGATGGCTTCCCCCCCCTCGCGCCGAGCTTCGATGTGGCCGATCGGCCAAGCCCGATGCCCACAGGATTGGCAGACGTCCAGCACGGCGGGCAACTCTTGGGGACCCACCACAAGACAGAAGCCGACGCCCAGGTTGAAGGTGTTCCAGAGATCGGCTTCCGGCACCTGGCCCTGTTCCCGCAGCCAACGAAACACAGCGGGCCGCTCCCACGCGCCGGGATCCACCACGGCCTGAAGTCCTGGCGGGAGGCACCGAGGCAGGTTTTCGGGCAACCCGCCCCCGGTGATATGGGCCATGCCTCGGGGAGCCAGGTCCGCCTCCAGCAGGGCCTTCACCAGATCGCTATACAGGAGGGTGGGCGCCAGCAACTCCAGAAACAGGGGTGGGCCACCCGCCTCCAACCGGGTTTCCATCGTGAGCGGCCGCTCCTCCAGGACGCGCCGCACCAGGCTGAAGCCGTTGCTGTGGATCCCGCTGCTGGCGACCCCCACCACCTGGTCCCCCACCTCCACGCCACGCCCATCGATCAAGCGATCCTCTTCCACCACCCCCACGCAGAACCCCGCCAAGTCGTAGGCCCCGGGCCCATAAAAACCACGCATCTCGGCCGTTTCTCCCCCCACCAATGCACAGCCGCTGACCCGACAGCCATGGGCAATGCCTTCCACCACCTCAGCCAGCGTCTCCGGGGTGAGGCGGCCTGTGGCGATGTAATCCAGGAAAAACAGCGGTTGGGCACCACAGGTGATGACATCGTTCACGCACATCGCCACCAGGTCGACGCCGATGCCGTGATGGCGGTTCCAGCGCCGCGCCAGCTCAAGTTTCGTGCCCACCCCGTCGCTGCCCGCCACCAGAAGAGGCTTGCGGAAGCCTTCGGGAAGACGGCACAGCCCGGCGAATCCACCCACCCCGCCCACCACCTCGGGCCTGCGCGTGGAATCGACACTGGCGCGAATGCGGTCGATGAACGCCCGGCCCGCCCGCACATCCACGCCCGCGCTCCGGTAGTCCATGGCTTCCATCCAATTGATTCGATCCTCCAATGGCGCGGGCCGGGCGCTTCAACGGGGAGGAGTCACTGGGCCCAGGCAGGGGCCGAAACGCCGATTGGCACACGCTTTAATTAGCGCCGCTGATGACTGTTATTAGATTTCTTCATCACTCAAGCCAAGTCGCAGGGGTCTTGAAGCCCTGAAAAAACTGGACAAAAGCTTAAAGATGACAAATTCTGATGAGTCTGCCGTCGCTTTCCCTGCCTGTTGGCAGCAGTGAAAAGCCGGTAACTTGTGACGGTCGTTATTTCGTGTGAGGAATTCGTCCAGAAATTGCTTCATCGATGCTGACGTCGAAGCTTCTTGTTTCCTGTCCCATTCCTGAAGCGAAACGCAACGTCTGATTTCCAGATTTGTCCCTTCTGACTTGTTCCGATTGCCATGCGTGCACTTCTCCTCAGCTCCGCAGCCCTCCTCATCGCTGGAGCTCCCCTGCCCCAGGCCCAGGCCGCTTCCCTCTCGTCTCCCTCTTTCGGCACCATCGCCATCCGTGAGGCTGGAGCTCCCCCTAGTTGGGAGAACAAATTCTTCAAGTCGATTCCTCCCCTGCCCTTGGCGCAGGGTCAGCAAATCGCCTCGGCCCGGAGCGTCCAAGTCGGTCAGGCCAGCTGGTACGGCCCAGGATTTTTCGGCAATCGCACCGCCAGTGGTGAAGTCTTCCGCCCTGGCACACTCACCGCCGCCCACCGCTATCTGCCCTTTGGCACCAAGGTCCGGGTCACCAACCTCTACAACGGCCGTACAGCCGTGGTTCGCATCAACGATCGTGGCCCGTTCTCGGGGGGACGCATCATCGATTTGGCCCATGGCGCGGCTCAGGTTCTTGGCCTCACCGCAAGCGGCATCGCCGATGTGCGCCTGGAAGTGATCGACTGATCCATCCGGCCTTTCCAATCCTTCCAGTCCTTGGGCTGGGAGGATTTCGCGTGTTGGCCCGCCCGCACCTTGCCGCTTCTCCGCACCCACAGTGAGCTTGCCGCCTGGCGCGGGAGCTTCCCGCCATCGGGTTTGCACTTTGTGCCAACGATGGGAGCGCTCCACGAAGGGCACCTCAGCCTGATCCGGCGGGCGGCCGCGTCCCGCTGGTGGGGCGTGCCCAACGTGTTGGTGAGCATTTTCGTCAATCCCCTGCAATTCGGGGCGGGGGAGGATTTTGAGCGCTACCCCCGAAGCGTGGAGAGCGATTATGCCCTGGCCCTCGCCGCGGGAGCCCACGCGGTGTTTGTGCCTTCAGTGGCGGAGATCTATCCGAGGGGCGAGGCGGACATCACCCGCGTGGTGCCGCCAGCCTCTCTGTCGCGCACCCTTTGCGCCCCCCACCGCCCCGGGCATTTTGAGGGGGTGGCCACGGTGGTGGCCCGGTTGTTGGCGATGGTCCGGCCAGAGCGGTTGTTCCTGGGCGAAAAAGACTGGCAACAATTGGTTGTTCTGCGTCAGGTGGTGGCCGATCTCGGCTTGCCTGTCCAGATTGAGGGCATGGCCACGTTGCGGCGAGCGGACGGTTTGGCGTTGAGTTCGCGCAACGCCTACCTCAACCAGGAGGAGGCGCGAAGGGCCATCGGTCTGCCGGCCGCGCTCGCCGCGACAGCCGCTGGCGCTCAACAGGGGGATCAGGCCGTCGGTTTGCTGGCGAACCTCAAGGAGGCTTTGCGCCACCACGGCCTGTCGATCGAGTACGTGGCGTTGGTGCGGCCAACTACCCTGGAGCCCTTGGAGCGATTGGAGGGCTCGGCCCTCTTGGCCGCCGCCGTGCGTTGCGGTTCAACCCGCCTGATCGATCACCTCTTCCTGATGCCCCGAGCACCGATTGTCGCCATTGATGGTCCCGCCGGCGCTGGCAAGAGCACGGTCACCCGAGCGCTTGCCAAGCGCCTGGGCCTCACCTACCTCGACACCGGAGCCATGTACAGGGCGCTCACCTGGTGGGTGTTGAACCAGGGAGTCAATCCCGCCGATCCCCTGGCGGTGGCTCCCCTGTTGATTGGTCTCGACCTGGATCTCCACCGCGATCCCCAGGGCCAGTCGCGGGTCCGGGTGAACGGCCACGACGTCACCACCGCCATCCGGGGGCCGGAGGTGACGGCTCTGGTCTCTACGGTGGCCGCCCATCCCTGCGTGCGTGACAGCCTGACTTCGTTACAGCGACGCTTGGGGGAGCGGGGAGGGCTGGTGGCGGAAGGCCGTGACACCGGCACGGCCGTCTTCCCCGACGCCGAGTGCAAAATCTTCCTCACCGCCAGCGTGGCCGAGCGGGCCCGAAGGCGGGCCCACGATCTCCGCGCCCAGGGTTTCGACGTCCCTGAGTTGGCGGAGCTTGAGCGCCAGATCGCCGAGCGCGATCAGCAAGACTCCACCCGCCCGATCGCTCCCCTCCGGCAAGCGCCGGATGCCCTGGAGCTGGTCACCGACGGGATGCCGATTGAGGCGGTGATTGAGGCGATGGTGGACGCCTTCCGCGCCAAGGTGCCAGAGGAGGCTTGGCCAGGCCTCAGCCCCTAGGTGGCCTCAGGCTCTCCAACAACCCCTCCGAGGCATCCTCAAGGAGATCGAGCACATGCTCGAAGCCCTCAGGTCCTCCGAAATAGGGATCTGGCACCTCTGGCGGCTGGGATCGACGACAGAACCGGACCATGGGCTGGATGGTGGCGCGTGCCCTCAACCCCCGGGCCAGCTGTCGCACAGCGGCCTCATTGTCAGGATCCATGGTGAGGATGTGGTCAAAGGTGTCGAGATCCGAGGGGCGGATCTGACGCGCCCGACTGGGCAGCACGATGCCGCGACGGGCCGCGGCGTCCCGCATCCGCTGATCGGCCGGTTTGCCCACATGCCAGTCGCCTGTTCCGGCCGAATCCACCGTGAAGCTGTCGAGAAGCCCCTCACGGGCGATCAGACGCAAGAAACATCCCTCCGCGGCGGGCGATCGGCAGATGTTTCCCAAACACACAAACAACACGCTGGTCTTGCGGGCGCCGGGGGCGCTGGCGGGGAGGGGCTCGGTCATGAAGAGGGCAGACGGGACAGGGCAAGCTGGGCGCGGAGGCGCACCACGGGCACATCTTCCTCGCCATCGTCGGACAGGCTGAGGAGGGTGGCGAAGGCCCGCTCCCGGCCGCACTCCAGCTCTTGTGGGGGGAGGACCAGCTTTTCCATGGCCGTGGCCACGGCGTAGCGCACCACCCATTCGCCGTCGTCGCGCCCCCGCTCCAGGGCGGCGAGGGCCCGTTCTTGAACAGAGGCCCGCTCCAGAGGGCTCATGTGGCCCACCTGAAGAGAGCCCAAGCCGATGGCGGCCGCCCGTCGCACGCTGGGGCCAATGTCGTCGGCGAGGGCTTGTTCAAGCAGGGTGAGTCCCCGCACATCGCCAATCCCCGCCAGGGCCCTGACCGCCCAGGCCCGCGCGCCGTAGTTCTGGGCGTCGAGGCCCTCCAGCAGAGGGGAAACGGCCGCTGGACCACTGGCCACCAACCCTTCCACAGCCGCGACCGCCGCCCCGGGATTGTTGTAGCCAAGAATCCGCACCAAACAGGACAGCGCGGCGTTTGGGGGTGGGCCCTCGAGGGGCCCCTCGCCTTGGGTGGCCAGGGCGCTGGCCAGGGCTCGGGTGGCCTCGAAGAGACCGGCCGCCGAATCGGCCCGCTCAACGGCGGCGATGAGCGCGGGGAAGGGATCACAGGAGTTCATCCATGGCCTCCAGCAGGATGGTGGTGGAGGGTTCGCCGCTGCCCCGTTCCACCAAACCCCTCAGGGCAATCAGCTTGAGGCTATTTTCCGCGTGGGTGCGACGAATGGGCTCCAGGGCCCGCCGCCACCCCACGGCTCCCAGATCCATCAGGGCCGCCCGGCGCACCTGCAACTGCGGATGCTCCAGCAGGTTGAGGAGGTGCTCCCCCCAGGTGGGCTCGCCCGTGAGTTGAAGCAAGGCCCGCGCGGCGGCACTGCGAATCAAGGGCCGGTCGTGATCAAGGAACGGTTGGATGGTGGCCAGCACCGCTTCCTCCGCGACGCCGATGTCACCGAGGGCCTCGATGAGGGCCTCACAGGGTTCCCGCAGCTTCGGACTATTCGGCTGGCAAGCGCCCGCCCCGTCCAAACCACTGGCCAGACGCTCCAGGAGAGGACCCACCGCGGCCTGGGCTCCCAGCTCGCCGAGGGCTCGCGCCGCCGCCTCCCGCAATCCGTCATCCTCATCCGCCAGGGCCGCCAACAGCTCTGGCACCACCCGTCCATCCCCCACCTTTCCCAGGGCCCGCGCCGCGTTGCGGGCCACGGCGTTGCCTTCCACCCCCGCGCCGGCCTCACGGGGTTGACGCCGCTGAAGGGCCCCCAGCAGAAGAGGCACGGTGTCGGGATGCTGGCTGCGCATTTTTCCAAGCCACCAGGCCGCGTAGTACTGAAGAGATGGATCGTCTCCGCGAAGACGCCTGTGGGCCTCCGCCTCAGTGATGGGTTCACCGGCGGCGGTGAGAGGGGGGTCGCTGTCGTGTTGTCCTGTCATGGAAACCGGAGCCCGCGCACTGCGTGCTTCCCATGATGGTGCCATCAGACTGACCTGAACAAGTCCACAAAAAAGCCCCCCTTGCGGGGGGCGGTTAGATGCTTGATCAGCCTGGTTGTTCAAACCAGCGCGTTGATGGCGTAGTCGATGTAGTTGTTAGCGATCACGCCAGGATCACCGGAAATGCCGTGGTTGTTTTTGATGTAGGTCAGAGCTTCCACGTACCAGGAGGGGGAAAGCT
>JBKCPG010000225.1:0-4279 GCA_046309395.1 Cyanobacteriota bacterium | reverse complement strand
TGAGCGTTAGAGGGAGTATGCTCCCCGGAACTAACCCAGGCCATCGACAATGAAGATTAAGTCAATCAGCCTTCATCGATTTCGAAGGTATTCAACCCCGATCACTATACAGCTTGATGATTTGCTAGTCTTGGTCGGCAGGAACGACATAGGAAAGTCATCAATCCTTGAGGCTCTTGATATTTTCTTTAATGATAGCAAGGGGTGCGTCAAGCTTGATAAGGATGATGTCAACAAGGATTGCCTTGCCAATGGCGAAGACTGCATTGAGATAAGTGTAGAGTTTACCGATTTGCCTCCCGACATTGTTATAGACGCATCAAACAGTACCTCCTTGCGTGACGAGTACCTGCTCACAGCAGACGGGTCGCTGAGAATCACAAAGAAGTATCCGGGAGCCGGCAAAGAGCGTATCTTTATCATTGCCAAGCACCCTATAAATCCAGAGTGCAAAGACCTTCTGCTCAAGAAACAATCTGATCTCAGAGCAATTCTGGCTAGCCAAGCGATTGAATGTGCAGACAGGAACAAGAACGCGGTAATGCGCGCTGCCATATGGTCAGCACAGGATGCCCTTGCTTTTACAGATGAGTATGAGATCGAGGTAGCGAAGATTGATGCCAAGAATATTTGGGAGCAGATTAAGAAGTATATGCCGTTATATACTCTTTTTCAAGCAGATCGAAAGAATAGTGATTCTGACAGCGAGGTCCAAGATCCCATGCGTATAGCAGTCAAGGAAATACTGGGAGACTCTGCTATAAGGGATAGCCTTGAGTCTGTAGCGGCAACGGTGAAACAACGGCTAGATGAAGTTGCGGCATCGACCTTGCAAAAGCTTCAGGAAATGAATCCTGACATAGCCACTTCTCTTGATCCACAACTGCCCGATCTTGCATCACTTAAATGGATTGACGTCTTTAAAAGCGTCTCAATAACAGGTGACAATGACATCCCAATTAACAAACGTGGTAGTGGTGTAAAGCGCCTTGTCCTGATTAGCTTCTTCCGCGCAGAGTCAGAAAGAAGGCAAAGGGAAGCACAGCTACCCAATGTTATTTATGCAATTGAAGAGCCAGAGACTTCCCAGCATCCCGACCATCAACGTGCACTTATAGATGCGCTTATCAGCCTTTCAAACGCTGCCAACACACAGGTCTTGCTCACGACGCATAGTCCTGAAATCGTCAAAAAGCTACAGTTTCATAATCTTATGCTTGTTACAGATGGCTGCCCTGAGGGTGTGCAACAAGTCGATGAGCAGGATTTGCCATACCCTAGCTTGAACGAGGTGAACTATGCTGCTTTTGGGGAGGCGTCGTATGAATACCACAATGAGCTATTTGGGTATTTGGAAGCGGAGGGTCATCTAACCACCTTCAAGAATGGAAAAACCCTACAGAGCTATACACAGCTTCGTTCAGATGGAACCACCTTTGTCCGCCAACTCACAATGACTGAAAAGATCAGGCACCAGATTCATCATCCAGAGAATCCTCACAACCAGCCATTTACGACTCAGGATCTGATTGATTCAATCGCACTGATGAGAGCATTTATCAGCAGTGGCTTCCAGTAGCCATCACCCCTCTAACATCCAGATGCAGAAGACGGGGGCTAAGGCTTGTGAGTGTGCCAAGAATCTTGCCCGCTTCTGATCTGGAGCGTTAGCCAGCACGTCAACCTGGCAAGGAGTTGACCCTTAGGCTATTATTCATGCTTAGAAGCGGGCACCGGCCAAGTGGGCAATACCGGAAGAGCTAAGCTTTTGGCATCTCCTGATTTCCTTTCCATGTATAGCGAGGCAAATACTCGCCTGAGGCAACATGTCAAGCCTATAATAAGCGACAGATGTTTCTAGCGCTTCTGGGATAGACGCTCTAGTCAATGCCTTCTGTATTCTTGAGCTGATCATTATGGCTGAACCATTATTCATCAATGAGCTTATCCAGAAAGTTCATGCTGGACAAATCAGAATTCCAAGTTTTCAAAGGGGATTTGTATGGGATGCCGATCGCGTAGCTCATCTCATGGATTCGATTTACAAGGGATTCCCCTTCGGATCTCTGCTTTTTTGGAGAACCAAGACCCCACTCAAAACAGAGCGAAAACTTGGTCCATTTATTCTAAATGAGCGAGATCCTGATTATCCTCTGGACTACATTCTAGACGGCCAGCAACGAGCAACATCAATTTTTGGTGTTTTTCAGACTCTTCTTGGGGCTAGCGAAGGGGAAGACGATACTCTTTTTAAAATTTATTATGACCTGGGTGGGGAATCTTCTGCACAAGATTCAAACTTTATTTATGTCCCAGATGATCAGGCAGAAGAGTCGTCATACTTTCCCTTGAAACTCTTATTCAATCCGCCTGAATATCGGAAGTACACGCGTGACTTATCAGAAGAACTTGCAAGTAGAGTAGACATCCTCTATCAGAAGTTTACAACTGCTCGAATACCTGTCCAAACTTTTGAAACTGACGATAGAGCCGCTGTTGCAATTGTATTCGAGAGAATCAATAGAATGGGGGTTGAGCTTGATACATTGCAATTACTATCAGCTTGGACATGGAGTGACGACTTTGATCTTCAAGAGGAGTTTACAGAGCTTGCGGACGAGCTCAGTCCATTCGGTTTCAAAGATGTAGGAGAAGACTCTAATTTACTGCTTAGATGTTGTGGCGCTATTCTCAAAGGCGACTCGTCTCCTGCTGTAATTATTGAGCTTAATGGAGAAGAAGTCCGCACACGCTTTTCGGAAATTAGAAATGGTGTTGTGGGTGCCGTTGACTTTCTCCGCATTAATTGCTGCGCATATTCTGCAGCTGTTCTGCCTTTTGCAAGTATAATCATTCCATTGTCTGTCTTCTTTGCCTCGAGTTCTGAACAGGAGAGGGTGCCTTCATCAGAACAAAGAGATCAGATTATGCAGTGGATATGGCGAACGTTCTTTTCTAGACGGTATTCAAAACGGCTGGAGCAGCTTAATGATGATATTCGTCACATGCGCAACTTGAGAGACGGGGTTAATAGCCAGTTAGGGGCTTTTCAGGTTGGCTTGGATAAGACATTCTTTACTTCATCACAGTTTAATCTTAGATCTGTTAATACCAAAGCTTTTGTCCTACTTCTAGCAAACCAAGGACCACTCAGCTTCATCTCCGGCTCTCCTGTCTCTCTTGACAAAGTCTTGCGCGAAGCAAATAAGAAGGAGTTCCATCACGTCTTCCCGCGCAAGCATCTACTGGCTGCAGGAGAGCCATTGGCGAAGATCAATTCACTGGTAAACTTTGCCATGATTAACCGAGCAGAAAATAATAGACTTGGAGGCGTTAAGCCCTCGCTGTATCGAGACAAAATGCCAGGCAACGAACAGTCTCTTGAGTTTGTTCTGAGCAAAGCTCTTTGCCCAGTCACACTTTTCTCTGATGACTTTTCGGCTTTTACCGAAGGAAGAGTCTCTATGCTATTGGCTAAGGCGTACGGTCTGATGAGGCTGCAAGCCCCATCTTCATCACAGTCTGGCTAACAATGCCATCCACCTGAGCCGCCACCGTTGATTCTTTTCGTTTTAAGCATTATTCAGTGCGGCCAGGTGATGGCAAGCGTTAGCCAGACAAAGCAGCCGGTTGCACAGCCGTATCTCCCGGGATACAGTGGGGTATGCTTGAAATCAGGGAGACGCCTGCCTATGCCGCGTGGTTTGCTGCCTTACGTGATAAAACTGCAAGGGCTCGTATCGACATCCGAATCAGACGACTTTCGCTCGGTAACTCAGGAGATATCCGCCCTGTAGGAGATGGAGTCTCAGAGCTGCGGATCCATTACGGCCCCGGCTATCGGATCTATCTGACAAAGCAAGGAGAATCCGTCGTCATTCTGCTTGCAGGCGGCGACAAGAGTTCCCAAGACAAGGATATTCGTCTTGCCAAAGACCTTGCTCGAAATCTCTAGGAGAATCCAATGACCAAGACCTCCACGACAATCTGGGACCCCGCCACACACCTCCGCACGACTGATGATGTTGCGGCTTATTTAGAAGCCGCACTGCAGGATGGTGATCCTCAGCTTGTGGCAGCTGCCTTAGGAGATATAGCTAGGGCTAAAGGTATGAGCCAAGTTGCCCGTGATGCTGGCCTTGGCAGGGAGAGTCTATACAAGTCGTTATCTTCTTCGGGCAATCCTGAGCTGGCAACGGTATTGAAGGTGATTTCTGCGCTGGGTTTGGAATTGCATGTCACGGCTGTTGACGACGCGAAGATGGCTGTCTAACAAGCC
>JBKCPG010000224.1:0-3756 GCA_046309395.1 Cyanobacteriota bacterium | reverse complement strand
ATGCGCAACACACCCATCTCCAATTCCAAGACCGTGATTGAGGACAGGTAAAGTTGTTGCACGGGTTGCTCTTCTGCCCAGGAGCGGACGGCTGTCGATTGATGCGGCTTGCCGTGACGCAACTCTGAGATCACGTTGGTGTCAAGAAGAAACATGCCTTGTTAGCTGAGGTCCACCGGTTTCAGATCGTTTCCCGCCAGCCGTGGCGGCTCAAACGCGAAGTGCCCCCCGGGGATGGCATCCATGACGGCCAGCAGGCTCTGCCGCTGGGTTCCGGCCAGTTTGTAGTAGTCCTCGATCTTGAGCAGTGCGTAGGTCGGCTGTCCCCGGTCGGTGACGATCACGGGCCCGGAGTTGGCGGCCTTCTTGGCGCTAGCGAGGTCGCGCGCAAAGTCTCGCGCTGAAACTGTGGTCAGGGTCATGGCTCATCCCTTCACTTTGTCAGTATGTTATGACACCGCTTGCTGTCGTGCAAGATCTGGCGTTTGCAACCATCGCAATCGGCGTGAATCGTCTTGGGGAGAGCTTGTGAGCGAAGCGAGGGCCGGGCTGCCCATTTCTCAGCCTGACAAAGTTCCAGCAGTCGGGTCCACATCTGGCCCAAGCGCCGTTCAGGCCTCCAGCCCTTGATGCGCAGCGTCAACATTCACGAGGCAAAGACCCACTTCTCCAGGCTGATCGATGCCGCCCATGCCGTCGAAACAATCCTGGTGGCGAAGGACGGCAAGCCCTGGGCACGGCTGGTGCCACTGGAAAGTGATCAACCCCAGCCAGGGGTGCTGCTGGGGCAGCGGCAGCTTCCCACCTTCGATGCACTGCTCGCTCCTCTGCCCCCCGAGTGAGCCTTGACCCTGCGCTGGCAGCCCTCCACTGCCGCCTGCTCTGGTGATCGATCGGCGTCGGAATCGCTGATGGTGGTGCCGGAGGCGGACGGATCAGAGCCCGAATGGGTTTTCGATGCGCAGCCCTTCGATGCGTTGGCCGTGTTGCAGGTCTTCGCTGAGTAACCGTTTGCAGCCGACTTCCAACGCCGCCGCCACGATCAGCGAATCGTAGAAGCCGAACTTCCAACGCTCCTGCAGATCAAGGCCGCGCCGGTAAAGAGCCGGGGTGGGGACCACACGAACCAGGGGCACCAGCACGGTGTCCAGCCAAGCCCGGGCATCGACGACATCCAGCCGGACCTCGGCCTTGCGAAGCACAGTGTTGAGGCACTCCTGGACCACCTGAAAACTGATGCAAGCTCCCTCGGTGGCGAGGGCCTGTTTGATCAGGTTCTCAGCGATGTGATGCTTGCGCTCGTCGCGCGTGTCGAGTTGATAGATCAGCACATTGGTGTCGAGGAAGTGATCAGCGCTCATTCATCTCGTCCCGTGTGAGCTTGCGACCCACCACCAGCTTGCCGCGCAACCCCGCCATCACCTGCTCGTACCGCTGCATGTGCCGCTTGCGCGCGTAGGCGGCCAGCCACAAGCGGAACTGCTCGTTGAGGGTGGTGTTGTCCGCCTTCGCCTGGGCCCGGGCCGCCTCGATCAGCGCTTCGTCGGCGCTGAGAGTGATGTTCTTCATGAGCATTCTCCTGGGCGGGAACGCGGATCGGCGTGCAAGAAACAGTGTACACGGCCAGCGCTACACTGCTCACGCGTCATGCCATGACCTTTCAAGCAGCACTGAGGTGCTTGCGGCGCTGCGCGACACCACCAACCGTCTGCAGAGGGCACGTCCTCGCCGCCATGGGATGGCACCCTTCGGGTCAAGCGTTGATGAAGACGACAGCCTCTGCTGGGGTTGCGCTGCGGGAGAGCCTGGCGATCAACCACCCGTTCCTGGACGTCTACAAGTGGAGCACCGCTCACCTCGATCGATGGTTACGTGGATTCGTTGTCGCTGCGGAGTGAAACGATGACTCGGATGCCCCGGGCGGCATGCAGCGGTGTTCGACTTCACCGCAGCCGTGCCTTCCGTAGATTTGCTCGACAAAGTGCTGCGTGCCCTCCACCAGTGCACACATGCAGGTGGCGCTGACGGCGTGGATGCGCAGCGGCACCTGGCGCTCCAGGTCCGGCAGATCCACCTGCAGCCTGCCGATCGGCAGCTTGATCGCCATCTCCCACAGCGACGCCTGGCTGACGAACACCTCCGCCCCCGGCGCCTGCACACGCTCCACCACCTGCTGCGGCAGCCGTGGATCGCCGCTCAGCCACCACAGAAGCAGATGGGTATCGAGCAGCAACCGCGTCAAGGCAATGCCTCAAACAACCCATCCAGGGGGGCGTCGAAATCATCAGCCAACTTGATCTGGCCGCGCATCGCCCCGGGCGCTGCCACCGCCTGGGCTGGCGGGGCCAGGCCACCAGCCGCGCAATCGGCACCCCTGAGCGGGCGATCACCACCTCCTGGCCCTGCTCCACCTGCTGCAGCAGCTGGGAGAGATGGGTCTTGGCCTGGTGCACGTTCACGAGCTGATGGCTAGCCAGGGGCAGGTCGGACGGGGGTCGGCTGGCCTGGAAATCCTTTGGGGCAACCACCGAACGTTTTGATAAACTAAGTCTTAATTTAGTCCCACTCGACAAGCCTGGTTGGGATGCCCTGGTGCCAGGCCCATGACATCTCCCCCTTGCCGATGGCGAAGATTTCCCCGCCGCCTGCTCTGCTGAGCCGTCGGCGTCGGCATGGGCTCATCCCTACCCCTCCAGATCGGGCGAACTGACGTCAGCGATCAAGGTCAGGAAGAGCTGGAACCGGGCTCGGTTGGTGGGAGTGGGGTCGAGTTGGAATCGTCCGGAAAGCAGTGCTGCTCGATCAAGGCGCTTAAAGCTCTCTGTCTGGCGTTCTCGCGCCTCAGCTGTTCGGTTTCTTTCTCGATCTGCTCGATCTCGCTCTTCAGCTGCTTCATCCTCAGCTCGTGCTTCATCTTGCGCTGCTCGTAGCCGGGATCCCGTCGCCAGTTGAGCATCGACAACAACTGTCGCCAGCGAGGCAGCGATGAAAGGGATTCCCCATTGCTGCTGGAGCACGATGCTGCGGCCGAAGACGGTGATGTGGTCATAAGAGGAAAAGAGGGCGATCAGGCTGAGGGCAAGGCCGCCGAGCACCTGCAGGACGCCGAGGCGATCGAGGCCCAACCAGCGCGGTGGTAATGCTTTCGATTCTGGCGGTTCTGGCTGCTCCGGGGCATTGTCGGGTGGCGGCTGGGCTGGGGATGTGGATGGCGACACGGCATCCGGGGGTGCGGCGTTGGCGGGTGGAGCCCGACGACAGGCCCCAGGAGATCAATGCCACCACCAGTCACACCTACCGCCGCCACGCCCCTGGAGGGGGTCTTCCCCTACCCCTCCACCAGCGCTCTGTCGTCTTACTCAGCGGTGGCGATGTCCGCATGCGCCCGATCGCGCAGGGTGGCGTAGAGCCGCCTGGCGGGATGGCCGGGAGGGAGGCGATTGTCCAACTGCGGGGCCTCCGCAGCCAGGGCCACCTCTTCGGGGCAGGGCTCACCAAAGGAGCGAGAGCGAAGGGGCAGGGGTAAGCGCCACTCGAGACACTCAGTGAACAGCGCCGGACCTCGCGGCAGCTCCAGCAGATCGAGCGAGTTGCTGGGGTGGTGGTGATGCCAGAGTGGATGGGTGAAGTGCTCAGGCTGCTGCAGGCCGCGCTCCAGCCGAGTCCTGGCCAGGTTCAGCACCAGCTCGGGCCAGCGCGGGGCGAGCAGCTTCGTGTCGGCAACGTGACCTCGGCCATCATCCAGGCGATTCCTGC
>JBKCPG010000223.1:0-8897 GCA_046309395.1 Cyanobacteriota bacterium | reverse complement strand
CGTGAAATACGTGATCGTCAGTTTTCCGTTGTCAAGGAGATTGCGCCCCCATGTGTTCTGATTGCAGGTGGACGTCCAGACCAAGCGGATGATTTTGAACGCTGTGGTATCAAGGCATTTATCCATGCTCCTACGCTTAATCTCTTTCAGGAATATGTTTCAGAAGGTGCCACCAATCTTATTCTTGAAGGCAGAGAATGTGGGGGACATGTTGGTCCCGTTGGCAGTCTTGTTCTTTGGGAGCAGTGCCTGATCTGGCTGGCTCAGGCTGAGTTGCCGAAACCTGTCGGTCAATACCACATTGTTTTGGCTGGAGGGATTGCAGATCCGGCTTCCTGTGCCACGGCACGGATTCTTTCTACCAAGGCGAAGGCAGTGGGCATTCGGACGGGTATTCTTACAGGCACACCCTATCTGTACACAGATGAAGCGGTCTCGACTGGCGCCATTGTTGAGTCGTATCGCGAAACAGTCATTGCTGCATCCAGCACAGTCAATCTTGAGACCGGTGCAGGCCATGCCAGTCGCTGTGCAGTCACCCCTTTTGCCCACGAATTCCAACAGCTAAAGGAAACTTATATTAATGAGGGACTCAGTGGTTATCAGCTGCGAGAGGAACTTGAGAAGCTGACTCTTGGTCGTTTGCGATTAGCCACCAAGGGAATCAAGCGGGATGCCACGGGGTTGGTTTCTGTCTCGGAGGATGAGTCATTTCGCGATGGGATGTACATGCTCGGTCAGAGCGCAGCGCTGCTCGGTCAAAAAACAACGATCTCAGAACTGCATCAGCGTTTGACCCTTCGAACTCGCGAGTATTTGTCGGCGCTGGCAGAGCAGCCTCTCTTTGATGAACAACAGCGATCCGTAATTGCAGGGCAGGTCGCCATAGTGGCGATGGATTGCATGATGCCAGATAGTTGTGATCTGAATCGTTTCTGGGAGATATTGATCTCTGGTGAAGCTGTTGTTAAAGAAGTTCCGCCCGAGAGATGGGACCCTGCTCTTTACTACTCACCTGACAAGGCTGAACGAGATTGCGTTTATTCCAAGTGGGGTGGTTTCCTGCCACCGATTTCCGTCGACTCGGGAAAGCTTGGGATTCCGCCTGTTTCACTAAAAAAAATCGAGCCTCTTCAAATTCTGACTCTCGAGTTGATCACGCGACTCTTTGAGCAGCATTCCATTAATTTCGATCAGGATATCAGGGATCGTACGGCTGTGTTCCTTGGAGCTGGTGGAGGCATCGGCGACATGGGTGGCAAGTATGCCGCTAGAAGTGAGATTGAGCGCATCTCATGTGCTGAGAAGTCAGAGATTTATTCCCGACTGCCTGAGTGGGGAGATGAAACCTTCCCGGGTCTCCTCTTCAACGTTGTGGCTGGACGCGTAGCGAATCGCCTTAATCTCAAGGGCGCCAGCTATACCGTAGATGCTGCTTGTGCCAGCTCGCTGGCTGCGATCTATTCTGCTTATCGTGAGCTGACATCCTGGAGCTGCGACCTGGCGATTGCTGGTGGTGTTGATACCGGTCAGAGTCCTTTCGCATTCCTGTGCTTCAGCCGTAGCCAGGCTCTATCTCCGACAGGTAGCTCGAAATCCTTTGATCAGAATGCGGATGGTATCGCCATCAGTGAGGGCCTTGGCGTCGTCGTGATGAAGCGTCTGAGCGATGCGCTTCGCGACGGAGATGAAGTCATTGCTGTCATCGAAGGCGTTGGCGCTGCCAGCGATGGACGTGGCTCCAGCCTGACCTCCCCCCAATCCAACGGCCAACAACTCGCCGTGGAAAGGGCTTGGCATGCGGCCGGTTGCTCTCCCTCCTGCATGTCTCTTTACGAGGCGCACGGAACCGGCACAGTAGCAGGCGATCGCACAGAGCTGGAAACCTTACTTGCGATCACTGATCGTCATTCCGCCGCGCCGCAGTCGTGCGCTGTTTCTTCAACCAAGCCGAACATTGGGCATACGAAAAGCTCGGCTGGTATAGCTGGCTTGATGCATGCAGCTCTTTGTCTTCATCATCGGGTACTTTCTCCTCAAGTAGGTGCATCAGCACCCTTGGAGCCACTCAAGAATCCATCTTCTCCGATCTTTCTGAACCAATCGCCCAGTTTTTGGCCGACCACCGAGCACGGCCGCAAAGCTGGAGTGAGTGCCTTCGGATTTGGGGGTACCAATTATCACATTGTTCTCTCTGAGTCGCCGGCCCCTTCTCGCTACAGCCGTTCATGGCCTAAAATCTCCCATTATCTCTTCATCTGGCATTCCAGAGACTTTGCTGACCTGAAGTCTCAGTTGACGACGTCTTTACACGACATCAGCTCTCATCCAGAGTTTGCAATATACAAGATCTCTCAGCTCCATTGGTGTCAGACCGAGTGCCGGTATGATTCGCGCCATTCGGCTTTCCGTGCTGCGATTGTTGCCGGCTCCAGAGATCAACTCCTGTCCAGGATACAGTTGCTGTTGAACCAGGAGGTGCCTAACGAATCATCTGTCACCTGCGTGGATGCCGGAACGTATATTTCCCATGTCTCCCTCACTGCTGTTCAACTCCCAGTTGTTCTGCTTTTCGCAGGCCAGGGTGGACTGAGGGAGGATTGCCTGGATGAGCTGCTGACTTGCAACGATGCTGTCAAGAACTCTCTAGACTTGGCAGTTGCTGCGGGCGCCATCCAGAGCCAGTTTCTGCGTGATCTGTTACTGACGCGTAGTTCAAATGTTGCCGGACGTCTTGATTTTGGCTCTATCCCAATGATTGAGCTGCAGCCATTGATCTGTGCCGTTCAGCTTGGCCTTGCCGATGCCCTTGTTTCCTGCGGACTGGAGCCTGATCTGTTGATAGGCCATTCCCTGGGTGAATTGACGGCGACAGCCTTGGCAGGCATGTGGTCAGATCGCTCCACATTCCTGCAGCTGATCAGGCAGCGTGGGGATTGCATGGATGCGGCCTGTTCCACGGGCTGCTCCGGCATGCTTGCCACCACATTGACTGACACCACCAGGTTGGCCATGCTGCTGCAAGCCTATACCAATACTTACGTCTCCAACTTCAATTCTCCGAGTCAGATCACCATCTCCGGTCCGGATCCAGAGTTGGAACGTCTTGTTGGAGACATCAAAGCTATCGGAGAGAAGGCGACGCGCCTGAAAGTCTCTGGTGGATTCCATTCACCCTTGATGGATCCTGCTAGAGAAGCCTTCTCAGCCCTTATCAGCAGTGCGCGACTGCGTTCTCCTGCACTGACTGTCCTGTCTTTGGTCGATGGCTGTGCTTACGATTCAGAATATGCAAGCTCAGTCTCGAGGCTGACTCGTCACATGACCGCATCGGTGGATATGGTCAAGGGAATGGCGTCGCTTGATGCATCGCCTCATTTATTTATCAATATTGGTCCTTCGTTGACTATGGATAAACTCGTGCAGCAGAATCGCGAAGTCCTTGGCGATATCTTTGTCTCCCTCGATACTGGTTCTAATGATATTGACGGCTACCTTAATGCACTTTCCCATCTCTTCTGTCTGTTGCCGGATTTCAGGCCAAATCTGGGACGTCGGCTTCCGCCTCTGTTGCGTCACCCATCTCCGTTCGAGACACCCACTCCCGCCGCCACTGTTTCTAACGGGATGGCCTACATGCTGCATGATGTCCCCTATCCCTCAGCTCGACCGCCGTTGACGGCAGCCACGATGCCTGCGCCCGTCCAGTCGCTGGCTGGCTCAGGGACAGCACCAGATCCAACGATGACTGCAGCTCAGATTCCTCTGCAACCGTCAACTGTGGACACAATCGGGTTACGGTCAGGCGCTACCATCAGTTCACTACCAACTTTGACTTCTTCACCAATGAGCCCTCTCGACGCTAGTACTTCTCTTCAGATATATTCTATCTTCAGCGAGAATGTACGTCAGATGCTTGCTTCTCAGGAGCGTGTCGCGATTGCCATGGTGTCGCAGTCTCCGGTTGTTCCTTTCAGCGGTTCCATACCCCTCCCCCCTGTTACAGCGACCACTCTGTCGCCCTCTGCGCCAGCGGCCCCTTCAACGGTTGACCAGACATTTGCAGGTTTCAGCTTCGGGTTCCCGGATGCAGCTCTCCAGTCACCGGCACCGTTTGCGTCACAGACGCTGGCTTCTCCCGCGCAGCCTGTGGTCAAGGCCGAGCAAATTCCAGCCATTGCACCACCCGCTCAACCCCCGTCGGCACCAGCGCTTCAAGCGGTGGCAGTCCATGCCGCGCAGGAGTCATCGGCGCCCGATTTTGCCGAATTGTTGATCGAGATCACATCAGATCTGACCGGTTATCCGACAGATATGCTGGAGCCTTCCCTGGCGTTGGAAGCCGACCTTGGCATCGACTCAATCAAGCGAGTCGAGATCTTTGCCCGTCTGCAGAAGGCTGTCTCCTCACAATTGCGAGACGAGATCAAGGCACGTACTGATGATCTGGCTGCTGCCCCTAAAATTGGCGACATTATTGAAATCCTCTCTTCTCTCACAGCGTCTTCGGGAAAGTAGTCGTCCCAATCTCTGTTAAGGAAGAGGTTGGGACGTCGGATCTGCAGGGTGGCCCTGAGGCCTTTCCCCTGTATGGCCTAACGCTTGTTCCATTAGTTTCACGACGTCAGCAAAGTCCAGTTTTCGACGTCCTTGCTCATCTGGGATCCCCCTCTGATCTTACCTGTAAGGCCCTTGGCTCATCTCGTGAGCTGACTTGCATCGCTGAGCTGGGCACACTCTCCATCGGTCCTGAACAATCTGTTTACCTGCTGGACTTCCAGGCATTTGGCTCCTCCATGGGGCCATCCTCAGGCCCGTTCCGCCTAGACAGCGATTCCATTACACGTTCTGCTCAGGCTACCTACCAATACGTCCGGTCTATATCCGATGTCTGTCAGAGGTGCCGCTCTTTGACTCTCATCAGAGTACTTCCTGCGGCACATCCTTCTACTGCGGAGTCCAATCTTCTTGATGCTCTATGTACGGGTTCTCTTCGGAGTCTTCAAAGTGAGCATCTAAATCTTGTTGTCAGTTCTCTGACACTCCTTGATTCAAGCACTGGAATATCTCTGGACACGCCTCTTGAGGCCATTCTGGCTTCTGAAGTGAAGCCTAGTGATCTCTATCTCTCTGGCGAGGGGCTTCTGCTTTCCCGGTGTACTCAATCTATCCGCCTCGGAATCGAGAACATTCAGCCTTCTCCAGAGGACAGCCAATGGAAGTGTGTGTACGTCTTTGGAGGCGCCTCGGCGCTGAGCCTGGAATGCCTGCGGGCTGTGCTGAGCCCTGATTCGGAGGTTCATCTGTTTGGGCGACGTTCATATGACCGGATCTATGACGCTATTCCGTCCTTGCGTCATTGCACGGACCTAAAGCTACACGTCCTTGAAAACGAGCCTGAGCATTGTTCGGATCTAAAACTGCTTCGTAGGCGAATTGCCTATCTCGGCTCCCAGATGGAATTGGCGGGGGCGATTGAGACACTGCAGCCCCTTTGTGCGGGCGTTCACTATCACGCCTGCGACATTACTGACTCGCAAGCCCTCGCTTCCTGTCTTGATTATCTTGGGCACGCAAGTGTCATGCCAACCGCCATCCTCTTTGCTGCAGGCCTTCTGCGTGATGGTCTGATCGTCAACAAGTCAGAGCAAGACTTTGTGGATGTTGTGTCTACTAAATGCCTTGGCCTTGCAAATGTATTGAGGCTTACGCCCTTGGATCAGTGCCAGTCTCTGTACGTCTTCGGATCTGTATCTGGTACGTATGGTAACAAGGGGCAGACCGATTATTCAGCTGCCAATGAGGCTCTTTACCGTCTGGCCAATCTCTTTTCTGAGTCTCACCCCGAGCTGAAGACGGTGGTCTTCAATTGGGGACCCTGGGCCGAGGTCGGCATGGCCTTGCCTGAAGTCAACGCGCAATTTGCTCGCCGAGGTATCAGTCCGTTGACCAATCAGCAGGGTCTTACCTGCTTTCTTTATGTAGCGAATCTCCCCGGCGGCGGGTTTCATTCCCCTGTCTGTGGTTTCGCTCCCTGGAATGATCTGGAGTGCACATTCAACACCGGCCTCTCCCCCGATCTTGGATCCATCTATCAATTGCGGTCTCGTCTTCCCCATTCGGGTTCCGCACTCCGTCTGTTCCGTAGCGTCTCCACTTCAGCAGAGCGTTCGCACTTCTTTGAGCTAAACCTACCTGATAGGCCGTTATTCAGGGATCACGTTCTAGGAGATCAGTTCGTACTTCCCTTTGCTTTCTTTGTGGAGGTTTTCCTGGATGCCTGCATAGATCTCCATCAAGGTGCCCAGCTAGTTGTTCATGACATCCGTTGTCTCAGGGGTGTGCAGGTACCGTTGAGCACTCAATCCCTTGTTATCTCCCTGTCATTCGATTACCCTGATGGGGATGGATCCCGTGAGGCCACCATCTATGTCGGCGACTCGCGCTTCCCTAGCTATTCTGGGAAATTTGTTGTCGCGGCAATTCCGCCGGTTCCAACGAATGCAACTCTCGGCGATACACCTATGCCAGGAGCGAGTTCTCTTTCGCCGTCTGATTGCTACCGGGACTACCTATTTCATGGTTCTGTCTATCAGGTTATCGAACGTCTCCTGTCTGTGACACATCACTCTATTAAGGCTGATGTCATGCTTTCAGGGGTTCCCAACGATCTAGGGCTCCTCAGCGGTCATTTCTGGATCTGCCCGCCACCTCTTTACGATTGTGTTGCGCAGCTTGCTCTCGTCTGGCGTCGTCTCTTTGACGACAAGACCGCTCTGCCTTCATCTGTGTCCTCACTGGTAATACTGGATTCCAGCAAGTTGACCGGCATGCTTGAGATCCGTCTTTTCAATATTGAGGCTACCGATCTTGATATGACCTTTGATGTGTGCATTTACGGCCCGGGCGATGAGCTTCTTGTTTATGCAGTTTCCATGGTCTGCAGTTGCTCCAGTGCTTTGAAGCGTCTCAATACGGAGTGGCTGGCTAGTGTCAGACGGTCAATGTTGAGCCAGGGGTCTAGAGCTCTGCTCTAAGGGTTTGCTGAAAAATCCGGCCTTCTCTGCGAAAATGAACCAACTTCCCAGCCCACATGCGAGGTCACCGGGAGCGCAGCGGCGCTCTGTTCTCCTACGTAGGGACTCCTGAAAAAGCCAGATCGACTGCAGCGCAGCTTGTTTCAGCGATCGAGAGTCGATAAAGTGGCCTTGATCAGGGCAATCCACGATTGCTACAACTGCTGAAAACCGCAGATGTACCGGAAGCACCATAACGGGCAGCTCTCAATCGAGGAGTTCCAGCTGCCTTTCGGCGGCACATTGGATCCGGAGAACCGCTGGGTGCTCTTCTCCCCTCTGATGCCATGGGAAGAGTTGGAGGCAACCTATGCGCCTCAGTTCAGTCCCACAACGGGCGCCCCTGCGAAGCTTGTGAGGCTGGCGTTTGGCGCGCTGTTCATCAAGCAGCGGCTTGGCTTGACCGATGAAGAGACCGTGGAGCAGATCAGAGAGAATGCTTACATGCAGTTTTTCCTTGGCTTTGCCGGCTATTCAAGCAAGGCACCATTTGACCCATCGATGATGGTTCATTTCCGAAAGCGATTCACAGAAGAAGACCTCTGTCGGGTCAACGAACTGATCGCTGAACGAGGTAAAGCCATGGTGATTGAGGCCATCGCGAGACTCCCAGATGACGACTCTGACGATCCAGAGGACAAAGCTGGCACCCAGCTCGCGCTCGACAATTTCGTGAAGTCTGCCGATTGGCCAGAGGGCAAGCCCTGGGGAACACTCACCATCGATGCCTCCTGCACGCCAGCAGACATCACCTATCCGACTGATTTGAAATTGCTGAATGAGGCGAGGGTGTCAACCGAACGCATTATCGATGACCTGTGTGACCAGCACTCAGACTTTCGCAAGCACAAGCCCCGCTATGATCGAGGAAAAGCACGTGCTGTTTTTCTCAATGTCGCCAAACAGAAGAAACCACGCCGCCGCAAGATAAAAGCCGCAATACGTCGCCAGCTCGACTATCTGCAGCGAAATCTTGAAGCCGTCGATGCCCTGATCGCCTCTGGCGCAGTGCTTTCTAGCCTGAAGACCCATTGGTGGCGCAAACTGCTTGTGATCAACAAGCTGCACCGACAGCAAACCATCCTGCTCTACTCCAAGACGCGCAGCATCCCCGACCGCATTGTCAATCTGGTGCAGCGACAGGTTCGCCCAATGGTTCGCGGAAAAGCAAGAGCTGCTGTTGAGTTTGGCGCCAAAATCAGTGTTTCTGTGCGGAATGGCTTTGCCTTTCTGCATCGGATCAGCTGGGATCCATACAATGAGGCCGAGGATCTGATTGCACAAGCCAAGAAGTATAAGCAAGAATACGGCTGTTACCCTGAGCGAATCTGTGCTGATCGCATCTATCTCAACACTAAGAATCGAAACTTCTGCACCAGAAACAATATACGACTATATTGTAAGCGGTTGGGTAGACCACCGAAGGATCCAGAGATCAGCGCTGCTCACAAGCAGCAGCTGAGAGCAGACCAAAGGAAGCGCAATGAGGTGGAAGGATGCTTTGGATCAGGGAAGAGGAAGTACTCCCTGAATCTGATTATGGCGCGGTTGTCTCAAGGTGCAGAGACCTTGATCTCAATGTCATTTCTCGTGATGTGCGCAGAGAAGATCCTGAGGCTCCTCCGCCTCTTTTTTATCACTATCTGTGCTTGGTTCAATGACTTGCATAAGCCTAGTGCCCTCTTGGAGGTGCTCAGGACCATTTGGCAGCTTGAAATGGCGGATTTACTGGACGCGGTATAAACATGCGTGAGAGCGGCTTTCCCGCCACTCGATGGCAGAATTCGCGTTGAGGCTGCAGTTCGCTTTTTCAGGGGTCCC
>JBKCPG010000222.1:0-2568 GCA_046309395.1 Cyanobacteriota bacterium | reverse complement strand
CATCAGGGCCTGGTTGAAGGCCCGCGGCCGCTGGGGATCCAGCAGGCGGGCACTCCAATCCCAGAACAGGCGCTCCTCCGTCCGTGGCGGCCGCGGGTGGGCCATCAGCCGGGCCAGCACCCGGCGCACATTGCCATCCAGCAACGGCGCGGGCAGGTCGAAGGCGGAGGAGAGGATGCCCCCCGCTGTGCTGCGGCCAATGCCCGGCAGCTCCATCCACCCCTCCAGGGTGCGGGGCCAGGGGTCGGGCCCGCCCCGCTCCGCTTGCCGCGCCAACAACTCGCGGGCCCCCTCCCCCAGGCGCCTGGCCCGGCTGTAATACCCCAGGCCCTGCCACAGCCGCAGCAAGGTTTGGCCGTCGGCCGCCGCCAGCGCCCCCAGATCGGGCAACGCCTCCATCCACCGGGTCCAGTAGGGCAGCGCCACCCGCAGCTGGGTCTGCTGCAACATCACCTCAGCCACCATCACTCCGTAGCAGGAGAGCGGCTCGCCCGCCTCGGGCGGACGGCCATGGATCAACTTCCAGGGAATGGAATGACGTCCGTGGATCGTCCACCAAGCCAAGAGAGGGGCGCGAAGATCGCGGGCCCAAGCATCCTCTTTCCAGACATCCCGGCTCACTGGATCGGGCAAAACGCAAAAAATGTTGGAAGGTGAAGGATTCGGCCGAATGCAACTTCTTCTACAACAGACATGCCGGTCTTGGGTGTATTGAATTGTGGAATACCCTTTCTATCAGCGAGGCAGCAGGCCATGCCCCCCCCAGCGCAACTTGAAGCCTTGGATAGCCTTCTCTGGCTGGGGAACGGGCATCAAGCGGCGAAAATCACCTCCCAGAGCCAGCCCACCATCAGCCGTTGGGCCCACCATCTGGCCAAACATCTCAATCTCGGCCTCCGCAAAGTTTGGGGGGAATGGTATGTGAATGGCAACCTCGCTCCCCTCGGCCAGGCTCGTGAAAGCGATCAGTCCAGTCGTTTCGAAGGCAGGAAGAGCATGCGCCTGGAGGCCGGCGCCATCTCCAGCCGGCTGCTGGCGGATTCCCACCCCAGAGCATGGATTTTGGGTCGGCCGGATGCCATCAACCAGCCACGGTCGCTGACCCTCCTGCGCCAGCGGGTCGTCGACGCCTGGCTGTGCACCAGCGCTTTCGATCTCCCGGACGATCCGGGGCCAGACCTCACGGTGATCGAGCTGTTCCGCGCTCCCATCCTGCTCGTCGCCAGTCGCCAACACCCTCTCGCCGGCCAGTCCAACCTGGCCCCCGCCGACCTGAGCCGGTTTCCAAGCGTGGGCTTGACCGCCAACTGGTACCCCAAAAGCGCGAGCCAGCTCAAACGCTATGGGTTGTGGCGCAACCCCAGGCACATCAGCCACTACAGAAGCCAGCACTGGGAAGGACGCACGGGCGATGGCCACACCCTCGCCTACGCCTCGCCATGCATGATGGCTCTCAACCCCGACCTTTGCCCCCTCGACTTCGACCTTCAGCTGGAACAGTCGATCGCCCTGGTGGTGCGCCAGGAACACGCCGACCATCCCCGGATCCAGGAGCTGCTGGACGACATCCAACGGCGCGTGGGGCTCCTCCGCTCCCGTTAGCCAAAGCCCCCCGGTCGCGGCCGGGCGCTGGACAGCGACACATTGGGGGGCGGAGCCCCGAGCTCTTCGCTCGGGGGCGCTTGGGGCACGGCCACCACGTTGAACGCCAGCGACCACCGCTCCCCCTCCCCGCGGAAGGGGGCCACCGAATGGGGCTGCCAGGCCGGAAACACGTAGTACTTACCAGGGACGGGGAGCACGTAGTGGGCCATGCCGGTGCGAAAGGTTTGGATCTGCCACTCCTCGGGGCCATGGAAGCAGAGCTGGCCATCGAAGCGGTCGCCGCTGATCTGGGGGGGCACCCGCAAAAACACCACCCCTGAAAAACTTCCCCCATGGGTGTGGGTGGGGTTGTAATCCCCGGCCCGCTGCACATTCAGCCACACATCGATCAGCCGCAGGCCGTACCGGCCCGGTGTCCAGGGCCCCCGTCCCTGGGGGGGCTGCTGATCGATCACGTGACGGATCCAGCGCTCGCAGCCGGGCAGGATCACGCTTTGGCACAACTCCAACACCACTGGATGCCGGGGATTGAGTTCCCGTTGCTGAAACAACTGGCCCGCCAGTTTGTGGGACGCGTCGGGATTGGCCTCCGGAGTCGCCGCCACCTGGGCCGCGTGGGCCTTCAACCCCTCCAACAGGCCAGGGGAGAGGGACCCGCGCAGCACATGGCGGGGGAACAGGGCGAGCATCTCCATGCCTGGAGTGTCTCAGCTGGCCATGTAGGCCTCGATGGCGGAACCGCGGCGGCGCAGGCCCGCCAGGGCATCACGCTCGAGATTGCGCACCCGATCCCGGCTGATTCCCAGCACCCGACCGATGCCCGTGAGGCTCATGGGCTCCTCGCCCTCCATCCCGTAGCGCATCTTCAACACCCTCCCCTGCAGCTCCGGCAGCTGATCCACCAGCGCCCGCAAATCTCCCTTCAGGCACTCCCCATCCACCATCTCCTCCGGCAACATCCCA
>JBKCPG010000221.1:0-4316 GCA_046309395.1 Cyanobacteriota bacterium | reverse complement strand
TCGCCAAGCGCCTCACCCCCGGCGCCGAGATGGCGATCAACAACGGCGCCACCGCCCTGGACTTCGACAAGCTCGATGAGCTGATCGACTCGGTCAACTCCTACGGCGGCAAGAAGTATCTGGTGATGAGCAAGGCGATGCGCCGCCAGCTCAATGCCCTCGCCCGCGCCACCGTCGGCCAAGGCGTCTACAACGTCTCCACCAACAACCTGGGCGTGATGGTGCATCACTACCAGGAGTGCCAGATCCTCACGGTCGACCGCGACGCCCAAGGGCTCGAAGTCCTCGGGTACGGGGAAGCGGGCGGCACCAGCTCGATCTACTGCTGCACCTTCGGGGATCAGGCGGTGACCGGCCTGCAGGGGCCCTTCCAGGGCCGCTACGGCATTTCGGTGCGGGATCTGGGCGAGGTGCCCGATGCCCCTGTGTTCCGCACCCGCATCGACTGGTACGTGGGCTTTGGCGTGATGCACCCCCGCGCCGCGGGCCGCCTCCATTCCATTGCTCCGATCGCTTGATCGCCCCCGAACTCACTTCCTGGAGACCGACCGATGACTCGCCTGAAAGCCAACGCCCTCCTCGATGCCGCCACGGTGCTGGTGGGTTGGACCAACCGCTCCGCCACCCGCGACACCGAGAAAGTGTTCACCAGCGGTGAGGTGGTCAAGCTCAACACCAAGCTCGATGCGGCCTCCCGCTTCTCCCTGCTCGTCTCCCATCCGGGGCACAGCGCTGCGGTGACGGTGGTGCTGCACCTGGCCCCCCAGCTACGCGATGGCACCCGCGGCACCTTCATCCCGGTGGCCACCGTCGCCGTGCCTGCTGAGGGCGGCCGGGTCGAGGCCTACATCAGCGGCCACGACATCCTCCTCAATGCCGCCGATGTCGCCAACGCCGACCTGCCGGCGCTCTGCTTTGCCAAGGCCGTTGTCACCCCCTCCACGCCCGAGGGGATGGTGGTGGGCCTGACCGCCACCCTGCCGGCCTGACGATGAGCCAGCCACACATGGCAGGGGCACCCATGGCTGGGCTTGCCCAGGGGCCCCTCCCCGCCGGGATGCTGCGCATCCACAAGGGCAACCAGGAACGCTACGTCTGGCCCGTTCACCTGCCGGGCTGGCTCGCTCTCGGCTGGCAGGTCGCCGGCCCCAGCTCCACGGCGGCGGAGCAGCTGCCTCAGGCCGTGGCAGCACAAGCTGTCCCTCTCGAATTGGAACCGGAACCCACCGCCGGCCGAGGGAAGCGCGGGCGCCGTCGCAAGGAAGAGCAGGAACAGCCTCACGTCGGGGTTGAGGCCACGCCGGAAGAAACCGGCACCACTGCTGAGACGGGTGCCACCGACTCCGATCCCAAGGCAGCCGCTGAGCCCGGTGACGACTCCACCGCAGAAGGGGCGGTAGCCCTGAGCTCCCTGCCTGATGACCTCTTCTCTGACCCCTTGATCTGATCCCCCCGCCATGCCCTATCCCCTGCCTGAGCAGCCAGCCACGGTGGGTGGGGCACGGGTGCGGCTGCTCCCCCCGCTCGGCTGCCCCGGCACCGAGCAGTGGGTGCTGCCGATGGAGTTCGGCCGCTGGGAAGAACTCGGCTACCGCAAAGGCCCCATCCCGGCGAATGACCTGGAGCTGTTCTGGCTGCCGGCCGATCGCCGCTGGAATGAACCGATCGCCTCAGCCGCCATCGAGCTGCGGATCAACCCCCGCCAGAGCATCACCGCCCCGATCTCCGTGATCTGGGGGGATGGCAGTAACGACGAGATGCCCTGGCCAGCCACCTCCCGCACCGCGCCCCGGCTGCGGCACGTCTACGCGCAACGGGCCGATGTCATGGTCCAGGTGCAGCTAGGGATGCTGATCGCCACCCTGCCCGTCGCCCTTGTCGGCTGCCCCGTGCCCCCGCAACAGCTGCTGAACAACCGTGATGGAGGCGGTGCAAGCAGCAGCGGCACCATTCAGCCGCTGATCCCCAGCGGCGGCATCACCGGCGAGCCCTACGACGGCCGCCATGCGGTGGTTTGGCGGTTGCGGCTCCATCCCAATGGCGGCCTGGGCTTCCTGCCGGATCCCAGCAGCGGCGAACCCGCGTTGGCGGTGGTGCAGGAATCGGGTGTCGGCAGCCGCGCAACTCGCTGGTATTCGGGCAATGGCGCCCCACCGACCAGCCTTCAGCCCCCACCGGCAGTGGGCGACTTCTACCTCGACCGACTCAGTGGACAAGTTTACGAACTCTTGGCCTGAACACAGTGCCTGAATCCCATCTCTGCCAGTCCGCTGTGAGTGAGAGGGAGCAATGGCGGCGCCAAGAGGCGCTGGCCATGGCAAGAGTCAGTGATCGCCGCTTCCCGCTGCCGTGGCCCTGTTCTGGACGCAACTGGCCTCCCTGCTGGGCCCACCAGGCCAGGCTGGACCGCAGGGTCCCCAGGGTGCAGGAGTGCCGGCCGGGGGCAGTGCGGGCCAGACCCTGCGCAAACGCAGCGCCGCAGACCACGACAGCGAATGGGCAACACCTCCAGCCGTTGCTGATCCCCTCTTCATTCAGGGGAGCCCACCGACCCAGCAACAACTGGCTGGCTCCTCCCGTTACCAGTGGTGGGACACCAGTGGCGGGGCCCTCACCCTCTACATCGAGGACGGGGTGAACTGATGGCCTTGCGCAATGCTTTTGAGGACCTCGCCCTGGAGAGCACGCTGCAGGCCCTGCGGCTCGCGGTTGCTGCTCTGACCCGCACCATCGGCTTGATGACGCCCGATGCGGCCGGCCGCATGCGGGTGACCTTGGAATCTGCCCCAGGGGTTGTGGCGGCCAGCCAATCCGGCACCTGGAACCTCAGCACCATCACCACCTGCTCCACCCTCACCAACCAGAGCCAGGTGGGTGGCTACGGCGCCAACGATCAGATCCCCGCCTTGATGCACCTTTCGGCCGATTCCCTACGGCGCAACATCACGGTGAGTTGAGATGCCCATCAGCAACGGCAACCGCAAGATCCTCGATCTCAAGCGCTGGGAGTTCTGCACCCCCGCCCCAGCCGCTACCGCCACCGGCCACTTCATCGTCTCCAGCCGCCACTACCGGCAGCAGCAACTGCTGGTGCAATCGAACACCGCCGCCTTCCTCTACAACCCAGCGGAGGACGGCTGGGTGCAGATTCCCTCCCCCGCTCTGGCAGGGACCTTTGGCGCTGGGGCCTGCGGCACTGCTGGGGCCTTCTCCACTGGGGCGACTGCTGCGGCCTCCAGCCTCACCGCCACCGGCGGCACCACCACCAGCCTCACCACGAACCAGAACCTGCAGCGGGACCTGCGGGGCTACAGCGTCTTGATCGTGGGCGGCACCAACGCCGGCCGGCTCAAGACCATCGCCGCCAACACCCTCGGCGCCAATGCGGTGCTCACGTTCACCGAGGCGGAGTCGACGGCCTTTGATGCCACCAGCCAGTACCGCCTGCTCACCCCCGCCTTCTTTGTGCTGGGTGCTGGCACCCTCGCTGCCGGCTCGTTCCGGCGCTACGACTTCGCGACCAACAGCTGGATCACCCTGGCCCACTCCGGCCTGCCAGCCACGACCGGCACCGATGGCCGGCTGATGGCCACCCCCGCCTGGATCGACAGCGGCTTCCGCTCCTTTGCCTCAGGTACCGCCACCGGCGGCAGCAGCACCACCCTCACCAACACGGCCAAGGGCTGGGCCGTCAACCAGTGGGCCAACAGCCAGCTGCGCATCACCGCCGGCACCGGCGCCGGCCAGATCCGCACCGTGGCGAGCAACACCGCCACCACCCTCACGCTGAGCAGCGCCTGGAGCACGGCTCCCGATGCCACCAGTCAGTACAGCCTCGAGGGCAACGACGACTTCCTCTATTTCATCGGCAACAACGCTGTGACGCTGTACCGCTACAGCATCAGCGCCAACAGCTGGTCCACCCTGTCGCCCACCACCGCCCGCGCGGCAGCACCGGGAGCGGGTCTTTCGGGGCACTGGGTCCACTCGGTGAGTGCTAGTGACTGGAACAACGAGGCCGCGATCCGTAATGGCCGCTACCTCTATTCCTTCCGCGGCGGTGGCTCAGCGCTGCTGGACCGCTATGACCTCGCCTCCAATAGCTGGGAGAACTCTTTCGCGTACGCCCCGGCAACGGAGACCTTCTCGGCTGGAACCAAGTTCGCCTACAACGGTGACTTCCTTTACCTCCAGAAGGACGCGACCAGCCGCTGGTTCCGCTACGACTTCGCCCAGTCCGCCATGGATGGCTGGACCACCATGCTCTACCCCCAGGGTGCGGCAGTGGTGGGCGACACGACCTTTGATGTCACCTT
>JBKCPG010000220.1:0-5164 GCA_046309395.1 Cyanobacteriota bacterium | reverse complement strand
GATCTGCGTGAAGAGCGCAATAATCGGAATCCCTAATCCAAGCCCTTTCAGCCAAACACTGAACGCCCTCTTGAGCCCTTGTCGATAGGTCAGCTTCCTCCCATCCTCTCGCCGCAAGGTAACCTTCAGAAAGCTTCTCCCAGGAGTTGTCCCCCATGAGCTGAGCAGGATTGGTTCCACAAAGTTGTAGGCAAGTAGAAGCAACAAGGTCAGCGGTACTTCGGAATCTTGAGCACATCTGGATTGATGAAACCAACAAGAAAAGCGAACGTGAACGCGAAGAGAGATAGATCCATGATCTTGGCCCAATATCTCACCCACGGCCGTGGCTTCTGGCTGGCTAACTCAGAACTCGCCACGTCGGGATTTTGTGGAGTTGGTTCGGTGGAATAGGCCATTGTGTCGCGGGTGAAAAACCGCATCAGATCACTGGAGTATGGCTAGAACTGATCGAGTCGACAACCTATCCATGGCGAGCCGTTCTCCACCCGCGGGCGACGTCTCTGATGGCTGTGGGGTTCCAGCCGCTCTTTCCGGATCACGACGTCGGGGCTCGATGCTGAGATGGAGGATGGGTTACCGAGGCCGCCGAAGAGGCTGAAGCCGTTCCGTTCATCATCGGGCGAGGCAGCTTCACCTGGTCCACCCTCAGGCCAGAGGTTGTTCATCCCGCTGGGCAGCCATCCCCGCCTGCCCACGGGGCGCCATCCACCCTTGCGGCCGTGTTTTTTCCCTCCAGCGCCGGGGTTGGGAGCCAAAGCCCCACTGGAGGCGGGAGCTGGTGGCAGTGGCACAACGCAAAAGCCGCGAACAAGCCACGGGGCCGGCCGCATCCCCCTCAGGACCTTACGGCTTGGTTTGAGGAGCAAATCCAAAAACTGGATGGAGGCAAGTGAACTTGTCGCCGCCAATCGGCGGGGTCCGCTTGGGCCGAGTGTTCCCATCCCAGCCCATCCACCCCTCCAGCTCCAGCCCCACCGCCATGGGCTGGGGTGGTCCCAGCGGAGCTGGAGAAGGGCGCCAAACGCGGCGGATCCCGTTGGCGCGCTCCAGGGGATGAAAGGAAGCCGGCCTCCCTCGGATCGGTCAAGCCCGAGGCTCCGCGTCGTCTTCGTTTGGACATCACCCTTTGCGCTGACCCCGTTGCTGGTCATCAGACCAGCTCGATCCATCGACAATTTTGGGCGTTGTCCTAGTCGCGACAAGGATCGTTTGTATTCGTCGCTAGGTGCGATCGCCTGCGGAAGTTGCGGAAAATGTACTGATCAAGTGGCTCACGCTCAGGCAACGTCACCTCGGCCTCCGCACCAGAAGGGCTGGCGTTGATGATTCTCTCGAGTTCTTTGTCCGGTTGGCCGTAGCGCAAAGCCAGGATCTGCCAGAAGAGCAGTTGGGTGATGAACCGATATGAGCTGTGGACGACAGCCAGCGAGCCGTAGTCGTAGGGGACATACATTTCCGCATGGTCCGTGTTTGCCACGCTGCCTGAATCGATGAACAGGATGTCTGGTGTCGATGGCGAGATTGGATATTGCGGCCCGCGATAGCCGAGAACGTACCAATCACCCATGTATTCATCTCCCTTCAGCACCAAATCGTTCCAGGTCCAGAACACCCAGACGTTGCCGTTGGCCATCTGGTAGATCGCCTGCCCTTGAGCCTCAACGGAACTTCCCTTCGTGAAGATGGAGTGGTCCACGTCAGGGGCGAGCATCAACGCCCAGTCCACCGCGCCTGCGTAGTTGGGCACATCGCCGCTGGCAAGGGTGGTGCTCAAGAGATAGTTGCCCATCGAGTGGGCGATCACCGCCGTTTTGAGTTGGGGTGCGCTCTCGCCGTAGGTCGCGTTGAGCTGATCTTTGACGAGCGTGATCGCTTCAAGGATTGCCGTCATGAGATTGGCTGATTGTTTGGCGTACTGACGGGCCGAATATGGGATGTCGCAATTCGATGGCCAACTCGCGGCGACAATCAGACTCTGTCCGAGCCCAGTGGCACTGAGCCGGGAGCCGTAAGACGCATGGGCGATGCGTGCATCCGACGCTGAGGTATCGAAGCCATGGATGTAAAATGCCAGCACCACAGGATGCTGCTGATCCGCACGGACTCGATAGAGATCGTCGGCAAGATGAGCGATCCAAGTGGCCTGATCAAAGGCTTGCTGATCCAAGAGTTCATTGTACTCCTGCGATGGAAAGTTAAGGTTGCTTAGATACACTACAGGACCAGGAGCGGAACAATCCGCCTCATCAACACGGTTCGATAGCATGTATGTGCGTTTGGGAGAATTCATGGCTGGTTTTGGTTTGGTGGACTTGTTGAATCAGGGTTGGGGTCATCGATTCTGTCGCTTTCTTTAATCTCGTGAAGTTATGACTACGTGTTGACGGCTTGCCCCGATCAACCATTGACGTTAGGTGAATTCAAGGCCGTTTGTGGTTCCACTCACAACCTTGACGGCGCTGGGATGGCCTGTCATGGTGATGAAGAATACATAGAGACCTGGCGGCGCCACGGCCACCTCACAACCAGGTGAACGCGCTTCTTCTGGTGGCTCGCTTCCGATGTCCCGCCACCGCCACCGCCACCAGCCGCGAGCGAGGTGTCCTTGTCCCTTGAACGCGGGCCTGGCGCCTGGGGCGTCGCGGCTGTTGACCGTGTGGCCAGTCGAGCGAACTCCCCCAACCGCGGACGCATCACCCGCGGCGCCACCCCCGCTTGCCCGTGGGAATGGTGCCGTCGGCGTTGCCGGTGGGGGCGTCGGTATCCTCCACGTCGGCCACCGATTGCAGACGTGCAGCCGCGATCGCTTCCGCCATCGGCTGCCCCAAGGCCGCGCTCAAGCGCATGCGGATCGTTGCGATCGCCCCACGGCTGATCTCCACCCCGAGCAGCTGATCAAGCAACGTCCGCGTCGTGCTAAAGATCAGCGGAATGGCACTGCCCAGCAGACCCACCAATGCACTGAGACATGGTCCGTACGGTCTGGCTTCCACGCCCGCCGGCAAGGTGGCGCAGGTGCTGGTGGAACAACAGGGCAGGGGCAGATCCCGCCGATCACCTGATGGCGCAGGGGTTCTGGGTCCACTTCATCCAGCAACTTTGTCGCGGCGACGGCAGCAGCTCCGGTCCGGATCCGGGATGGCCTGGCTGACCGCCGCGCTTGCGGCCACCGCCCTTATGCCGTGCCGGCGGGCTAAAACCGGGTCCATCGCTGGAGGGAGACTTGGAGGAGCGGCGGGAGCCGCCGCCGAGCCGCTCCCGCTGGCTAGTGTCGCCGGCCAATTCGCTTCTGGAATCCCGGCAGGAGGGCCGCACATCACAGACGGTCTCTGCCTGAGACGCAACCGGGAAGCCAGCCTTCCTCAAGGGTTCAGCAGGGCTGAAGTTTGCGTTGAGCGGTCCCGAACCTGGATAAGAGAATTTGAAATAGATATTATACTTTACATGATCACGAATCTCTGACGCACCTAGCATTAATCAGGATGCTTGATAGAATCAGGGTGCAATTACAGGTGTGGTTTTTTTGGTCAAGTCCTTCCGTGTCAGTCTAACCAGTTCCCTGACAGCCTCGATTGTCCTTCTTGCCACGGCTGGCCATGCTGAAGCGGGAGAAATGTATGAGTTCATCCTGCCAACTCTTCTGTCAGGATGCTTATTCTCTCCAACTCACCCAGACTGCTATGCCGACCAAAATGTGATTCGAGCTTCAGGCTTTAGTCACGATGATGGCACAGATGCCCCACGGCTTACGCCTGTTGATTCCGTGCCACCACTGCTGCAAAAACCTTCTGAAAACCCCTTTGGCAATACTCTTTGGCAACGATTAAAGAATGTCTTGGCAAATACCCCCGCGCCTTTGCACGTGATTGATCAGTCGAAGACAAAAACATCTATAGGAATAATGTTTGGACGCGAGATCTTTGTCGATCAAGATTATAACCATTGGACACAGTTCTCTGGAGACTGGTTTGTCCTAATGTCCAATCAGTTCAATCAGAATAATCCCAGAAAGAAGGCATTGTGGTGTGGGGATCTCAACACTTGTAATGGCTCCAGGAATTATGCAAGTGCTGCTAACAAAGGATCAAGCCCTCTCTTTTTTGCACCTGTACTTGCTGAGCTCGCGCCGCAACCGCTAAAGAACAAAGTCAATCTGAGAGATTGGTTGCGTGCCAGGCCTAAGGAATACGATTTGACCAAACCAGAAACTGTACATGCACGAGCCAACTTTCTTGTTGGTGGTCGTGGCATTGGCAGCTTTTCAGCCGCTCCAGACCAGGCGGCCTGGAATCATGTGGCTTATGTTTGGGTGGATCCTGATCAGTTATTCAGGCCATCACAGAACCCTAATATCACCATCGCTGAAATTGCAACAGTTGCCGATCATTTTGATCCGGTTCAATCTCCACCCAGCATCGAATGGTGTATCCGAGGTTTGTCTAGTTCCAGCTCTTCTCCATCCTCTTGTCCAATGGCCGAGCCAGCACTTGTTCAAGGAACTCTTTTCAATGACTTTCAGGACTACTATTTAAGTTATTTTGAGTCCGGGTCGAATCCGTCCCGCAGTGATTATTTCCCATTTCCATTTACAGGCCTTGGGGTCACATACGATCCCTATTATCAGGCCCTTTTGGAAAGCTCTACAACAGAAACTGACCTCGCGCATGTTCTGCCAAAGCTCATTGGCACCAGTGAATTCATTTATGCACTGCCCACCAGAGATAAAGAGGGCTCCACTCCGATGTATGTGGATCGGGTATTCCCCATCATGAGTTTGGTTCCAGGCCCGCTGCCAATCCTCGGCGCCTTTACCAGCTTCGCCTTCTCACGCCGGCTACGCCAGCGAATCCGCCAGGCGTCAACGGGCGGCTGATCAGGTTGCATATCCAACATTGGGCTGCGAAGAAGGGCCTCATGAAGAAGGTCAGACCCGCCGCAATGAGTGAATCGTTTGTCACGGGCTAAGCATCATCTAGTCATCTAAAGCGGATCATCACGAAGCTGACAACAGCCTTGGATGTGGACCTGTTCCCGCAGCCAATGAGCAAATTGGATCGGGGACAAGACCCAACCAAGGCTCATTGCTCATTGATGCGACATGTGTTCCCGCGGATAGTCGCCACCCAACCGATCTCTCGCTTCTCAATAGAGTCGCGGTCTT
>JBKCPG010000219.1:0-13930 GCA_046309395.1 Cyanobacteriota bacterium | reverse complement strand
GGGTGGCCCAGGGGCCCGTCGGGACCCCGAGGGCTTGAGGGGGTGGGGACCTCAGTACTGATCGGTGATTTCGGGGTGCGCCCAGCGAAAGCTGTGCCGCTTGTCGAGCACCCGCACCAGCCCGCCGAAGGCGGGATCGTTCTCCTTGAGCCAAGATTGAAGCTGGCGTAGCTGGGCGCCCCCGCCCTCCCGTTCCTCCCCCCACTCCAGGGCGGGGGAGTCGTCGCGGGCCAGCCAGGAGGCGGCTTGCTCGCCGCCTTGGAGGAGGGAATCGAGGCTGGTTTTGCTGAGATCCAGCTGTTCCTCCAGGCCCTTGACGGTGGCGTCATCCACCAGCAGGCGGGTGGTGGGTTGGGGATCGGTGATCCTGCCGCGTGCGCTGGCGGATCAATATCGGCACGCTGAGCGGGAATGGGGATGGGGATGGCAATGGGTGTTTCCCCAGAGGAACCGCTGGCAGGACGCCAACAGTGGAAAAGAAGGCCGCCACCAGCTGGATCCAAGGGTGGTGCAAAAGGCTGTGAAGCAAGCCGTAAAACGCGCAAGTTTCATCAAACCGGCAGGTAGCCACACCTTCTGGCCTTCGTTCGCGTCCCAACTGCTGGAGCGCGGGCAAGACATCCGAACCATTCAGGAATTGATGGGCCACTCGGATCTCAACACCACCATGATCTACACCCACGTCCTCAAGCGCGGCCCGATGGGCGTCAGCAGCCCGGCCAACCTGCTGTAGAGGCCGCGACATGTGGAGACAGGGTCCGATCAACACTGTGCACTGTGGGCACAATCGCCCTAAAGTGGCTGTGGCAATTAAGATTGGACTTCCCGCGCGGAGGTGGTTATCGGTACGATCCGCGGAGACCGCCGAACAACGCAATTCGGCGGACTCGCAATAGATGGCGGAGTGAAGTGCCTCGCGATCTCGAGCCGCTATTTGCAATTGCTAGGTGCCCCGCATCACTACTTTCATGACCCCACTCTTCAAGAAACCAAATCTCACCACTCAAAACGTGCTGCACGTCCTCAACGCGCCCTCCTCGTTCGCACTGGAGCTGGCTGCACTTGAAGGCGTTTCCATCAAGCGAACGATTGGTGTGCTTTGGATTGCATATCCGAAAGGCACTTCCAAGGAATACAAGTGTGAGTTCAACTGCGGCTCTGGTTGGTCGGTTCTCGGCGCAGCAGGCTTCGAGTCGGTTCGCCAAGACGCAATTGACGATGATTGGTCTGCACTACGCATTCCCAGAGTGAAGCACATCAAGACCATGACCCGCAACACAGAAGGGACCATTTCTATCTCCAGCGCTGGCAAAGCCAATGCGGCACGGCGCAGTGTCGCCTAACTACAAGTTGGTCTAAATCGCTACGCGGCGGAATGACAACCTTGACGGATCTCATGACCTCAGGTCTTGTTGTCAGGCCTGCCTTCACAGATAGAGGGCTTAGCATATGATTGCATCCGCTAACCATCTCTAACGCCATTGCGCAGTCGCAGGATTATGCTAAATACCTCTACTCTCCAGCCACACCGACAGAGAAGAAAATCAGAGATTCAACTACGTCATCGGCAGCAGCCCCCCAGTCCATTGCTACCGAGTCGCAGGCCTGTCCAACCGTGGATAAAATTGTGGGCGTCCACCATCTTGTCTCGGTGGGCGGCCCAATCATCAGAGGTACAATCGTGATTGAGAAAAAGAAATTTGGACCCGCTGGTGCGAATGTGGGTCACTTGGGCTATGGCGCGATGGTTCTTGAAGGATATTACGGAGCATCTGATGACGAGCAAGCGATTGAGGCCATCCGCCGAGCGCTTGATGCCGGCATGAACATGATTGATACGGCTGATGCTTATGGTAATGGGCACAATGAATCACTGGTGGGACGTGCCATTGCGGGCAGACGCCAAGATGCCTTCGTGGCCACGAAATTCGGGATCGTCTTTGACGAACACGAGAGCGGAACAGATTTGCCTACGGGCTGGGGTTTCTCGCTCAAGATCAATGGCACGTCGCTTTACGCGCGCAAGGCTCTCAACGCGAGCCTGCATCGCCTGGGTGTCGACGTCATTGACCTGTGGTATGCACACTATGCCGACCCAGCTACGCCTATTGAGGAAACAGTACAAGCGATGACAGAGGGGGTCAGGGATGGAAAAGTCCGCTATATAGGCTTGAGCAATGTATCCGCCGACCAGGTGAGGCGTGCACACAAAGTTCACCCGATCACTGCCGTGCAGTTTGAATATTCCCTTTGGCGTCGCGAAGCCGAAGTGGATTTACTTCCCACACTTCGCGAACTTGGCATTGCCTTGGTTTGTTGGGCGCCTCTAGGAAGCGGCTTCCTCAGCGGAACAGTTAGCAGCCTAAGCAAGGACGACTTCCGTCATAACAATCCTCGATTTGCTGGCGAGAATCTTCACATGAATAGGCATCGCTTCTTACCTCTTTTGAAGCTCGCAGAAGAGCTCGGCGTGACTCCTGCGCAACTCGCCTTGGCATGGCTACTTCACCAAGGACAGGACATCTTTCCCATACCTGGAACACGACGCGTAGATCGGGTGGTTGAAAATGCGAAGGCCGCCGATATTCAACTGACTTCTGACCTACTGAAGCGTATCAATGAACTTGCACGACCTGGACTCGCGGAAGGTGCCACACTGGTCTGAGATCCTGCCATCCAACAACATCATTCTCCCGTCCCGAAACAAGGGTTTTGTTTTCGCCAGAGGATTGTTCGAGCGGGTGATGATGAGTGTTCGGCGTATCAGGCAGGCCGGAGGAGCATCGCCCGTCCATGTTGCAAACAACTGTTGCTGATGATTGTGGCAATGGGGGAACACTCCATTGGTGCACAAGCATCCCATCGATGACCAACCCGAACCGCCCGCCGGGCCTGATCCAGCGCTATAGGCAGGAGCTGCAGGCCCGCCACTACGCGCGCCGCACGGTGAAGACTTACGAGCAGTGGCTGCGGCGGTTTCCGCAGTTTCATGGCATGCGCCATTCGCGGGAGATGCCGCAACGGAGTGGGGCTGGCAATGGCTATTTCCCCAGCATCGGCGCTGGCAAGATCCAACTTCAAAACAACAGGGGCGCCATCATCTCGATCCGAGTTTGATTGAGGAATCGGTGCTGAGCGCTATGCTGGCAGCTGGTATCAGCAAGCCGGCCAGCCGCCACAGCTTGCGTCATTCTTTTGCCACACATCTATTCGAGAGAGGACAGGACATTCGCACGATTCAGGAATTGATGGGGCACAAGGACCTAAAACCAACAATGATCTATACGCACGTTCTCAATCGCGGACCATTGGGCGTCGCCAGCCCGGCAGATTTCCTGTAAAGAAGCGGAAAAGAGCCGCCGATAATACCGGGTCCGTATAAAATCCCAACCAAGCCACCGTCCAATCCCTCAGACCTAATGCGCCGCATGCCCTTTGGAGCAAGTTGCCGGCTTCCCATCGGCCGCTTAGGCCGACAACGACACCCACCGCAGAGCGGATATCGGACCCGCCCATACAGCGTTAAGCCTATACAAGTTTACAGTTATCTCCACAAAGCTATGATGGATTCATGAACACAAACACTCTCGCCAAATTAGAACTTCCCAAACGGTGGGAGCTGCTCGAGCAGAGAGCCACGGCTGCAGGGCTGGACACCGGTTTATTTATAGAACGTGTCGACTCAGCCGCCGATCGCATTGACTTCCTGCTCCAGCGAGTAAAGACGGGTGGAGGTGGTCTATTCGAAGTCTTTTATGGCTTGTCGGGCTCTGGCAAGACTACTTTCCTGAAGACACTGCCAAAACAATTTCAAAATATTCGCGTTGCGTCCTTCCCAAAAGACTTACAGCTAAAAGAGCTTTCAAGATTTATACATGACAAGTATGTGCCCGGCGACACCAGTGCGAGGATAATTCTAATAGAGCGCCGGGATAATCCTTCTCAGGCAGATGTGTCACAAGTGAGCGAGATGCTTGCAGAACTCTTAGAAGTCTTTCGTGACACCAAAGGGGAGGCACTTGTGCTGTGGCCAGTTACACGCGAAGCACCAGCTCAATTGATTTCAAATGAAGCATGGATTACAGGACGTGATTCAATGGTAGATACTCAGTCCAGAGGTCTTTATCATTTTTACGGTCTGCCGAAAGAGCGTTTCTATCCCGTTGCAGACACAACAACGCGGAATCTTACTGGCGATGGTCTTGATACATTTGGCGTCACGCGTGAAGTTGCTCACAACCTACTAAGCGAAGCTGAGACTATTGCAGACTTCTTCAATGCGGTTGATTTATTCGCAGAGAAACAACGTGACAAGACTTGGTCAGTACTTAAAACAAAAGTTCGCGCACGGCTTTGGGTTTTGCTCCCAGGAGACCTGCCATCTGCGATTCGCTCTACGGTTCTATCCCTTACCCAGGGTTCACACAACAGAGTTGATATCGAGCTTGTGGCCGAGCTCATAGATCAGCCAGATGACAAGACACCTCTTTATATATCTGACTGGAAGGCGCGGCGTTCAGCTATGGCCCATTTGCTAAGAACGATTGATCTTCGATTGTTTGAGCTGCCACCAAGTGTCTCGCTTGCTGCAATTCGTTCATTTGGGAATGATGGCACAAAGGCAAGCCTCAAGCAGCCATCAGTCGGGATTGATGCTGCAAAAGCATCGATGCGGAACTGCAAACTCTACAAGGAGTTAGAGGCTGAGCTGGGAATTACCACCACTCCATTCGCGGGATCCAGCCGCGATGTCGAGGAGACCGCAAATGAGTATCGGCGAATCCAATCATTAGCGGCGAAGGGGGATAAGGGTTTGAATAAAGCATTAGGCCAGCTTTTGGCTGAGTGCCTCAAGGAAGATGCGCCAAATGTTAATGTAGAGAGTGAGAAGCCTTCCCTGCCTAACTGCGACCTAAAGCCCGATGTCTGCCTTCATGTTGGTGATCTAGACTATATCTGCATTGAACCCACATGGCGTTCCACAGACAAAGGTATTCCAGGTGAACTAGGGGGTGGCCAAAATACTCTTGCTGCGTCCCACATGAAGAAATACCTTCTTGACAAAGCAATGCAATACGTAAAGGCGCTCAACCTTTAGCTGCCATCAAATCAGGCCAAACATCAAGATCCAGAAGTCGGGGGCTGAGGATGGCTTCTACGCTGAGCTTTATGCCCGCTTCTGATCTTGAGCGTTCGACGAACCGATTAAGGCGGGAGGGCCTCTGATGGAAATGCACCAAAACGCAGAGTTTTTGGTGCTCAAAGAATCTCTCAACTAAGGTGATATAAATTCAAGAAGGCATAGTGCAACATCTGCTGATTTCCGCAGCGCGCGCTGATGGCGCAGAGGAAAGCATCTCTGGTGCATCTGGCGGCCTACCGGCCGCCAGATGCACCAGTTTCAACCCCCACAGAAGACAAGGCCCAGGCATACCCCTCGCAGGAGTAGCCCATCGATGGCCCTGGGTCTCGGAGCAAGGCCATGAGGCACCAGATCCACCCATTCGGCCCAGCCTTGAGGCATTATTAGCCCAGCGCGTCGGCCCACTGGGGACAAGGGCTGCCATGGAACAGGGCCAGCTCAACTGGATCACCAACTTCATCTGGGGCATCGCCGACGACGTGCTCCGGGATCTGTACGTGCGCGGCAAGTACCGCGACGTGATCCTGCCGATGACGGTGCTGCGGCGCCTGGATGCGGTGCTGGAGCCCACCAAGCAGGCGGATCTGGATCTGAAGGCTTCCCTCGATGCCGTCGAGATCGTCCATCAGGTCCCAGCCCTCAGGCAGGCAGCAGGCCAGGCCTTCTCCAACACCTCAAAATTCACCCTGCGCGATCTCACGTCCCGCGCCAGCCAGCAGAAGCTGAAGGCCGATTTCGAGGCCTATCTCGATGGCTTCTCGCCGAATGTGCAGGACATCCTGGAGAACTTCGAGTTTCGCAACCAGATCCCACGTTTGTCGAAGGCCGATGCCCTCGGCACCCTGATCGGCAAGTTCCTCTCGCCCGACATCAACCTCAGCCCCAATCCCGTACCGGATGGGAACGGTGGTGAGAAGCACCCTGGCCTCGACAACCACGGCATGGGCACGGTGTTCGAGGAACTGGTGCGCCGCTTCAACGAGGAAAACAACGAGGAGGCCGGCGAGCACTGGACCCCTCGTGATGCCGTGAAGCTGATGGCCAAGCTGATCTTCGTGCCGATCGCTTCCGAGATCGAATCCGGCACCTACCTGCTCTACAACGGCGCCTGCGGCACCGGAGGCATGCTCACCGTGGCGGAGGAGGAGCTCAAGGAGCTGGCCGCTGCCCAGGGCAAGCACGTGGCTACCCACCTCTACGGCCAGGAGATCAACGCCGAGACATACGCGATTTGCAAGGCCGATCTGCTGCTTAAAGGCGAGGGCGACGGCGCCGACAACATCGTGGGCGGGCCGGAGCACTCCACCCTCGCCAACGATGCCTTCCCAGCCCGGGAGTTCGACTTCATGCTCTCCAACCCGCCCTACGGCAAGAGCTGGAGGGGAGATCTGGAGCGCATGGGCGGCAAGGGTGGCATCAAGGATTCCCGTTTCCCGATCGATCACGCTGGCGATGGGGAGTATTCGCTGATCACCCGCTCCAGCGATGGACAGATGATGTTCCTCGCCAATCTGATTAGCAAGATGAAGAGCGGCACGGCTCTGGGCAGCCGCATCGCCGAAGTTCACAACGGCAGTTGGCTGTTCACCAGTGATGCGGGTCAGGGCGAGAGCAATATCCGCCGCTGGATCATCGAGATCGACTGGCTGGAGGCGATCGTGGCCCTGCCGTTGAACATGTTCTACAACACGGGCGTCGCCACCTACATCTGGGTACTGAGCAATCGGAAGCTCGCACACCGCAAGGGCAAGGTTCAGCTCATCGATGCCACGGCCTGGTTCAGGCCCCTGCGGAAAAACCTCGGCAAGAAGAATTGCGAGCTCTCCGACGCCGGCATCCAGCGCATCGTCGACACCTTTCAGGCGTTCGAGGAAACGGAAGAGAGCAAGATCTTTCCCAACCAGGCCTTGGGCTATTGGAAGGTCACGGTGGAGCGGCCGTTGCGGCTGGCCATCCAAAGCGATGCCGAGCATCTGGCGACGCTGGCTGAGGAAGCCGTGAACGCGGGTGAAGGTGGTCTGGAGAACGTTGTGGAGGCTGTGGATGAGGTGATGGGGGAGGGCCCCCACCTGGATGCCAACCAGTGGCTGGAGTTGGCGGAACGGGTGGCCAAGGGCCAAGAACTGCTATGGACAGCCAAGAAAGCCAAGCTGCTGCTGCCCCATCTGGGCGAGCGGGACAAGCAGGCCTCACCCCTGATCGCCAAGGTGTTGAAGCCAGGCAAGCAGGCGGCTGATCCCTTGCGCGGCTTCTTCCCGGTGGAGCTGCAGGAGGGCGAACGGGTAGTGCAATACGAGCCCGACCCCGAACTGCGCGACAGCGAACAGGTGCCCCTACTGGAAGAGGGCGGAATCGAAGCCCTTCTGCAGCGGGAGGTGCTGCCCTATGCCGCGGATGCCTGGTACGAGCCCGGCAGCGTGAAGATCGGCTATGAGGTGAGCTTCACGCGTTACTTTTACAAGCCCAAGCCGCTGAGAACTCTGGAGGAGATCCGGGCGGACATCCTGGCGCTGGAGAGGGAGACGGAGGGGCTGCTGGGCGAGATTGTTGGGGTGTCGCGATGACTGAAATGAAGCTGAAGGATCCCCTGATAAATGGTGGTCAGGTACTCAAGTCACGCGATGATCATGCCCCCATCTTACTAGAATCAAGTAAAGACTCGCCTCTTTCCCCCATCTTCAATTTGCGCCCAGATTCATCATGCTCATGGGCAAAAGCCGACGAGACTTTCGGCCCCGAGAAGCTTCGTCAGCGAATTGAGCCCTGGCTGACGGCCTTGGTCCAATCCGAGCATCTGTCTTTGCTGATCGGCTCGGGACTGACGCATGCTGTGCATGGGCTTGCTACGAATAAGGGCTTGCCCGGGATGACCACGACTCCGTTCGAGGTTCTGAATAACGAGATCGCTAAGGAAGCTGAGCGCACAGCAAATGCTGCCGGGCGCAAGGATGGGAACTTTGAAGACCAGATTAGGGCCGCATCAGAACTACTTCGTGGCCTAGAGATCATTGCCGCGTTGCAACCGGAGACATCTCCGAAACGAGAGCAAGTGAACTCCTTGCAGGAAGACCTGAAACATAAGCTTTCCTCATTCGCAGACTCGATCCTGTTGGGCGAGCGCAATCTCGCTACAGCCGAAGTAGATAGCCGTGAAGAAGCGTTTAACTACCTTGTCAGCTTCCTGATGAGCTTTGCCAGCCGCGCCGGTACCCGTGAGCGCTTGCAGCTCTTCACGACGAACTACGACCGTTACATCGAGGCTGGGGCGGATGCCGCCGGGCTGCGCCTGATCGACCGTTTCGTGGGCAACTTGGCACCAGTGTTCCGTGGGTCGCGGCTTGACGTTGACTTGCACTACAACCCACCAGGCATACGTGGGGAGCCTCGCTATCTCGAAGGTGTCGCACGCTTCACCAAGCTCCACGGGTCGGTCGACTGGATTGACTGTGCAGGTGTCATCCGTCGTATCGGCTTACCCTTTGGTGCTGAGAATCCAATGCCCTATCTAGCGGCTCCAGGCCTCAAAGACGTAGATGTCACGCGCCTGATGATCTATCCAAATGCTGCCAAAGATCGAGAAACATCTGCTTACCCCTACGTCGAGTTATTCCGTGACTTCGCCGCCGCCACCTGTCGCCCAAACAGCACTTTGATCTCTTACGGCTACAGCTTTGGCGATGATCACATCAATCGTGCGATCGAGGATATGCTGACGATCCCATCAGCTCACTTGGTGATCATCGCGCACGGTGACCCCTTGGGTCGCATCATGCGCACATATGAGCGACTAGGAAGGAAGGCCCAGATCACACTGATGCTAGGGAATCACCTTGGAGACTTGAAGGCTTTGGTCGATCACTACCTACCGAAGCCCGCGATCGACCGCACCACCTTCCGCATGGCAGAGCTACTCAAGGCCCGCTGGGGTACTGCGCCTGCTACAAGCATCAATTCAGACGATCCGCCGGATAAGGAAGGGAGCTCAAGGGCATGAGCCAAGAACCGTTCGAACAAGCAGGGAGTCTACGTATCGGTGCAGTTGATTTCGTTTCACCAGACGAGATCAAGGTTGGCCTCGACATCGAGGCACCTGAGTCAGTCGCCCTGAATGCAGGAGGTCCACGCCCGTTTCCAAGAGTTAATGGGTACCTCCTCATCCCTGTCGATGAGGCATTTCTTGTAGGCCAGATTGAGTGGTTGACCGTAGAGCGTTCGCAATTCCCTAAACGGCGTGGCATGCAGGATTTTGGATTAGTAGATCTGCCCTATCCGCTCCGTAAATTGAAGCTCAACCCACTTGGCACGCTTCGTAGGCTTTCTCCGAGTGGTGGTTACTCCTTTAGGAGGGGCGCCGATGCCCTTCCGTCAATTGGCACATCAGTCTTGTTGCCCACCGAACTCCAGCTCCGCTCAATTGTCGAGTCGGGCCTGTTCCGACGCGTGAAGATAGGCACTAGCCCGCTCGCTGGCGATGCAGTCGTGTCTATCGACCCCAACCGGTTGTTTGGCCGGCACCTTGCAGTGTTAGGGAACACCGGCAGTGGCAAGTCCTGTTCCGTTGCGGGCTTGATCCGATGGAGTCTTGAGGAGGCCACTAAGGCAAGCGCCGATGGACAGCCCAATGCTCGGTTTATCGTGCTTGACCCGAACGGCGAGTACGCACGTGCCTTCAGTAGTGGCGAGGAGATTAAAGCGCGAATCTTCAAGGTGTCACCTAACGGAGAGGAGTCACCGCTGAAGGTGCCATTGTGGTTTTGGAACAGCAATGAGTGGTGCGCTTTTACTCAGGCAAGCGCGAAAACACAACGACCATTGCTTAGGCGCGCCTTACGAGAAGTGAAGACAGGTCGAATCGGAACAAGTCAACTGACTGAGGAAGACCGACAGCTCGCACTGCGCAGATATCTCTCGTCTCGATTGATAACTATACGACGCGATCTTCGATCAGGATCAATACAGACAGATGAGACAAAGTTCGGCTATCGGCTCAAAGCGATAGTCAGCGATCTCGAAGCAAAGATTCCTGATTTCCCTGGCAATCATCTCTCGGAGGTTCGCGATGCCATTAACGACGCCCTGAGCACGGCTCATAATAGCTTCTCGAAGAATGGACAAACAATTGAATACTATCGTGCATTTACGGAAGCTCAAGTACATGCAATTGCCAATGCTTTGCAGGCCTCTGTTGAATCTGTTGGTGGCATTGTCTATCAGGAATGCTCAGACGAGGATGCACCATTGGCATTCAGCGGAATCGACCTTGCGGACCACTTAGAGATCTTAGCCGAGCAAGAGAATGTCAGCCATTTTCTCGATTTCCTGGTCGCACGCATTCGGACACTTCTCTCTGACCCGAAAATGAAATCCATTATCGCAGATACGGATAGCACCACACTCGAAGGATGGCTCAAGGACTACGTCGGCAGTGATGAATGCCAGGAGGGAGTGGTCTCGGTGATCGATCTTTCACTTGTGCCTACAGAGATTGTTCACGTCATCACAGCGGTAATCGCACGAATGATTTTCGAGGCTCTGCAGCGGTACATGAAGATTAATAATGTTGCGATTCCCACCGTCCTGGTCATGGAGGAGGCGCACACATTCATCAAGCGATACAAGGAAGACATTGAGAATCATGATGCCGCGAGTATTTGTTGTCAGATTTTCGAACGCATTGCCCGTGAAGGCAGAAAGTTTGGGCTTGGGTTAGTGCTGTCCTCGCAGAGACCTTCCGAGCTCTCGCCAACGGTTCTCTCGCAATGCAATACCTTTCTGCTCCACCGAATCAGCAACGACCGTGACCAAGAGCTTGTCCACCGTCTCGTGCCTGACAATCTCCGCGGGCTTCTCCGTGAGCTGCCATCTCTGCCCTCCCAGAATGCCATTTTGCTCGGCTGGGCGTCAGAGCTTCCGGTCTTGGTAAAGATGAAAGACTTACCCAAGTCCCAGCAGCCTCGATCTGACGATCCCGAGTTTTGGGGTGTCTGGACAGGCCAAGATTCAGAAGGTAATCCAATCTCGCGAAATGCTGATTGGAATCCCATCTCCCAAGATTGGCAGGAAGGTTCATTAGGCCAACCTGAAAGCGGTGATGGGGTAGCCGAATGACAGACAACCTTAAGCGCTATCCCTTGATGAAGGCTACAAACCTGCCATGGGTTGACCAAGTTCCATCACATTGGGAGCTTGTGCCTAATCGTGCGCTACTTCGCAAGCGGAAGGTACTGGTTGGAGATCGACATGCCGATTACCGCCTACTTTCGCTCACCAAGTCAGGTGTCATCGTTCGTGATATCTCGACAGGGCGAGGCAAATTCTCTGCAGATATGGGAACCAGCCAGGAGGTTCGAGAGGGCGATCTCGTTTTTTGTCTCTTTGATGTTCCCGAAACCCCGCGGACTGTAGGCCTTTCTAGGCACCATGGAATGATTACTGGTGCCTACACAGTGTTCGAGTGCAAAGACACACATCTTGCTCGGTTCTTAGAGGCATTTTACATTGCGATGGACGACAGGAAGTTACTCAGCCCGCTTTACTCAGGCCTCCGGAACACGATTCCTCCACCAGTTTTGCTTGGCCAGAAGACGCCACTTCCTCCGGCTCCCGAACAAGCTGCCATCGTCCGCTTCCTCGACCACGCCGACCGCAAGATCCGCCGCTACATCCACGCCAAGCAGAAGCTGATCAAGCTGCTGGAAGAGCAAAAGCAGGCCATCATCAACCGCGCTGTCACACGAGGACTGGATCCCAACGTTCCCCTCAAGCCCACCGGCGTGGAGTGGATGGGCGAGGTGCCAGATCATTGGGAGGTCGTGCGGAGTCGGCGGCTCTTCACTGCACGTAAGGATTTCGCTCTCCCAGGAGACGTCCAGCTCTCCGCAACGCAGGCATACGGGGTAATCCCGCAAGAAGAATACGAGCGGCAAGTAGGGCGGAGAGTGGTGAAGATCTCAATGCATCTTGAAAAGCGCAAGCATGTAGAACGAGGTGACTTTGTGATGAGCATGCGCAGCTTCCAAGGTGGCCTTGAACGAGCTTGGTCCACAGGCGCTATCCGTTCCTCGTATGTAGTCTTCAAGCCATCTAATGCTGTCGACACAGACTTTTATACCTACTTATTTAAGTCGAGGGGATACATTGGCGCCCTCCAGGCAACGGCTGACTTCATTAGAGACGGACAGGACCTGACAGAAGCAAACTTTCGCGGGGTAGATTTACCCCTTCCGCCCCGACCAGAGCAGGCTCTCATAGCTTCGTATATTGCTAAGTCTACTAAACGATCTGTGTACGAGGCTTCCCGTCTCGAACGCGAGATCAACCTCCTCCTCGAATATCGCAACCGCCTAATTGCCGATGTGGTCACCGGCAAGCTCGATGTACGCGAGGCGGCTGCACAGCTCCCTGATGAGGATCAGGAGCTTCCGCCGATCGATGAATCAGACGAGATCAGCGGTGCCGAGGAAGACGGTTTTGACGATCTTGATGAAGGGACCGAGGAGCCAGAGCCGTGAGCGCGGAGAGGCCTCTTGATTATCTGGTCAGCTTGGTGCACGAACTCTGTGACTTGCCCAGGGAAACCGAATGGGTCGAGTTCAAGGTAAACAACGACAACCCAGAAGAGATCGGCGAGTACATCTCCGCCCTCGCCAACGCAGCCGCCCTTCAGGGCAAAGCCTTCGCTTATCTGGTGTGGGGCGTGGACGACGCCGACCATAAAAACGTGGGAACCAGCTTCGATCCATTTTCCACCAAGGTCGGTAATGAGGAACTGGAGAGCTGGTTGCTGAAGCTCCTGGAGCCCAAGATTGATTTCCGCTTCTTCAGAGTGTCCATAGATGGCAAACCAGTGGTGGTGCTGGAGATTGCACGGGCAGCCCGGCACCCCGTGCGTTTCAAGGGGCAGAAGTTCATCCGCGTGGGCAGCTACAAGAAAAAGCTCGAGGCTATTCCCGAAAAGGAACGAGCCCTGTGGCGCATCTTTGATCAGACTCCATTCGAAGACGGCCTTGCCATCGACCGCATCACCAAGGATGAGGTGCTGAAGCTGCTTGATTACCCATCCTACTTCGATCTGCTGGAACTGCCCCTGCCCGACAACCGTGAGGGCATCCTCGCCGCCTTGGTTGCCGATCGCCTCATCCGAAAGAGCCATGCAGGCGGCTGGGACATCACCAATCTCGGCGCCATCCTGTTCGCCAAGCGCCTCGATGCCTTTCGCTCCCTGCGCCGCAAGGCGGTGCGCGTGATCCACTACCGAGGCCGTGACCGGACACAGACCCTGAAAGAACAGGAGGGCACCAAGGGCTATGCCTGTGGCTTCGAGGGGCTGATCGGGTTCATCAACGGCCTGCTGCCGTCCAACGAAATCATCGGGCAGGCGTTGCGGACCTCCGTGCCGATGTTCCCGGAGCTGGCCGTGCGGGAATTGGTGGCCAATGCCCTCATCCACCAGGACTTCTTCATCACAGGTGCCGGGCCGATGGTGGAGATCTTCGACGACCGAATTGAAATCACCAACCCGGGCGAGCCCCTGGTGGACACCGATCGGTTCGTGGACACCCCGCCCCGCTCCCGCAACGAGGCACTGGCCTCCCTGATGCGCCGCTTCCGCATCTGCGAGGAACGGGGCAGCGGCATCGACAAGGTGGTGGCCCAGGTGGAGGTGTTCCAGCTGCCGGCGCCGCTGTTCGAGAGCCCGGAAGGCTTCACCCGCTCCGTTCTGTTCGCCCACAAGCCGCTTGCCGCCATGGACAAGGCGGAACGGATTCGCGCCTGCTATCTCCACGC
>JBKCPG010000218.1:0-12443 GCA_046309395.1 Cyanobacteriota bacterium | reverse complement strand
GTGTACAACCCCTACGGCGAGGTGTTCCTGCTGAACCCGGATTGGACAGAGCAACTTGGGGCGCCGCTGGTGCCCTGGCAGCATCTCTTCCAGGGGCTGAAGTTCACGGAAGCCACGGGGCTGGGGTATGTGCGCAATCGGGATTATTCGCCAACGCTGGGGCGATTTATCATGCTTGATCCGCTGGGGTTTGATGCAGGGGATAACACCTGGTATCGGGTTGTGGGGAATGGGCCGGTGGGGAGGGTGGATCCTATGGGCCTTGCTTGGTTTTGGTATGAATCTCCGGAACTAACATTTCCGATTGCCTTTGACCCAGCGTCCATTCTCAAACCTTGGCCTCATGGCGTTCCCCTAAACGTCCCGCTTATCTTTCCTGGTATGGCTCAATTGGAAGCCTTGGCATTAGCAACAGCTTTGAGACTTGGGGGCTTAAACTGGGCTCTTTGGAAGCATTACAAGGGCTTAACTGGCCTCGATTTTGATGTAACAGGAGATCCAACGATTCGCACGGAAACTATAGCCGCTGTACGCAAGCACCTCCTGGCATCCATTAGAGCTATTAGAGATAAGGCCGAGAAAACAGTCTGCACCAAGCCTTGTGGCGTGGAACCAGTGCATATCCCCTTTAAACCTTTTGTTCATGAGGGATTTACGTCAAGAATTTGGGTAATTCGATCGGCCACAGCTGCATTGCAGGATACTTCTACTGCTCTTGTCTTCTGCTTCTGCAATAAGCCAAGATTTGCTATTGCATCAAATTTCTTTAAAATCTACTTTTATGATTACTTCCAAGACGCAGTAGATCTGAAGCACATAATTCCCGGCTCGCAAGAATTCCCCATATCCGCCGCTTTCCTCGTCAAGGGGGCTTGGGGAGTTATGTCGTCCTCATTCGGTCTAAATACCTAGAAGCCAGAACTTGAGAGAAAGTACGCCATAGATTCACTAAATCGTGGCTTACTTGCTCTAGTATCTTCCAAAGCAGCTTATGAAAGAAAACCTGATGCATTATAAATCAAGAAGTCCAAGACAATCCTCATTTAGACACTTCGCCTGAGTCGGCTTGTCTATCTTCAAAGAGTGGTAGAGATTAACTCCTTCTCCTACGGATCAACTCCAGCATCGGCATGGGAGCAGCCTGACCCCAACTCATATAACGCAATGTTTGGCTCCACCACCGCTTCAGTGATCTGCGCCAGTGCCTGAATGCCGCAGGCCACCCGATGCTCCTCGCGCAGCGGCTTGCCCTGCACCACCTCCACCAGGCGGCTCAACACATTGCGGTCCTTGCGGAAGCAGAAGCTCGTCTCCTCCAGCAGCTGGTCGTGGAGATAGGTCGCAGGGTTGTAGGCATCGACTCCCAGATGTTCATAGCCGGAGGTGAGCACATCCCGCCCCCGCAGCAGCGCCTGGATCGCCTCCAGGGAGGCGTTGTCCACCGGCAGCCAAATCAGCGCCTGCACAAGGGGTTGGCTGGATCAAGGGTGGGCCCATTCTGACGGGGGCAGGCGGCGGTGAGCCGTTGGCTTGGCCTCACATCCCCTGCGACGCAGGGCGTGCGCCCGGGGGTGGCATTGGGGTGTGGGGGCTTCTGTTCGCCCCCTGCTCCCACCAGCGCTCTGTGCCTTCCTCCATCCCCCCGCCTGGCGGTTCAGCCACCGGCAGCGAACAGCCCTCGCTTCCGTCAGACTCAACGGATCAGCAGCTCCCTTGGTTTGGCTTCGACCGCCTCGGGCTCACCCAGGCCATCGGTGGCCTTGCTCTCGGTCTGATCGCCCTCTTCTCCTCCTATGACCACCTCACCCTCGCCGGGCGCAACGTCCCCATCCCCCAGCAATGGGGCATCCCCCTCATCGCTGCCTCGGTGGCGATTGTTTTTGTCGATGCTGAATTGGCGTCGGGATCCCGGCTACGAGCTGAGCATCGTGCTGCACGAGCAGCGGATGAAACAGCTCGCGAACGAGATCGAGCGGAGCAAAGAGAGAACGAAGCAGCTCGAGAAAGATACCGAGCTGATCGAGAAAGAAATCGAGCAGCTGAGGCAAGAGACCGCCAGGCTGAGGCAGATAAACGCCAAAGAGAGAGCCTTGAGCGACTCCATCAGGCGGCTGTGCTTTCCGCCCGAGTCCAGCTCGATCCCTCAGACACCAACCGCGCCCGATTGCAAACCTTCCTGAATTTGCTGAGCCAAACCGCCCCAGTAGATCCCGATCTCTGAATCCATCAACCTCCACAGGGCCAGGGCAAACCGCCGTGCCCTGCGTCCAGGCCGTTGCTCTTCCCCTGACGATGCAGCCTCCCGCCTCGGCGCTTCTCCGCAGGCTCCCGCCCTCCACGCCTCGCCCCACCATGGTCCGGGGAGACCTGCAAATCGTCTTCCTCCGCGCCGGGGCCGAAGGCAACCAGGAGCTTTTTCAGCACGCTCTGGAAGCCCTGATCGCCTCGCGGCTCAGTTCCCGCTCAAGGGCAGCCTCTCCGGCATCGCATCCCAGGTGCGTCCCTCCAACATGCGACCCGTGGTCTTTTTGCGTACACCACCCCACTGCTTAAAGAAGAACGGCACGCCTTCCCGCAGACAACGATCCCGAATCGCCATCACCCATTCCTCCTTCATGGGCCTGGCGTTGGGACCCGATTCGCCGCCTACAATCACCCAGTGGATTCCGCTCAGATCAAGCTCTTCAATCGGCCCCAGCAATGGTTCAATGGATAAAAAACGTATCGCAGCAGGCACATTGCGCAGATCAGCAATCCGCTTCACCTCGGCCTGAGATTCCACTGTAACTCCCATCCATAAATTCCCCGACCAAGCCAAAGCATCAGCCAACTCCGCGAGCCGTTCGGAACGTTTGGTCAACAATTGGTAGGTGTGTTGGGGAGTGTCACTCATCACAGCAAAGCACTGCTGCACAAACTCCATGGGCACCTGCTCATGGAACAAGTCACCCATCGAATTCACAAAGATCAACCGAGGCTTCTTCCACCGCTTCGGCAGATCGAGCATCTGCGGATGACAGGTTACAGCGAAACCATTCCGGTAATTGTTCTGGCCCATCGCCTGGAGGCGGGCTGCCATACGCTCCGCGTAGCAATGCAAACAACCAGCTGACACTTTGCTGCAACCCGTCACCGGGTTCCAGGTGGCTTCGGTCCATTCAATGGTGGAAAGGCTCATGGCGCTAGCGATTGAGGTTAGCGATCAGGTGATTGCTGATTCGCAGAGCACTGGCCAGCGCTTTGGGGCTGGGATTCGTCACGCCCATCAACAGGGCAAACATGGGATAACCCGTTGAGTTGCGCAATACCGCAAAGTTCGAAATTCCGGCAAATACGGAGCGCATTCTCTTTTGAATGTAGGCAAGAATACGATCTTCATTCGCACTCTTGATCCGGCTAGCATCGCCAAAAAGGTCGTATTGCTTCTCATCCGCAAAAAACTCATCTCGCCAGTCAGTGGCACCAAACAGCGCATCAAGCTTGGCTTCCCAGCGTGGATCCATCTACCTGATGATGGCAGCATGCGAATCACACCGCCAATTGGGAACAAATACCAGATATCGCAAGCTCTTGTCTGGGCAAGAGCTTCAATCGTTTCCCATCGCACCTGCAGACCAAATGGATCAAGGAAAACAAGGGCTCTGGTCTGCCGCCAATTGGTGTTCTTCGCGTAGTCAACCAGTGCTTTGTTGGCATCGTCTTCCACCACTTGAATTCGATCACTATGGCCAGGCCATTCCGAACGGGCACGCTCAGCAAGCTTTTCTTTTGCCTTATGACTGGCTTCAAAAAAAATAAAGCGATCAAATCCGCGTGTTGCCTGGCTCGAAACCTTTAACGCACGCATCGCCGAGCCTTCGAGAAACTCAATCCGTGCCTCCTCATCTTCGGCTAGAAAACCTGGATCAGAGCTGACTGTCTTCAGTTGCTGTCTGCCTTGGCCAGCAAAAGCATCCACATAATGGAGAGACCAGGCTTGATTTTGCATCACCTTCAAATAGTTGACGGCGTAACTCTCAACGCAGTCGAGTTTTTTCAGGCTCCAAGGCCCTCCAAATGCCTCCATCCTCGAGCAGCGTAGTACATCCATTCTAGCCAACAGGTCGTCTGTGTCAATCAGGCTGAACAGGGTTGCTCGCGTGAGCAAGGGCCTTGATCTTAATCCCGCACGGATCAAGAACGCATCCACTCCAACACTTCCTCCAAATCCCGCTGGCGCACCATTGCGCGATTCGCCAATACAGTTTGCTTAGCGGCTTGCTCACAGGCCAGCACCAACTCCGCATGACTCAGGCCAGTGCCATGGGCCGCTGCCTCCTGCCAATCCACAGCCGAACAATCCAGAAAGCCCAGACGCGCCCTTATCACCTTCGCTGCGATCGCCGCGGCAGGGATGGCATAAAACAAGACAGAATCAAAGCGACGGAATAAGGCACGATCCAACAATGCGCCATGATTGGTTGCAGCCAGTACAAGAGAGTCGGAAGAATCCTGTTCCAGAAACTGCAGAAATGAATTCAACACGCGCCGAATCTCTCCCACATCCTGCCGGTCGCCTAGCTCCGCTCAAAGGGCATCAAATTCATCAAAGAAATAGACACCCCGCTGCTGGGCTAGCCCCTGAAATACCAGGCGCAATTTCGCTGCCGTCTCCCCCAGAAACCGTGAGATCAGGCCATCCAGCTGGATGGTGAACAACGGCAGCCAAAGCTCTCCGGCTAGCGCTGCCGCCGTCATCGTCTTGCCGGTACCCGGTGGACCGATCAGCAGTAGTTTTCGCATCGGCCTCAGACCAAACTTCTCTAGCCGGTGCCGTTGCCGCTGCTCGCTGATCACCTGCGCCAACCACTCCGCCAACTCCGCATCGAGCACCATCTCCCGCAGCAACATGCCGGGATGCCGCATCGACAGGATGCCCGCCAGTTCCTCTGGCAGCGCTGGCGCTTGTTTCGTTCATCCAGCTGTCAAGCGACTGTGATGATTCAGGGAACCCCAGCAGACAGGCCTGACTCCTCAAGCGACCGACCCAGCTTTCCAGCTGTTGTCCTCTGCGTGATCTGTCGACCTGGCCTGATGGGGCCGACCAGAAGGGAAGGTTCGTGACCTGATACGAGCCTGGTCGGGGGGCGCCCGCCAGCGAGGAGCCGCCGGCTCCGCCAGAATTACCAGCAACAGCTCCCTCTTGGCCGGGCCCAGGCCATCTCGGTCTTGGTCAGTTCGGTCTCGACCGCCTCGGCCTCACCCAGGCCATCAGTGGCCTTGCCCTTGGCCTGATCGCCCTCTTCTCCTCCCATGACCACCTCACCATCGCCAGGCGCAACGTCCCCATTCCCCAGCCATGGGGCATCCCCCTCATCGCCGCCTCGGCGGCGATCATTTTTGTCGATGCTCAACTGGCGACGGGATCCCGGCTACGAGCAGAGCATCGTGCTACACGAGCAGCGGATGAACGCCAATCGGATCGCGATCGAGCGGAGCAAAGAGAGAACGAAGCTGATCGAGAAAGAAATCGAGCAGCTGAGGCAAGAGACCGCCAGGCTACGGCAGCTGAACGCCAAAGAAAAAGCCTTGAGCGACTCCATCAGGCAGCTGTGCTTTCCGCCCGAGTCCAGCTCGATCCCTCCGACACCAACCTCGCCCGATTGCAAACCTTCCTGACGTTGCTGTCCCAATCCGCCCCTGCTGATCCAGATCTCTGAATCGATCAACCCCACGGGGTCAAGGCAACCTGCCGCGTCCTGAGTTCAAGCTGTTGCTTCTCCCCTGACGATGCTCCCACCATGGACCGGGCTGGCCTCCTGATCGACAGCTTCCGCGCCGGGGGGGGCCGAAGGGAACCCGGAGCTGTTCCGCCGCGCCCAGGAGGCCCTGATCACCGAGGAGCGATCCAAGCGGCATCACATGCTCCTCGCTCGCCTCACGGCTCACCTCCAACTCAATGGCCGCCACAAACCCACGCCAGCAAGTCGCTCCTGTCAACCTCGATGGTGCTTCCCGCTTCCTCCATCAGCCGTGGGCCCAGCTTCGCGGGGCGTCTGCACGTTCTCCGCTTCCTGAACCCCCATCCAAGAAGGCCGCGGCGAAAGCGACAAAGGGGATGGGAATTCAATCTCCCGTCGTCATGAGAACAACGAAATCCTTGCGTCCCACCCACCGGGGGGGTTCTCCCCATCCGATCCCCAATCCACCTTCAGCCGAGAGGTCAACACCCATTCCCCCAGAATGGTCGTGGTGGATGAACTCTCATTCGGCGTTGGGCGGCAGCGGGTAACGATCCTCGTCGCCATCCTGACAACAAATCCTGTCGTTTCCGATCAGGAAGAGCACGGGTGTGAATGCTGATGATCAGTGCCAACGTGGTTCATCAATTCTGGTTTTTGCGGCAACAAGGCCAGCCATACGGGCTCGACTTCCAGTCAAGCAACGGCACCTATCCCATCGTGGGCCATCACCGACCGAAGTCGAGGTTTGTGATTGAGGCATCAGCGGAGAGTGGGAAGCCACCCTCCACAGCGATGAGATGCCTCCATGTGTTCAGATGCGCGGCGGTGCTGACCTCTTCGTTCCCAGCATGTCCGCCCTCTCTCACACCAAGGTGATCTGAGAGAGGGAATTGAAACCGCTGGCGAAGCTGTAGCCGGTGATCTCCACCACGGCGTCAGCGATGGAACTGTAGCCATCCGCGGCGTTGTTGAACGCGATGAAGGTCCGCAGAGCCGATCCGCTTCCGTAGGTGAACGTGGCGGCGCCATTGCCGACAAAGTTCGTGGGGTTCAACAGGGTGCCAATGCCGGCTGAAGTGAGGTAAGCCACGGCCCCAAGGTTCTTGAAGCCGCCGGTGGGGGGAAGGGTGCTGACATCAAACTGATCCAGACCCACCCTGAAATCACTGACCTTTTCAAAGGTCGGCGCGGACGCGGTGCCGCCCGTGATGGCGTCGGTGAGAAGGGTGTAGACAAAGGTATCGGCCCCGTCGCCGCCCCGGAGCACGTCGAGACCACCACCTCCTGTCAGCACATCGTTGCCGCTGGCGCCATCAATGGTGTCCACACCCAAACCGGCCAGGATCCGATCCCCGCTGGCGCTACCCAGAACGCTGTCGTTCCCGGCGTCCACATCAATGGTGAGGTTGGCCCCCACCAGGCTGACACCGCTGAAATTGAACGTGTTGGCGGTGCCGTCCCCCAGCAGACGCACCACACCCGTTGTGGGGGAAGCATCAATCCGCTCAATGCCGGTGGCGGCCGCGGAGAAGCTCTTCAGGGCGATGTCGACGGCGGCTGTGCCGGCGGCGGCCACAATCCGATCCACCTCGCCCACACCCGTGCCCTTGTCCGTGATGACGTCAATGCCCTCAAACCCACTTCCGATGGTGCCTCCCACCACGTAGGTGTCAGAGCCACCGGCGCCATTGAGGGTGTCCACACCCAGGCCCCCCCAGATCTCATCACTCCCCGCGCTGCCCAACACGCTGTCGTTCCCCGCGCCCACATCGATGCGCAAATTGCCGCCCAGCAGGCTCACGCCCGTGAAATTGAACGTGTTGGCGTTGCCGTCGCCCAGCAGGCGCACCAGACCGGTGGTGGCTGTGGCGTCAATCCGCTCAATGCCCGTGGCGGTGGCGGAGAAGCCCCGCAAGGCGATGTCCACGGCGGCGGTACCAGCCGCAGCGACAATGCGATCCACCTCACCAGCACCGGTGCCCGTATCCGACCAGAGGTCGTAACCACCAAAACCACTGGCACTGGTACCTTCCACCACGTAGGTGTCGGAGCCCGCGCCGCCGTAGAGGGAATCATCCCCCATCCCGCCACCGATCGTGTCGTCACCCTCTCCGGCGAGGATGCGATCGGCGCTGGTGCCGCCCAGCACGGAATCATTGCCCGCGCCGAGATCCATGGTGATGTTGCCGCCCACCAGGGTGACCCCCGTGAAGTTGAGGCTGTTGGCTGTCGCGTCCCCCAACAGGCGCACGGCTCCTGTCGTGGTGGAGGCGTCAATTCGCTCGATTCCGTTGGTAGCGACGGAGAATGATTTCAGGCCGATGTCCACTGCGGCGGTACCAGCCGCCGCGATGATGCGGTCGACTTCCCAAGAGGCGGTGCCGCTGTCGGCGAAGAGGTCGTAGCCCGCGAAGCCACTGGCAAGGGTGCCAGCCACGATGTAGGTGTCAGCGCCGTTGCCACCGTTGAGGCTGTCAGCACCCAGTCCGCCAGTGATGGTGTCGGAGCCATCCCCTCCCGAAATGCGATCGGCGGCGGCGGTGCCCACCACGGTGTCATTGCCCCCACCGCCATCGATGCTGAGATTCGTCCCGAGGAGCTCGGTGGCACTGAAATCCAGGAGGTTGTTCTGCCAGTCGCCCACCAAACGCACCTGACCCGTTGTGCCCGTGGCATCAATGCGCTCAATGCCACTCAAGGGACGCAAGGACACCAAACCGATGTCGACAGCCTCCGTGCCATTGGCGGCCACAGCCACAATCGTGTCGAAACCGGTGGTGCCTGAATCGTTATAGGTGTCATACCCAGCGAACCCACTCGCGAGCGAGCCACTCACCAGATAGGTGTCACCGCCTTGGCCTCCGTCCACCGTGTCATCGCCGGTGCCAGCGGTGATGACATCGTCTCCCCCCCGGCCCGAGATTTTGTCGGCGCCAGAGCCACCATTGACCCGATCGCTAGCCGCGCTACCGACAAACGTGTCGTTGCCATCCGCAAGCTCAATGCTGAGATTGGCTCCACGCAATTCCGTGGCGCTGAAATCGAGGGTGTTGCTGGCCCAGTTGCCGAGCAAACGCACCTTGCCTGTGGTGCCTGTGGCGTCGATCAGCTCAATGCCCTGGGTGGCGCGGAAATCGAGCAGGCCGATGTCCACCGCCTCCACCCCATTGGGGGCGATGGCGACAATCCTGTCGTAGCCGCTGCTGTCGTCATAGGTGTCATAGCCAGCGAAGTTGTAGGTCTGCCAGTTGGGGTTGCTGGGATCAGAGCCGCTCACCTCATAGCGATCATCGCCGGCGCCGCCTTTGAGAAGATCCTCGCCAGCCTCCCCCAGGATGCGATCGGCCTGGCCACCGCCGACAATGGTGTCATTCCCAGAGCCACCAGCGATGCGGAAGTTGCCGCCGACGAAGGTGACGGCGGAGAAATCAAGCAGGTTGGCGCTCCAGTTTCCAAGGAGACCCACCTGGGCGGAGGTGGTGCCCCCATTGCCATCATCCACAAGGGTGGCATTGCGGATCTGCTCAATGCCGGAAGAGGGGGCAAAGGTGAGAAAGCCAATGTCCACCGGTCCGAAGCCTTCCGCGACAATGGCGTCCACGCCATCGTTGGCCGCGCCGGTGTCACCGTAGGTGTCATAGCCCTCAAAGTCGTAAGTGCTCCAATCGGGATTGCCGGGGTTGCAGCCGCTGACGAGATAGGTGTCTCCGCCGCCAGCACCATTCAGGCTGTCGTAATCACGACCTCCGCGGATCACATCGGCGGCCGAACCGCCGATCAAGGTGTCATTGCCGGATCCCAGATCAATGACAATGTTTCCCCCCAACAGTTGGGTGGCGCTGAAATCAAAACGATTGGCCGCCCAGTTGCCCAGAAGAGTGACGGTGTTGGTTGTGAGCTCACCATTTTCATTGAAGGTGGAGGTGGCATTGACGATGGCTTCGATACCTGAATCGGGACCAAAGTTGCTGAGCCCGATGTCCACCACCTCGGAGCCTGTGGCCACGATCTGGTCGATGCCGTCAACGCCAGTGTCGTGATAGGTGTCAAAGCCCTCAAACGTATAGGGCTGTCCTTCAATCCATTGGGGATTGGAGCCATTCACGAGGTACGTGTCGCCATCGCCACCCCCGTCGAGCAGGTCGTCCTCGCCACCGCCCCGGAGCCGATCCGCCTGGGCGGTGCCAACCACCGTGTCTTTCCCCCAGCCCGCGTCGATCAAGATGTTGCCACCCACAAATTCGGTGGCGGAAAAATCCATCACATTCCATCTCCAGTCGCCCAGCAGCCTCACCTCAGCGGTGGTGAGCCCACCATTGCCGTCATCCAGGGTGGTGGCGTTGACAATCCGCTCAATGCCATGGGAAGGAGCGAAATCGTAGAGACCCACATCCACGGGGCCCTCACCCTCGGCGAGGATGGTGTCGATTCCATCGGTGCCCGAGTCTCTGTAGGCATCAAAGCCCTCAAAGGTGTAGGGCTGGCCTTGCACCCAATTCGGGTTGTATCCCCTCACGTTGTAGAGATCACCACCGCCAGCGCCATCCAGGAGATCCTCGCCACCACCACCACGAATCACATCCGCGAAGGCGGTGCCCACCACCGTGTCATTGCCCCCCGCGGCATCGATATGAAAATTGCCCCCGATCAAGGCGGTTTGGCTGAAATCCAGCTTGTTGTGCTCCCAGTTGCCCAGGAGGCCCACTTGCGCTTGCCCCTCGGTGACGTTGAGGATCCGCTCAATGCCGCTCTGGGGACCAAAAGCGCGGAAACCAATGTCCACTGGGCCCGGGCCCTGGGCCAGGATCACATCCACGCCCGTGGTGCCCGTGTCGGAATAAATGTCGTAGCCGAGGAAGCTGTAGGTCTGCCAAGAGGGGTGGTTGGGATCGGAGCCACTGGCGAGATAGGTGTCTCCATCCTCCCCGCCATCGAGCACATCGTCGTGAAAGCCACCATCCAGCAGGTCGGCACCCGTGCCGCCGTAGAGAGTGTCATTTCCTGAGCCGCCATCCAGCAGATCGCCCCCCCCCTGGCCATCCACCAGGTCGTTACCGCTGTAGGCCAGCACCTGCTCGGCTTCCTCATTGCCCGTGAAAGAGTCGGAGGCCCCGGTGCCCACACTGAGGCGACGATCAGAGAGGAAATAGTTCAGCCAGCCGGAGACATCGCTGAGCGACTGATTGTTATTGCCATCCTCGTTGAGGAAGTTTTCACCCCGGATTTCAAACCCGTAATGATAGATGCCATCCACAACTGTATTGACCAGGTTTTTGCCAAAGAAATTTGTTGTGGCACCATCATTTTGGATCAGGTGGAAGCCCGTTTCAACACCATCTTCATCATCCCCATGGTGGAGGACAAAGTCGTCGTAACGGTTATCGCGCACCCAGCGGTTGATCTCCCGCAGGTCGTTGCGTGTGATCCAGCCATCGAGGTTGACGCCTGTGGCGTTGATGGCGTCGAGCAGGATGTGATTCAGGCGGTCGGCAGCCGCCAGGCCATCATTGATGTCCAGGGCTGAAGTCGAGGTGGAAAGACCTGGATCCAGCTTGATCCAATCCACCATGCGATCCAGCCCTGTGCCCGTGGTGGAGGGGTCGCCGTAGTAATAAGTGAGCCATTCGGCCACATCAGCCACCTTGGCATTGGCATCGCCGTCCTCATTTTGAAAACGTTGATCATCATTAATTTCAAAGCCGATATGATAGAGACCATCAAAAATTGTATTGACAGCGTTGCGACCAAACAATGTTGTCGTAGCACCATCATTTTGAACCAGATGGTAGCCAGTTTCGGTGCCATTCTCATCATCACCATGCTCTTGGATGAAAAAAGCCAACCGAGTCGCGTCGCCGCGAATCCATTGATTCACCCAGCTCACCTCATCGGCGCTGAAACGTGTGTCATCCGCGTCTGGAGTCCCCTCGGCACGAAGGGCGGACAGGCCATTGAGGATGAGGCCATTGAGATTGTTGGCCGCCTGAGCGCCCCCGCTGATATCGGCCCATGGAATTTTGGAGTGCAAGCCCGGATCTCCCACGATCGTCTCCACGATCCGATCCAGTCCGGTGCCGGTGGTGGCCAAATCGTCCTTCATCGCCGTGAGCCAGCGGGCCACGTCGGTGAGGAGGGCGTTGTCGTTCCCATCCTCATTGGTGAGGCGAGTGCCACTGGCATTGATCGGAAAACCGATGTGATAGAGGCCATCCAACACCGTGTCGATCAGGGCCTTGCCGTCAAAGGTGCGGTTTCCGCCATCGTTTTGGATTTGGTGAAAGCCCGTTTCCTCGTTGTTTTCATCGTCGCCGTGAGACGCGACAAAGGAAGCCAGGCGCTCGGGATGGGCCGGGTCGCGGAACCAGGCGTTGAGGGCCACGATGTCGGCGGCGTTGAGCGAAGGCTTGTCAAAGCCCCCGGTGGCCTTGAGGCCCGCCACCAGAAGGCCATTGAGGGTGTCGGCGGCACTGAGGCCCCCGCGAATGGAGCTCGCTTCGTTGGCGCCGGCCAGGCCAGGATCCCGCGCGATCCAGCCGAGCACCTGATCCAGGCCCGAGCCACTGGTGCCGGAGGGCTGGTCGAGGTACGGAGAAAAGCTGGTGAAAGAGCCCATGGAGGAGACGACCAGGCGCGGCCTGGCAGGTAGTCATTGATACAGCCTCAAGGTGGTCTTAAGGATTTGCCGCAAAGTCTTACGAAAACTTTACGTTTGATTGGGGG
>JBKCPG010000217.1:0-4675 GCA_046309395.1 Cyanobacteriota bacterium | reverse complement strand
TTGTACAACCGGGCAGAGCTTTTGCTCTGCCCTTTCTGTCTCTGCGGATATGATAAAACAATTTTACGAGAAAGCATTGCCTTCGCAGGGCGTCTATTGTGTGGCACGAATCCATCCAAAGACGCACAAAATAACGCAAAGGTTTACGGAGAGCTTAGATGAACTTGAAACTATTGCAAGACAGTTCTCGTTGGGCGGAGATAATGTCTATGTGGCACTTGCAACCTTCGAAGGTTATTCTAGAAAGGCAGATGACGCGCAATACCTTCGTTCATTCTTCATCGATCTCGATGTCGGAGATGGCAAAGGATACGGAACAAAAGAAGAAGCTCTTGAGCATCTATCGGAATTCGTGGGTGGACAAGAACTCCCTCCACCGGTCATTATCGACTCGGGTACAGGCATCCACGCCTATTGGCTCTTCGACGAAGACATCCCCGTAGCAGAGTGGAAGCCTTACGCTGAGAAGTTTAAAGCGTTCTGCCTTGAACATATAAAAATTGATCCTGTAGTTACCGCAGACGTAGCGCGTATCCTGCGTTGCCCTGACACGTTCAACTACAAGACTGACCCACCATCGCCTACGGGACTGATCACCGACGAGATATACACCTACTCCTTTGATGCTTTCAAAGAGTTCTTGGGCGTAGAAGTAAACGTAGCGTCGGCTGATGTGCTAAGGCATATCCCGAAGGGGTTGGATGACGAGACTAAAGCGCTAATGAAGTTGGACAACCATGAGACGGTGTTCGACAAGATCGCTATCCGCAGCATGGAAGGGGATGGATGTGAGCAAGTTAAGTGGGCAATTGAAAACCGACAGACTTTACCTGAACCAGTATGGACAGCCGTGCTGTCTATCGCACAGCACTGCACCGACAGAGATGAAGCAATCCACGCAATCTCAAGTGACTACCCCGGATATAGCTGGGAAGAAACAGAAAAGAAAGCCAGCCAACGACAAGGCAAGCCTTATTCTTGTGAAGTATTCGACAACATCAACCCCGATATCTGCGATAACTGCAAGCACCGTGGAAAGATCACCAACCCACTCGCCCTCGGACGAGTCATCAAGATCGCCCAAGCCCCTAAAGAGGACGCAGTTCGGCAGTACGAGAATCCCGAAGATATTCCAGCAAACGTAATTCCTGATCACCCACAGGCGCTGTTTCCGTACTTCCGGGGCGAGACAGGCGGCATCTATTACCAACCGCCGCCCAAGGTGGACAAGAAAGGCAAGAAGACAGAGTTCGACCCTGTACTGATTTACCCACACGAGTTGTTCCCGATACGCCGGATGTACAGTAAAGCTGACGGTGAAATTTTGATGATGCGCCTTCTGTTGCCGAAAGACGCGCCGCGTGACTTCATGATCACCACTCGGAGTCTGAACGCGTCTGATGAGTTCAAGAAGGCAATCGGCTTTATGGGTATCGTAGGTAACGCAGGTAAGCTACAACACATCATGGGGTACATAATGAAATGGGGACACTACCTACAGACCCAAGCAGAAGCAGAGATTATGCAGATGCAGATGGGCTGGACTGAACCGGTAAACGACGAGCGCTTGGGCCGTCAGTACGTCATCGGCAATAATTTAATTAAAGCAAACGGCAAAATTGTGCCAACGCCTGCGTCGCCTATGGTTCGCAGTATCGCAAAACATTTTGAACCGAAAGGTAGCTTCGATACGTGGCGCGAATGCGCTCAGCAATTAAACCGCCCGACGATGGAAATGCACGCCTTTGGCACGTTGATCGGTCTAGGTTCACCACTCATGCCGCTGACCTCTACTCCGGGCGCTGTCGTTAGTTACACAGGCAAATCAGGCAACGGTAAGACAGGCGCCCTGTACGCTAACCTAAGTGTGTGGTGTAACCCAGTCGGTATCTCAGTCTTCGATGCAACGAATAACGGTTTGAATCAGCGGTACGTGACTCTAAAGAACGCGGCGTTCGGGGTTGATGAAGCGCACACGCGTAAGCTGGAAGAACTTAGCAAGATGGTTCACGCTATCTCGCAGGGTAAAGCCAAGATTCGTCTTCAGGGGTCGGTCAACGCTGAACGAGAGCATGAACTCTTAGCGTCGGCGATTGCTATGATGACATGTAACGTGCCGCTGCTGGACATGATCATGTCGAATAACTCTATGGCAACGGGCGAAATGGCACGGATGATTGAGTTTCTTGTAATGAAACCACAGCTGTTGATTGACGAGCCAGACTTCGGCCCCAAGGTGTTTGACTTGTTTAAGTACAACTACGGTCACGCTGGGCGTAAACTCATCCCTGCCTACTTTGCGATAGGCGAAGTGGGGCTAAAACAGATGGTGGATGAGTGGATTGCTAGATTCAAAATCGACTTTGGCAACGACGCTATCTATCGCTTCTACGAGAACATCATCGGCACGACTATGGCGGGCGGCACGATAGGTAACGAGATCGGGCTTATCAACTACGACCTAGAGCGCATCTATGCCAAAGTTTGTGGTGAGATGATTAATATCCGAGACAAGGTGGTTAACCTTGGGGAGACGGATTACTCTACGCTGGTCGGTGACTTTATCAATAAGTACTACACAGGCTTTCTGGGCATCAATGATGGCAAGGTTACGATGGAGCCGAGAACAAGTCTGGTAGGCAGGATCGATATAGCAACAGGGCTTGTCACTATTTCAACCACCGAGTTTAAGAAGTACCTGACTGAAAAGAATGTCAGTTCACGAGAGTTTGAACAGAACATGCGGGAAAAGGGCATCTTGGTAGAAGTGAAGAAGTCGCGCCTTGATTCTGGTTGGAAGCAAGCTCTCAGCCTTCTAGACAAAAACATGAATGTGAACACCTATGTCTTTGCAACCCAAATCCCAGATACTTTCTTTACCCCAGATGGACATGGAGGGGCTGACGACTGAGCCTGAATGGATTTTTCCGTATGACTATATGGAAGTGGGGGAAAGCTTTTTTATCCCCACAGTACGTCCTGCCAAGATGATCTATGTGGCGGACATCGCCGCAAAAAAGTCCCGCATCAAGGTAAAGATTTATACCTGTGAGCGGGACGGACATCTAGGCATCAGGGTGTGGCGCGTCGGTTAGAACTCATAACCCATTGATTTATACATATCGACAAGCTGCATCTTCAGTAAAGACTGTTCTACACGGTTAGCTTCTAGTAGGTCGCGCTTCGTAGCGAAGTCATAGCCTGAACTACGCCGGATTTCTTTGGCTTCGCTACGTAGTTTTTTAAGCTCTCCGTTAGCGTCACCCTTGTACTGCTCAACCAAGAATTCATCCAATGGATTTTCTTCAAGATGGTTGTAGTACGCCTCGATGTTTGACTCTTCCATTTCCTTCAAACGATCTTTGCGCTTATCCAAGTCTTTTTCAATCTTATTCCACATCCGCGCATCGTAGTCAGAGCGCGTTCCGATAAAGCCGGAGAGAACCAGACTGTCTTGCTTTAGCCGCTCCATAGCAGGGCGGTTATCCGAAGCCCCGATTGTGAAGATATTCCATGTTGCAGAGCCAGCTTTCGACAAAGCGTCCGCGTAGGCAGAAGCAAAGAAGTACATCTCGTTCGGGCCAAATTCAAAACCGGTACTCTCGTATAGGAAGACCGCTGCGTCTTTGAACAGCTTCGGTATGTTGTCGCCGCCGGTGTAAACGCTGCCGTTGGGCCCCTGCCGGTTGTTATATATCTCTTGTCCAAGAGAGTTGTAGTTCATGGCGAACTCAACAATAGGACGAAGCGGCGCTGGCATGATCGTATCAACAATATACTCGCCCGGCTTCTCAATAATGCTGCCCTTGGATACAGGCAGCGGCAGGAACGAGTCCATCAGGATTGGCACAGCGTTAGCCATAACCTCAGTGAACTTGGTATCAGAGTTACCCAACGAAGCAATCTGAGCGCCGAGCGCCGCGAACGCGCCCATGCCGAAGCCCCACGGTATAGTGATGATGTCGTTTACGCCATCACCAACGAAGAACCGCGCATCGCGCTGCCAACGGGTCATGTCATCGGTTGCTACGCGGTTACGCCCAAAGTCATCTTCTCCGGCACCGGCATACGCAAGATAGTACATAGCCACGCCAAACCCAAACAGGGCCGCCGACGCATTCTTACCCCGCACGGCTTGTTCAATAAACTTCTTATTGAACTCTTCTCGATTGCCTTTGTTGCGTAATTCCGTGGGCAGTTCAGCCCACGCACGGTCAGCGGCAGCTTGGTAGCTATTAAAAGGTAGTTTAAGTGTAGCTACAGCTTTAATAGATTCACCAGCAACAGACAAAGCAGGTGCCAGAGGCTCGATAACGCGCACCGCACCAGTAGCAGAGGCATTAAAGAACATAAACCACGCACCCATCTGCTGACCTTTTAGTCCCTTCTCTTCGAAGTTAGCCAGACCTTTAGCGAACGCAGCGGCAGGTTTATTGGCAGCGACTTCTGCCTCGGCGCGACTCATGCCTTTTGCCATGAGCTTGCCTACTTCCTCAGCTTTACGAATCTTGAACGCAGCGGCGCGGCTTGTAAATTCAAAGCCAGCCATGTACTGATCAAAGAACTTAACGACTTCGTCTTTAGCCTTTAGCGTCGTGCCAAGCGCAGTTGGCCTGTTTGCTAAAGCTAGTACATCACGGAACTGACCTTTAGCGGTGAAGCTACTGACGTAAGC
>JBKCPG010000216.1:0-4916 GCA_046309395.1 Cyanobacteriota bacterium | reverse complement strand
GCATGAATCTTTAGGCAAAGCAAGCATGACTTGGCGTATTTATTCGCGCACCGCTAATCTTTTCTCCTCCCGGCCGCCTCCATGGCGGCTTTTTCATAGCAGCAGGTCGGCGGCAAAATACCAATTTTTCGAGGTGCCCTGGAATTAAGATTCATCACGCTTATAGGCGGTTATTTTGTGGATTGATCTAAAGTTAAATCTGAGAATTTTCCTAAATCGCTATGGCCAGTCCCCTCAGCCTGATGATGCCAGTCCTCCCAGGCACAACACTTTCCTCCCTGTTGTCCACTCTGACCGCCGCTCAGCCAAGCATTGATAAAGCTTTGGCAACTATCGGCACCGTGCATTACGCGCGCTTTCTTTTGCTTGATCGATCCTCACCAAACCTCCTGCCAAATCTGGCCGATGAGAACTCCCCTTCGGAGACGCTCATCATTTCTGTAATTACGAATTACGATGGAGATTTTGACAAGTATATCTTTGACTTTGTCGCCCAGCTAGGAGGGGTTTTTGATGCCCTTTTGGCCCATGTCATTGGTGGTGATCAGTTGATCCCAGTAGCAAACAACGTACAGGCATTTCTGGCCTTCATTTTAGCGAATGACGCGTCCCAGCAACTGCCCAACAAAGGCTCCGGCTATGAGGCCTATCCCCAAACGGTCCAGCAAATTCTTGCCGCCTTCACGTAAATTTCCAGGCCATCACCAAAGCACTGCCGTCATCTATTTCTCTGAGGATCTTTCATGTCATCTCCAACGATCGAATATGATGACGTCCAGGGCTTACTCTTACGTGGATATCGTGTAGATTATGCTCGCCATTTTATTCTGAGAATCCTCAATCCAGCTGCCACTGGCGATTTCCTACTCGCCTTGCTGAGTGGCTCCGGAAGCTTGCCAACAATCACCTCCGCCGCAAGGATCACTCCGAAACCCTCATCTTTTTTGAATGTGAGCTTCAGCTCATCCGGGCTTCGCCGGATGGGTCTTTCTGAACATGAACTCACAACCTTCGATCCTTCCTTTTACAAGGGTTCCACCGATCCAGCCGTGGCCCAAAACATTGGAGATGTCGGCGAAAGCGCACCAGAACACTGGATCGGTGGTTTAAACAATGGGGATCAAGTTCATCTTGTACTGAGTCTGTGGGTCCGTGATTCCTTGGAAAGGGTGGACTCGATCTCCAGCCAGTTGAGGGCAGCATTTGGCAGCGCCCTTCATGAGTTGCACTTCCACGATGCGAATGCATTGCCTGATAGCCAAGTGCACTTTGGCTACCGTGACAACATCTCCCAACCCAACATCAAGGGCCAGCCGCCTGGCAAGCATCCCGCGCCTGATCATCAAGAGCTGGTCGAAACGGGTGAGTTCTTACTCGGTTATCCCAATCAGAGTGGAGGCACCTATACGGTACAGCCTCAAGAACTTTCACGGAATAGCAGCTACGCCGCATTTCGCATTCTCGAGCAGGATGTCAAGGCTTTTGAGACGCTCCTAGAAACATGGGCCAAACAACTGAATATGGATAAAGAAATGGTTGCCGCCAAGATTTGCGGGAGATGGCGCAACGGCAATCCTCTCGTCCTCAGCCCCGAACAGCAATGCCCAGAACTGCCCCGGAGTGAACTGAATAACTTCACCTACATCACCGGTAACAGCGAAACCGATGACACCTTAGGGTTTAAGTGTCCGCTGGGGTCCCACATTCGTCGGAATAATCCACGCAATCAAGCGGTGGTTGGAACCGATGCCAATCATCATCGCATTTTGCGTCGAGCCATGCCCTATGGTACCGCCTACAATCCTGAAGCTCCTGACACTGAACAACGGGGGTTAGTAGGCTACTTTATTAATGCCAGCATACAGAATCAATTTGAGTTTTTAACAAAAGAGTGGGATTTGGGATCTCATTTTGTCAAATCCGCCGTGGGACCCCAGGGGTCCGACCAGGGCAATGCCGTATTCAACATTAGCGGCGAAGATGTGTTTCTGGGCATCAATCATCAATCCAAAAGCTGCTTTACCATCCCAGGTCCTGGCAAAATTGGCAAAGGAAATAGGCATGTGACTGGCTTTGGACGCACCATCACCACACGGGGCGGCATTTATTGCTTTTTCCCTAGTATTTCCGGAATCAAATATCTTGCTCATCGCGCCAAAGACCAGACTTAAGTCTGGATTCCCATCACAAGCACGCTGGTTTGGCTCAGATCGTCAAGCCAGTTCATCCCATCTATCAGTCCCAAAGCCCAAGCGTCTTGATCCTGAAGAGCATCCCTGCCTCAGCTCCAGCCACGCACCCCTCAGTGGGGCGGGCTGCAGGATCCTGGTGAAGCCGCGGCAGATGCCCCCGGCCGATCAGCAACGGCTGGTCATCGATACCACCACCACCGCCTGGGTGCCGGGGCTGGCGCGCTGGGCCCCGAGCACGGTGTTTCAACCCCACGGCCATCCCGGCGGAGAGGAGATCTTTGTGCTGGATGGCGTCTTTCAGGACGAGCATGGCAGCTCCCCCGTCGGCGGCTGGCCGCGCAATCCGCCCGGCGGCGTCCACCGGCCCTAGAGTGAGGCGGGCTGCACCATCTGGGTGAAGACCAGCCATCTGCCCGCCACCCAAGGCCCTGACGACTCAGAAGCGTGAGCCCGGCGTCTGCAGAAAGGCCAGCTCCTCCGCGCTCGACACCCGCCCCAGGAGCGCGTCGCGGTGGGGGAAGCGGCCAAAGCGGGCGATGACATCCCGGTGCCGGCGGGCGAAGTCGGCGGTGCGGGGATCGCTGAACCGCTCGAACAACGGCAATGCCACCTCCTGCACCGCCAGGTCCTCGCTGTGCATCAGCGGCATCAGCCAGAACTGCCGCCGCGCCTGCTCGGGCTCCGCCTCCAGCCAGCCGCGCTCCACCGCCCGCTGGCTGAGCGGCAGGGCCCGGGAATCGCCCGCGAAGGCCATGGCGGTGTCGCGCCAGATCTGCCGAGGGAACTGATCCAGCAGCAGCACCAGCGCCAGGCCCCCGGCCGCTTCCGTGCCCCAGGCGTCGAGCTCGCCGCTGAGCGCCCGCCGCGTCAGGCCCAGGAACCGTTCCCGCGTCAGGGCGTCAAAGGCTGGGTCCTTCACGAACCACTGGCGCGGCTGGCTCCGCACGAACCAGAAGTCCAGAACCTCGCTGGTTTGCCTCCGCTCACCATCCATCAGAGCAGGGCCCGCACGCTGGCCACCTTGTCGTCCTGGCTCTGCTCCTTATCGGTGCGGGTGTTGATCTTCACGGTGGTGTAGACGCGGGGGCAGCCCATGGCGTGCACCGCCTGGTGGCAGGCCGCGATTGCAGCGAACACCGGCTCCCACTCCCCCTCGATCGCGGTGCCGTTGAGGTGCGGCTCGACCTTGAGGCCGGCATCGGTGAGCACCTTTTCGCGGGCAGCGATGGAAGGAGCCAGGTGCACACCCACCCCGATCGGCACCACGCACAGATCCACAATCACTCCCATGGTCAGCCTCGCCACATTGCCACCATCGTGGAAGCAGCTGCCCGGTCGCCGCCATGTCCGTCTTTCCGCTGCTGGTGATCGTCCATGCCCTGGCGGCCACGGTGTGGACCGGCGGCCATCTGGTGCTGGATCTGGGGGTGCTGCCCAGAGCGCTGCGGGCGCGGAGCGCGGCCCAGATCCGCAACTTTGAGGAGGTCTTTGAGCCGCTGGGGCTCACGGCCCTGGCCATCCAGGTGCTCACAGGGCTGGGGATGGGCTGGATCTATCTGCCAGGCTTCCAAGGGCTTTTAAGCCCTGCCAACCCGATCGGGATGCTGGTGGGGGTGAAGCTCCTGCTGCTTGCCGGCACCGCCGCCCTGGCGATCCATGCCCGGCTGCGGCTGATCCCCAGCCTCTCGGACGAGAACCTCAGCGGCCTGGCTTGGCACATCCGCGGCATCACCGCCCTGGCGATCGCTTTCGTGGTGGTGGGAGGCCTGATCCGGCTGGGTGGGCTGGGTTGAGTGCGGCCGATATGCGGACCCAGGAGGGTTCACGGGGCAGGCAACACGAGCAGGAGCAAGCGGTTGCCCTCCGGATCGAGCAGCCAGACCTCGGCGCCAGGGCTTCTTCGATCCAGGTGTTGAGCATGGCAACGGTGTCTGTGCCATCCCCGTTTGGTTGCAGGCAGGGCGCTAGTCGCCCCGGTTGCCGCGGCTGGGGCCGGCTCCTGGACGGGGCGTAGAACTCCAGCCACCCCCCGGCGGGCCACGGAACGCGCCAGTGGGTGCCGCTGAGGCCCGGCCGCAGCTCCACGTTCAGCAGAGCCCCGTAGAACCGGGCCAGGGAGGCGGGATCATCAGCGGCCAGCACGAGCGAGCTGGTGATCAAGGGGGTGCTGGCCGTGGCCTCGGGCTCGGGCCTCCCGGATCAACGACAGAGCGCCGCGGGGCGGCCCACCGGCCGGATGCCGCTGACGACAGCAGCGGGGACGCGGCGCACCCGCACCCGGTAGGCGCGGTGATGCGGATGGGCAGGGACTCGGCCTGGGCCTCCAGGTGGCCGGGGCGTTCAGCCAGAACATGGAACACGACTTCTCGCATGCGGGGGTATCTCCTTCTTTCCGGTTACATCCTTGGTCCGCTGAGGCGAGAGCGCAGGTACGGCCGGATACTGGGAACCGGCTTTGAAGGCACCTGCCCTTGCCGTCTCAGGCGAGCCAGCCCCGCCCAGCCGGCCAGCCGGGAGGCTTCCCGCACGGCCCTTATGCGGCGCTGGGCACGGCGCTGGGCGTCGTCCTGGCCCCAGACAGGACATGCGTGAAGCCACAGACACCCGACCGGATCGAGCCCCAGATGCCAAGACGATGACCCTCGACCGGTGCTAAGACGCCCCCCACGGGGCGCCTTCCTGTTGGCGAGACATTCACCAGGCCACACGTGCGCTGCTCTGACC
>JBKCPG010000215.1:0-9954 GCA_046309395.1 Cyanobacteriota bacterium | reverse complement strand
CAGCACCGCTGGCGAGCCCTACCGCGACCCCACCGGCACAGCGGACGCCGCCACCATCCTCACCAACCGCCTGGAGGCCCAGGCCGCCGCCCTGGCCAGCGGCGCACGCACCTCTGCCAGCGCCTGGCGACGGCGATGGGGGCTTGAAAAAACTGAGTAATCTGAGATGTAATATTAGGCTATCCTGGTGGCGATCAGGTCGAGTATGGAATCGCACTGTCTCGTTATCAGAGTAATAATCCATACGAATTTGAGCCATCAGCTCAGTCCCATTTCGCTGTGGAGTACGCCCCTCTGTACTCTATCTGTCAGATATCGTTTTGGACAGGAGTTTTTTATGGATGCGTGGTTCGCGTTATCCCTAATCACGAGTTAAGTAAATAAGGTATGCAAAACTCCATTCAGACCATTGTATCGATCTATGGCGCCCTCTTGTCTACTGCTCTAGCAGTAATAGCAATTATCAAGTTTTGGCGGGAGAAACCAAGCATTTTAGTGACAGCCATTACCGTGGTAATCCCTTCTGACGAGGGTGAGGAAACACATGGTGTCCTCGTTCGCGCCCGCAGGGGAAACGACTTCCTTTGGGAAGAAGTTGATATCGAGATACGTATCAGGAATTCAGGCGCTCAAGCCTGTCAGATTACTGATGTTTTTGTCGAGACTGACCGATTAGTGGTGCAGATAAGACCTAGTGGGATGCCACTAATTCTTGAACCGAATACCAGCTATGCTGTACGCGTACAGCCAGAACACTTCGCTCCAAAGAAACTAGCGACCGATCAAACTCTTACCGAAGAGATAGTTGAGGCTGCCGGAGTGTTTGATGGGCTGGGTAAGAAACACTACATTTCAAAAATAGATCTTGCAAAGCTCCTTCATGTGTGCAATAAGTTGCCTCTTCGCACTTCTGTCTATGTGCATCGTGAGACCGGGAATCCTGTCGTCGCATTCTTTACTAAGGATCCCGTATCAATTATACTAAAGGCACCTTCATGGACTTATGAATCACATCGATAAAATTCCTTGATTTAGGGAGGCTTTTGGCAACACGCTTTCAGAGCTCACGGGGAGCATAAATTATGCAATCTGAGCTGTTTTCCACGCTCCGAGAGCTGATATCGCCAAGTCTCAGCCATTTCTGTCTAATCATCCGACCTTGATTAAGCCAAGTGAAAATACCAATTCATTGTCTACAGTTTTTTATTAAAAGTCTACTAGCTAAGAATAGATTGGTAAACGCGGCGATAACATGCACCTTGCAACGTTTTTTTTGCCATACCCCTCCATCTCGTCTTCTGAAAGCTGAACTGTTGATTGAACACACGGAAGGGGTGCTCACCCTTGGCCCGAATGTGTCCCTACTGCAAGCAGAAGCGGTTCCGTCTAGCGCTTAACCAGCTCGGAGGCGTCATTATGGGTGAGGGTCATGGTCATTGTTCGGTATGGTGGTAGTTCTTCGAACAGGGCCACAGGCCGATCCACCCATTGCCACAACAGAGAACTGAGGGAGGCGAGCCGTCAGCCCCGGCTAAGCCGGGGCTGCTGCGGCTGGGTTACACCACTCCACGGGACGCTGCTCTGAATCTGGCTGTCGAGCCCCTGGCAGATGCGGCTCACCTCGGAGTGGGAGATCCCGGCATCCGAACCGAGCCGATCGCCGCCATAAGGGCGTCGACCTTGCGGCTGGAGAATCCCTTGGCTCAGCCCTCCATGATCACCGCATACAGGGCCTGATCGATCCGCCTTCTGGACTCAAGGAGCGTCGGGAAGAAGCTGCCTGAGCGCAGTTTGGGGATCGCCAGGGGGATGCCGCCCACCTTTGTGGTGAGCAGGCGGGGCCGGCTGCCGTTGCGGTAACCACAGCGTTCCTCGGTGCGCTCATGGCGAACGGCACCGAGCAGGGCGGCGGCCTCCAGTTCGATCAGCTGCTACATGCCGCGTTTGGCCAGTTCGGGGATCAGCTCACCGGATGTCCTGCCATCGAGTAGCGACGCCAGGGCGGAGACGCGAGAATCTGCCTTGGGCTTGGTTCGTCTGGTTGAGGTGATTCACAATCCAGGGAAGCGGGCTTGCCCACCCCTTTCAAGCGCCAGAGCGTTGAGCGGTGGTCAGGTCAGCCCCGGCTACGCCGGGGCTGAAGCCCCAGAAATTTCCACCACTCGGAGGGACTCAGTCCTTCTGTCTAACATTGCTATACACCAGATCCGCCTCCTTAGTCGTCTTGCTCACAATTGAGTGTATTGCGTGCTGGTGATGGCAGCGTTAGCTGGCCTGTGGCGCACCAATCATCCGGCATCAATGACAAAAGATGCTAAGTTATTGAAATTGCCGCATTGCTGAACAATCGCGAATGTCTTCTGCACTTGCAAAAATTGAACGCAGGAAGAAAGCTCGTAAAGAGATCGAGGAAATTTCAAAGAATGAAAACCATACTCTTGTTATTCATTATTCATGCGAAAGCTTTTATAATAGAAAAGATGGGCAAACCCCACGCATTACATCAATTGCTGTCCGCAACCTTGCAAGCGGGCAGACGGAGTCGTTTTCGATTCACAAAGTTGCAGAGTTAACTGGGTGCCCTCCAGAACAGATTGAATCGCGATACGATGAGCTTGAGAAAAAGATGCTTGGCGAGTTCTTCGAATACTTAGAAGTCCATTTGAACTATGATTGGGTTCACTGGAATATGCGTGACATAAACTACGGCTTCGCGGCTATTGAGCATAGATTTAAGGTTTTAAAGGGTAAACCGAAGGCAAGGCTAGATGAAAGCAGAAAGCATGATCTGTCCAGAATTTTGGTTGCATTATATGGGAAAGACTATATTGGCGATCCGCGAATGGCTAAGTTGATGGAAAAGAATGGGATGAAAGCGTTAAATTTCTTGGGCGGTGACGAAGAGGCAGCAGCCTTTGAGAACAAGGAGTTCGTCAAGCTCCACCAGTCAACACTCAGGAAAGTTCACATTATATCCAATATCTGCAGTTCTGTGATTGATGGTTCCATAAAAACTGATGCCAATTGGAAGGACAGGTATGGAATACATCCAGTGGCGCTTTTAGAACTTGCAGTGAAACACTGGTTGTTTTCGCTCATTGGTCTTGTAGTTGGAGTGTGGGGTTTATTAATATCTTTTAGCCAACCAAGCAAGGAATCGCCAAAGCCTGACTCAAAGAGTTCTACGGTCAATAAAAATCCTGCTGGGTCCTTGCCAGCAGCAGTAGATCAATCAACACCTTGACGCCAGCTAACATCAAGATTCAGAAGACGGGAGCAGAGGTTGTTGGCTGTGCCAAGTTTAGAGCCCGCTTCTGATCTTGAGCGTTAGAGAGATGACGCGCAAGCCGCCGATCTAAAGAGTGGTATAGTCAGTGTATAGCCGCTGCTGGGGCATGCAAACGAAGGTTCGGAAGTGTTCCTCTGGCGCTTGCTGCTCCATGTGTTGCCAAAACGATTCAGACGGGACCGAGACTTTGGCCTGTTGCATGGCAATGCTAAACGGATCATCCAGCTCGTTCAGCTTGTGCTTAGCGTCAGGCTGCCCTGGCCTACACCGCCAAGGGAACAAACGCCAATGCTTTGCCCCCGCTGCGGAGGAATCCTGCAGCTGTTGAGGGTTAGGCAGCGCGGGGAGATCCCGATTCTTTGCTAAGTGACATAGGGCTGAAACTCATAGATTACTATCTTTTGCCGCACCACTAGCACAGGCAGATCTGAGGGATCTCGCCTGATGGGCTTGTGTTGTGCCTACAATGGTTGCATGATGCTCTAAGACGTCTATGCTGTGCGGCATCAAGTATTTCTACCTACATGAAAAACTAAGCCGGCATTAAAAGAGCCTTGATCTTTCTCCTGTCTTGAAAGGCCCCAGTGGTGTGGGGCTTGTCCAACACCGGATAGATCGTGGCTGCGCACGATCTATCCATGCCGTTGCACAGGCATGACGCTTCTGGATTGAGTATTTATGCTTACCATTGAGATCTGTGTGAGCTAAACGCTAGATGTGGGGTGTGCAGGTCGGTTTCCCGCACCTTGCCACTGCCCGTAGCGTCTTAAAATGACAAGAAGCTAAGCGATCCAAGTCATGAGCAAACCGCAAGACAGAACAGTTTCTAGGCGCTCAAACGGCAGCTGGGAAAATAAAAAGAACAGTAATAATCAAGCTTCTAGCGTCCACCCAACACAAAAGGATGCTGTACGCGCTGCAAAAAGTATGCTAAAAAATCAAGGAGGTGGGGAGTTGTCGATCAAAGGCTTGAACGGCAGAATTAGAAGCAAGGACACCATTCATCCTGGCAATGATCCATGCCCTCCGAATGACAAGGAGCACTGATTAGTCAGAGACCCGATCAATTTGGACATATTGTCGTCTCGCAGACTGCTCCATAAACTCCAGCCAACCACAAGTCGATTGATTTAAAACCAACACAGAAACGCACACATGGCTAGACAAATTAGCACATCCCAATTACATAGCCAGCTTCGGCAGCTCGAGAACAGGCAGCGACAAGCCATAAGCAGATATAATCAGGAAGTCAGGAGGCACAACCAGTATGTTCGTAGCGCAGTAAGCCAATATAATAGTGCTGTAAGGCAGTACAACACTCGATTACGCGCAAACAGACAACGAGTGATACTCGAACTAAGCAAGCTTCAAGGTCGCACCATTGTACGCCATCAAGCTCTCCATGATTCCACAGTTTCACTCAATAGGAGTTACGAAAACCTGGAGAATCAGGAATGTGAATTTGAGAACATTTCCTTCGGTAATCAATTTCTCGATTTGTCAGAGAAAGAAAATGCAAATAGTCTAGCGGCTCTAAACGCTCTTGAGACGGCTGAGCCAGAATCAAGGAGCGCTAACGATGAAGATCTTGTATCTACATCTATCACTAGCGAACTATGTTCAATATCAACCGACCTTGATAGCAGGTGGAAAGGGGCTCTGTTTTCGCTTAGCCCTAGGAATCCAGATGCATCCCGCCATTTTTGCACCAGCGCTAGAGAGATCTTTGTACAGATCCTCGATCACTTTGCTCCTGACGATAGCGTTCTGTTGAGCTTCCCGGAATGCGATAAGACTGAGAACGGAAATCCCACTAGGCGTTGGAAAATAAACTACATTCTGCAGAATTCTGGTATTGCTAGTGTTAGCGCAATTGATTTTGTTGATGAAGACATCGACAATGTCCTTAAGCTATTTCGTGTATTTAACGATGGCACTCACGGCTCGGCAGGAAGATTCGAATTTACCCACTTGCGTACTATAAAAGAACGAGTAGAAAGTGGCATTATTTACCTCACCACTATCTGTAAAAACGCCTAACAACATCATTCACCCGACCCGCGCCAACATCGTCCTTTTTCAGAGACATCATAAACGGGCGGGTGATGATGAGCGCTATGCTAACCTTGCAGAAACAACGAGAAGTAACACTTGAAAGTAACTAGTTCATTGGATTTAAAAACTCTTCTTGAAAAAAAAGCAGTCAAAGAGCATACGTATGAGAATGTGGAGCTAAAGCGGGATTGGCGTAGAAGTCATGGTGAAAAGTTATCAATGCTTTGCAATGGCCAGCCTGAGTCTGATTGCTTTTTGGTGATTGGCGTTGAGGATAATGGACAAATGGCCGGCCACGGAGAGTCTTGGCTGAAGGATCAACTAGCCAATATCTCACAACATTGCAATACATGTCTGGATCCAGCAATATCGCTTGTCGAGTTGACAACCGACAATATTGAGGGAAACATGATTGTTATCGCTCATGTGAAAAACCCTGGGGTTGTGGTTAAGTGGGAGGGATATGCACATGCGGGCAAGGGAACCACAAAGAAGAGACTTAGCGAACAAGAAATCTTGGAACTCAACCTGTCGCTTCCAGGATTAACAGATTTGACCCGGCAAAAATGCAACTATAGGCCAAATGAGGACTTGGCAGTGACTTTTTTTAAAATGGCTGGCATAAACTATGATGACAGCGTATTAGAGCGCTACAATCTTCATAACACGAGAGCCGGCAAGCTATTGCTAGGTAATTCAAGATTTAGGGTTGTAAAGTACGACGACAATGGTGATGTATTGGCAAATGATCCACGAGAGGGTATTCTTATATTACTCACGGAATTAATGTTTAACGAAATAAGAGACTATTATGAAGGCCTGGGAATTAATCGTGACAGAATATCTGATTCGATGCTACGAGAAGCGTTAGGGAATGCCGTTGGCCACGCTGCTTATAAAGACAATGATGGAGAAATAATCCTTGAGCTTCATCCTAGTCGCCTAGTCATCAGTAACCTGTCTTTTGCTGAGTATACAAGTCTTGCGAATAAATGGTTTTCGATGGCGCACAAGTCTCCCAATTCATATCTTATGGAGATACTGAGAATTGGGAAACGAGTTGATGAACTAGGCAGGGGTAAAACCAAGCTGTTATCTGAATGCCTTAGGTCAGGCTTTGGGCCGCCTGAAATTAATGTATCGGATGCTGGCCTGTATAGGAGATGGTCCCTTCATCTTGAAATTAATCAAGGAAATGATACTTTTCGATTGCTATATGATCAAATCAGTAGATTGTACTCCCCAAGCAATGATAAGATCCTGATTGCATATGCCCTTGTGCTGTGGAGGCAAAAGCCATTTTCTGAGATAAAGAGATATTTTGATGCGGTTGAGTCTAGAATTGCTGCGGAAATTATTAGCGATATCAAAGGCCCTCTCTTTTTTTGGGAGGAGAAGGATCTGTTATATCCCCATCGCTGGGTGCAGATTATTCTAGAGGATGGAAGGCAATCAAGAGAATTCACGCCTTACGAAGAGAAGAGAATCTTCAGCCTTTGTAAGGAGATTTGTTTGAACCATTATTCTGGATATCTTACTACGGCCCAGTTTCGCGATTTAGCCCACCTGTCGAATTCTCAGTCGGACAAGAATCTAGCTACAAGAACATTAAAGAAGTGGCAACGATCCGGAAAGCTTACGATGATTGGAAAGGGTAAGTACAGGTTTGCTGAACTTGAAACTGTAGAGATCCAAAAGTCAACATTGACCAAGATGCTTGAGTTATTTGAAAAAGATAGGCAAGACTGATTTGGGCTTACTTCTTATTGCATTATATTCTGATAACCTAACATCAAGATCAAGAAGACGGGAGCAAAGGCTCACTTCTAGTCTGGGGTAGCGTCCCGCTTCTGATCTTGGCGTTATGCAGAGCTCAAGAGCATCTCCTGCCGCATGTGGCACTGGCTTGGTCAGCCGATGCGCTCAGGTCTTCGCTATGCGCGGGGTAGACACCTTATGATGCGCAGGAAGAATGCCGGTGATCGGCAAAAGGGTGAGCCACTTTGCGTACGCGAGAAGTAGACGAGGCTGAAGCACTTGCTCTCGCCAGCCGTCAGGAGTCCCACTTCTTTGACCGGAAAGCCCGGATGATTTCCGGGCGTGGTGTTCAGAAGATCGCTGTTGCATTGACAAACGCTGACGGCGGTGAGTTCGTGGTGGGGATCGCTGACGACTCTGAGGAGGCCAACCCCGCAAATCGGTGGCAAGGATTTATACAGCTGGAGGACCTCAACGGCCTCCTCCAAGCTCTGTTCGAAGTATCACCCAGCCTCGATCTGCGATATGAGATTCTGAGTTGCCCTAGCCTGCAGGGTTATGTTCTACGCGTGCAACTCGAAAAATCCTCAGAAGTTCACAAGGCAGCCGACGGCACGGTGTACCAACGATATGGCGCACAGTCGCTCTCGGTTCGTGACCCTCAGAAGATAACCGAACTCTCATTTGCCAAGGGCGCGTCGTCCTTTGAGGACCAGATACTTCTCGAGTTGCCCGCTGAAACAATCGTTGATTCACCCGAGCTGGCCAGCTTCTTACGGGACTATTCACCAAGAACTGACGGCCTGGAGTTCTGCGTTAATCAGAACCTTCTGGAGTTCAAGGCATGGACTCCCAGGGTCGCTTCGGCACTCCTTTTCCATCCTCTTCCCAGTGCCTTTGTTCCGCGAAAGTGTGCTGTCAAGGTCACTAGGTATGAAACCAAGACAGCCGACCCTGAACGCGACCACCTAGCAGAGCAGATCACACTTGAGGGGCCACTCTATCCGCTGATACACGATACGGTTGCCGCCGTTAAGAGGATGATGAAAGCGGTGAGGATCTGGACGGCAGAAGGCTTGAGAACGGCGGACTACCCAGACGAGGCCATTTGGGAGATACTGGTTAATGCACTAATCCATAGGGACTATTCCATATCTGACGATGTTCAAGTATTGGTGTTCGATAACCGGATTGAAGTTTTGAGCCCCGGTCGGCTTCCGGGCTACGTCACCGTCGAGAATATCCTTGAGGCCAGGTTCTCTCGGAACGCAAAGATTGTCAGAACGCTCGCGCGGTATCGAGAGGCCCCAAACAAGGATCTTGGGGAGGGCCTGAATACGGCCTTCCAGAAGATGAAGGAATTTGGCCTTAAGGCTCCGATTGTCGAAGAGGACCGCGGGTACGTTCGCGTGACACTCCCGCATACGCCGCTTGCCAAGCCGACGGAGGCCATCCTGCACTTCTTGGCTCATCAGCCAACCATCACAAATCCGCAAGCTCGGGACTTGACAGGGATTCGCTCAGAGAACCTAGTGAAGAATGAGTTCTACAAGCTTCGTGATGAGGGTTTGCTTGAGCGTGTGCCAGGTCTAGCCGGTAATAAGTCAGCGTGGCAACTAACTGAGGCCGGAAAACAGAAGGCTGCACAAATCCGCTTGCAGGAAGACTAGGTGACGGGCGAGGCACCTTGGGGATGGCGTTAGCTTGGCGATGCCAAGGCGCTGAGAAAGTAAATGGATGCAATTCGAGCAGAAATGCTAAAATGATCTCGGGAGGTTTATCATGGCTAATTTCATTGAGGAAAAAAATGAAGAAATAACCGCTACATGTCTTCAATTTGGCATCAAGAGGTTGTTTGTTTTTGGATCTGCTCTTCGAGATGACTTTAGACCTGGAGAAAGCGATATTGATCTTCTTGTTGAATTTGGCCCATTGGAAGTTACCAAGATATTTCATGCCTATCTTGATGCACGTGAGGCATTTTGCAAGATCTTTCAAGCTGATGTCGATTTGGTGATGCAAGACGCCGTAAAGAATAAGATCATTCTAAGAGAGATAGAGCGAACAAAGAGGCTTATCTATGGCGCGTGAATTGTCGGCTTATTTATACGATATAGTTGAAGCCTGCGATGCGATTGAGGATGTAATGACAGGAGTCACTTTAGAAGATTATCGGAAAAAACGTTCCTTGAGATCATCTGTCGAACGTGAGTTTATCATCATAGGCGAAGCGTTACGAAGGATCGGCGTGCTTGACAGTAGTCTTTTTATGACTATTTCTAATTCGCGATTGATCGTTGATTTTAGAAATTTGCTTACCCATAACTACGGCGCTGTTAATGATTCCGCTGTCTATGGCCTTGTCTACTCTGATCTGATTGTTTTGAAGGCGGAGGTTACTGAGCTGCTGAGTGGCCTGTAGGACGCAAACTAACGTTGCCATGCACCTGAGGCGGCTCCAATCCTCCTTTCTGTCACTTAACTCTCTGCGGCCAGATGGTGGCAACCGTTAGCGGCACTGCCCAAGGCTGAAATCCAGTAAACTCACTCTGAAAGCTTCTGATCTCAGTTTCATGTCATCATCTCTTCACCGAATCGAAGAGCAGGCCCGCTCACTCTCAGCAGAAGATCGGGCAAAGCTTGCTGAATGTATGCTGGAATCACTCCACACTTCCATTGAAGAAATAGAAGTGGCATGGTCTGAGGAGATAGCCTTGCGCATTGAATCATTTGAAAAGGGAGATATTTCTGCATATTCAGCGGAGCAACTATTCGCAGAAGCCCGTCAGATCTTGCAGTGAATCATGTTCGGTTCGTTGAGCCTGCAAGGCTTGAGGTTCTTGCTGAAGTTG
>JBKCPG010000214.1:0-3156 GCA_046309395.1 Cyanobacteriota bacterium | reverse complement strand
CCTCAAGGTGCTCCGTCCCGGCCGCCGCTACGCCGATCAGGCGATCGATGCGATCCGCGCCCTGGTCGCCCTCGATTCCCAGAAACAGCGGATGGAGCTCGAGGAACAGGACGCCCAGCGGGAAAAGCGCTTGCAGAAACTACTGGCCATCCTGGCCTCAGGCCTGGCCATCAGTGGCATCGCAGCCTCCACCCGGTCCAGGCCGACGGAAAAGTTCCTGCAGAGGCACGTCCCTCAGTACGCCAAGCCTCCGCATCAGCCTCCGGCCGAAGTGCTTTGGCTCGCCGACATCGCCCTGATCGCCCTCCTTGGCGTGATGACCGCCTTCCTGGTCGCTAGCCTTTGGGACCGCACCGAGAGCCTGCTGCGGTGCCTCAACAAGCGCACCACACCTTGACCGCAATCTCCCGTAGATCGCCTGAGAAACCAGAATCCGAGATTTGACCTCCAGCTGTTCACTAAAATTGGGGCCCCACTCCGTCCCTGGCGGGCAGGCGTCACCCCTTGCGCCTCCCTTCCGCGCAGCGCGGGCCCGCAAAGCGGCACCCGAGTCAAGCATCTCTGTCTGCCGCCCCCACAATGCCCGCAGCAGACCTCGCCCCCATGAGCCAGCAGAGCCACCAGCCCTCGTTGCCGAACCGCATCGCCCGGGTGTTGCTGTGCCTGGTGTTCATCCATGCCGTGATCGGCAAGCTGACGGGCTTTGCCGGTGTGGCCGGCGCCATTGCCGCCAAGGGACTGCCGCTGGCGCCCGTGCTGCTGGTGGCGGCCATGGCCCTGATGGCGGTGGGATCGGCCCTGGTGATCAGCGGCTGGAAAGCACGACTCGGAGCGGTGCTGTTGCTGGTGTTCCTGGTGCCCACCACCCTGCTGTTCCACGGCGATGTGGCCGACAAGCTGGAGCGGATTCAGCTGTTCAAGAACCTGGCGATCATGGGCGGCCTGCTGCTGGTGGCCGACCAGGACAGCAGGGCCTGAGAGGGTGGATTTTCCAGAACCTGAAAAATTTCCGAGGCACCATGCGCCGCCGCCGGAAACAAGGGGAATACCCCCCGAGTTGCGTTCTTCTATGAGGAGCTGCGGGACTCTCCAAGGAGTTGCAGGGAGCTGATTTTGAAACGCGAAATACGAGGAGAATTTTCGATTCTTTTCATGTTGTTTTCTCCCCTTTTGAGGTGTTGATCGTTTGGCCGGCGGTGTTTTCCAGGCTCCGGGCGGTTGGGGGGTTGAGCGGTTCACGCGTCAGCGGCGGCGAGGTTGTTGGGTTGAGCACTCCTGACGTTCTCGCTGGCGGTTGCCATGGAGAACTCCACCAGGGCCTTCTCGGGGTGCCTACCAGCGCCGAACCAGCCATCCCCATCTCGCGCTCACGGGTGTGACAGCCGTTGATGAGGGTGGATCGACGCCGGCCCAACAGCCAGGGACAATCCGCTCACATGATGCCGACAGCATGGTCGTCCAGCTGGATTTTGAACAAGGGACGGGAGAGCGGCGCCGCGGTGCCAGCGGTCCGAAGCAGCGGAAGCACCTTCTAGCCGCCCTCCTGGCCGTGTTGCTCACCCTTGGTCTCGTTTGGAGTCCGGAACTGCCCTCTTGGGCTGTCGAGGCCCAGACCGCCGCCGGGGCTAACACGGCCATCGACGCCGCCAGCAGCCCGCTGGCTAAGGAAGGGTGCGCAAGCGCCCCCGGATTCATCACCCTGGAGGGACGTCGGGTGCTGGAGGTCCGCCGGGCTCCCGGTGCCCAGAAGCTTGAGGAGTATGTGCGCCGCGGCTCGGCCCGCCTGCGGCAGCTCGCGGAGGATCGCACCTTCGATGCTGCCGCGATCGTGGTGAGGGAAGAAGCGCCCTACTCACTGGTCGGCATTCAGAGAGCGGATGGGGGATTCACCCCTGAGCTGGGAGTGGATGATCGCGCGGCTGCCTGCTTTGACCTCACACGCCAGGCGTTAGCGCTCCGCTACCGCGACAACATGAGGAAGGCGATCTTCGCGTACCGCAAAAGCCATACCTTTTCCGCATGGCTGCAGGGAACGATACTGGCCGCGCTGGTGCTGGCCTTTTACATCCTCTGGCTGCGCCTCCAGGGCCGGCTGAACCAGCATCTGCGGCACCGCATCTCCGACGCTCCTTGGTTCATTCTCAAGAAGCTGAACCGTCATGGTCTGAGCGGATTTGTCGAGGCCAATCAGGCCCGGCAGATCCTGCAGACCGTGCGGCAGGCGGTGCACTGGTCGCTGGTGCTGGCGATCAGCTACCTGCTGATCCCCCTGCTGCTGGGTTTTTTCCCGCCCACTCAAGGCGTTGCCGAAGGCCTGCGCAAACAGCTCCGCGACCTGGTGCTGAATTTCCTGCTCGGGGTGGTGCAGGCGATTCCCAACCTGCTCTCGATTCTTGTGATCCTGTTCATCACCGTTCTGGTGATCCGAGCGAGTCAGGCATGGTTTGCCGCTGTTCACCATGGCCGGCTCCGCATTCCCGGCTTCTACCAGGAATGGGCCCTTCCCACAGCACGGCTAGTAGGCATTCTCTTCACCCTGGCCGGTCTGGCGGCGGCCTTCCCCTACATTCCCGGCTCTGACAGCAAGGTGTTCCAGGGCGCCGGTCTGTTTCTGGGCGCCCTTGCCGCCCTGGGTTCCAGTGCGGTGGCGTCCAACATCATCAGCGGCCTGATGCTGATTTATACCCGCGCTTTCCGCGAGGGCGACCGGGTGGAGATCAACGGGGTGGTGGGGGTGGTGCAGGATCGGGCCCTGCTGGTGACGCGGCTGCAGACCCTTCGCAATGAGCTGGTGAGCATTCCCAACGCCAGCGTGATCGGTGCCTCGGTGGTGAATTACAGCTTCTCCCGACGGGAAATCCAGCAACCTGTGGCGCTCGCCACCACGATCACCATCGGCTACGACGTGCCCTGGAGGCAGGTGCATGAGCTGATGCTGAGCGCCGCCCGCGGCGTGGTCGGCATCACCGATGAGATCGAGCCCTTCGTGCTTCAGACCTCTCTGAACGACTATCACATCAGCTACGAGCTGAACGCCTACGTTCGAGATCCGGCCACCTACCGCCAAACCCTCTCGGAGGTGCTCGCTGCCCTGCAGGATCACTTCGCCGCCGCGGATGTGGAGATCCTCTCCCCCGGCTATCACGCCATCCGCAA
>JBKCPG010000213.1:0-2643 GCA_046309395.1 Cyanobacteriota bacterium | reverse complement strand
GGCGGCTGGGGGGGATCCCCTCGAAGAGCGGCTGGAGGCGGTCGATGGCTACCTCTGCGAACTCAAGGAAGCCCAGATCCGCCTTGGGCTTCACATCTACGGCCAACTGCCTAGGGGGGATGACCTGGCGGAGCTGCTCCTTGCCTTGGCCCGCGCCCCCCAGGCCGGACAGCCGGGCCTCACGCAGGCCCTGGCCCAGGATTGGGGCTTGCGGCTCGATCCATGGAGTGATCTGGAGGAGGCGCCTCTGGATCCCCAGGACCGCTCTCTGCTTGGTGAGCCGCGGCGGGTGGGAGACGCGGTGGCTTTGCTGGAACGGGAGGCCCTTGGGTGGGCGCGGGTTCTGCTCGGGCTGGAGGGACCCCAACCGGATCAGGATCCCGGTCCCGCGACCCGAAGGGCCCTCGCCTGGATGCGGGAGGAGCTGATGCCCAGGCTGTTGGCCTGCGGGCAAGCCGAGGCGGACGCCCTGCTGCGGGGCCTGGCCGGAGCACGGGTCGCGGCCGGACCCTCCGGGGCCCCCACCCGGGGACGACCGGAGGTGTTGCCCACCGGGAGGAACTTCTACAGCGTGGATCTGCGGGCCCTTCCCACGGAGGCGGCGTGGGATCTGGGCCGACGGGCCGCCGAGCTGCTCCTTGAGCGCCACCTCATGGAGGTGGGAGAGGATCTGCGCGCCCTCGCCCTCTCGGTTTGGGGGACGGCCACCATGCGCAATGGCGGCGAGGACGTGGCCCAGGCGTTGGCTCTGATGGGTGTGAGGCCCCGCTGGGATGGGGCGAGCCGCCGAGTGGTGGATCTGGAGGTGGTGCCGCCCACCGCCCTCGGTCGACCCAGGGTGGATGTCACCCTTCGGATCTCCGGCCTGTTTCGGGATGCCTTCCCCCAGCTGGTTCACTGGTTCAACGAGGCCTGTCGGCTGGTGGCGGCCCTGCCCGAGGAGGACGCGCTGAATCCCCTGGCGGCCTGTGCCCGCTCCCAGGGCCATTGGGGACGGGTGTACGGCTCGGCGCCGGGGGCCTACGGGGCCGGCTTGCAGGCGTTGATCGATGGGGGGCAGTGGGAGACCAGGGGCGAGTTGGGCGACGCCTTTCTCGCCTGGAGCGCTTGGCGGTATGACAGCGAGGGCCAGGGCCCAGCCGCGGAGGTTGTGCCCCGCGCGGATCGGGCGGGACTCCTGGAGCGACTCTCAGCGGTGCAAGTGGTGCTGCACAACCAGGACAACCGGGAGCACGACCTGCTGGATTCCGACGACTATTACCAGTTCCAAGGGGGATTGAGCGCGGCGGTGGAGCGGGTGAGCGGCCAACGCCCCGCCCTTTGGTTTGGCGACCACTCTCGACCCGAGCGCCCCCGGGTGCACCGCCTGGAGAAGGAGCTCGACAAGGTGATCCGCTCCCGCTTGCTCAACTCTCGCTGGCTCGAGGGGATGCGGCGCCATGGATACAAAGGTGGTTTTGAGATGGCCGCCAGCCTCGACTATCTCTTCGCCTATGACGCCAGCACCGACCGGGTGCCGGATTGGAGTTATGGAGCCATCTGCCAGCGGTGGCTGGAGGATGGGCAGGTGGTGGCGTTTTTGCGACAGGCCAATCCCTGGGCCCTGCGGGACATGGGGGAACGGCTTTTGGAGGCCCACCACCGCGGGCTGTGGGAAGGGGCCTCCACCCACCAGCTCGAACACCTGCGCCAACTGGTGCTGGATAGCGAGGCCCTGATCGAGGGGGGGTGATCCCCCCCCGGTCTTCGCTGGCCCCCCTGGTTCAGCCGTTGAGATCCTTGGCCATGGCCTTGAACGGATCAATCGCCCCTGGCTTGTTGCCAGCGGGGCTGGAGGACGACTCATCGGCGCCGCTGGTGGCTTTGCGGGTGCTGGCCGGGGCCCCGGGGGTGTTGACCCCGGTCACCGCCGCCCCCTTGAGACGTTCCGCCAGTTGGCTGGGCGACATCTGCTGCGCAAAGGTTTTCTTCACGGGCTTGGGCACGCCTCCTGTGAGGTTCACGTCCGTCTCCGTTTCCGGATTGATTCCGGCCAGGCCAGGCGTCATCCGCTCCAGCCGGGCCTCCATGGACCCCACCTCAGCCACCATTTCCTTCCCCCCGGGGCTGTCGGCGTTACCGGGAAAGGTGCGGCGGATGGTGTTGGATCGCCGCATGAAGTTCACGTCTCCGAGGGTGCTGGAGGCGTCAGGATCCAGAAAAAAAGCGTTGTCTGACGTTTTGGGGTTGGCTTCAGCGGCCGAGCCGGCCACCCTCACCCCTTCCCGGTCTGAGGCGCCGCGGCTGGTCCCGCGGTTTCCAAGCAAGCGATCGAACAAACCCATCTGGCTGAGAGGAATGTGTCAGCAAACCCTAGCGGCCATTCAGCTCAAGCCCGTGGGTATCGGTGCCGCAACTCCGCAACAGGCCCCGATCGCCCAGATCCGCGGCGATCGCCTCGCACACGATCGGTGTGGGTGCCCACCTCCCTCGCATGTCGTAGTCGTACCAGGCTTCGGCGCCCTCAAATCCGGCCGCGGCCGCGGCCGCGCTGAGGCGGCGGTGGGGCCGGCGATACCGGGCCGGATGGCCCAAACCCGTCTGCCCTCCTGCGCTCCGGTGGGCCTCCACCACCGCCTCCGCCCGCAGGGGGGAGGCCACCAC
>JBKCPG010000212.1:0-4852 GCA_046309395.1 Cyanobacteriota bacterium | reverse complement strand
CGTGGCCTATCAGCTGGAGGCCATCCACGATGCGCTGCGTTCGGAGATCAGTTCGGAGAAAGGTTCGGAGATCGGCTCGGAGAAGGTGAGCGCCAAAGCCCCGAGCCTTGATGAGCTGATCCTGCAGGACCTCAGCTCCGATCCCAACCTCTCAGCCCGGTTGCTGGCCGAGCGCCTCGGGCTGAGCAAGCGCGCGGTGGAGAAGCACCTGGCGGCACTCCAGCAAAAGGGACGCCTGCTTCGCCATGGCTCACCCCGTACCGGTTGCTGGCAGGTTCTGTAGCCTCACTCCATGGCACTCATCACCGAAGACCATCTCGAGCAGCAGTGCCTGGCCTGGTTCGAGGAACTGGGATACACCCACGTCTTCGCACCCCAACTTGACAGCGACGGCACCTCAACAGAACGTCCCGACTTCCGGCAGGTGATCCTCACGGGGCGACTGCGCTCCGCACTTCAGCGCCTGAACCCTGAAGTTCCAGCAGGCACCATCGAATCAGCGTTGCTCCAACTGGCGAACCCCAACGTGCCTGGTCTGCTGGCATCCAACCGTCAGTTCCACCGCTGGATCACCCAGGGTTTACCCATCACCTACCTGGATGGGAACCAGCAGGTCGGCATCCGCCTCAAGGTGATCGGATTCGACGACCCCGCCTCCAACGACTGGTTGGTGGTGAACCAGTTGGCGATCCAGGGCACCAAGCACAACCGCCGCCCTGATGTGGTGGTCTACGTCAACGGTCTGCCGCTGGCGGTGATCGAACTCAAGAACCCCACCGATGAGAAGGCAGACATCTGGGCGGCGTTCAACCAACTCCAGACCTACAAGCAAGACATTCCCGTCCTGTTCACGCCCAACGTGCTGCTGGTGATCAGCGATGGCATCCAGGCACGGTTGGGATCCCTGAGTGCCGATCGGGAACGGTTCCAGCGTTGGCGCACGATCGACGGGGAAAACCACCTCGATCCGCTGGGTGCTCACCGTGATCTGGAGACCCTGGTGCGGGGGATCTTTGACAAGGGCCGGCTGCTGGAGTTCGTTCGCTCCTTCTGCCTGTTTGAGGAAGACGGGCAGATCATCAAGAAGATCGCCGCTTACCACCAGTTCCACGCCGTCAGGGCAGCGGTGGAGCGGGTGGTGGAAGCAAGCAGACCTGATGGCGACAAGAAGGGTGGCGTGGTTTGGCACACCCAGGGCGCTGGCAAGAGCATCGAGATGGCGTGTCTGGCGGGCAAGTTGCTCACCGATCCACGCCTGGAGAACCCCACCCTGGTGATGGTGACCGACCGCCAAGACCTCGATGGGCAACTCTTCGGGGTCTTTGCTGGAGCGGGAGACCTGCTGGGCGAATCGCCCAAGCAGGCAGACAGTCGCCAGGAACTCAGGGATCTGCTCGCCAACCGCCCCAGCGGCGGCATCATCTTCACCACCATCCAGAAGTTCGCCACCGAACCAGGGGAAGAGCGGTTCCCTGCCCTGAGCGACCGCCACAACATCGTGGTGATCTGCGATGAGGCGCATCGCACCCAATACGGGTTCAAGGGGCGCTTTGACACCAAGACAGGGGAGATCAAATACGGGTTGGCAAAGGCATTGCGGGATGCCCTGCCCCAGGCCACCTTCCTTGCCTTCACGGGAACGCCGATCTCCCAGGACGACCGCGACACCCAGGCGGTGTTCGGCCACTACATCTCCATTTACGACATCCAGCAGGCTGTGGAAGATGGCGCCACGGTGCCCATCTACTACGAATCCCGCCTGGCGAAGCTGGAACTGAAGATCCCCATGCTGCCCCAGGTGGATGAGCAGGTGGATGACCTCTTCGCTGATGAAGACGACATCCCTGCCGCTGAGCGGGCAAAGAGCAGGTGGGCAGCACTGGAAGCACTGGTGGGCGCTGAACCACGCCTGAAGCAGGTGGCAGCCGATCTGGTCGCCCATTACGAGCAACGCTCACGCACCCAACCAGGCAAAGCGATGGTGCTGGCGATGAGCAGGGAGATCTGTGCCCGCCTCTATGACGCCATCGTTGCCCTGCGCCCGGAGTGGCACGACGACGACCACCTCAAGGGTGCGATCAAGGTGGTGATGACGGCATCGGCATCTGACGAATCCCACCTCCAACCGCATCACACCAGCAAGCAGCAGAAGAAGGATCTAGAGAAACGGTTCAAGGATCCTGCCGATCCACTCAAGATCGTGCTGGTGCGGGATATGTGGTTGACGGGGTTTGACGCTCCCTGTATGGCGACGATGTATGTGGATAAACCAATGAAGGGGGCGAACCTGGCACAGGCGATTGCCCGAGTGAACAGGGTCTTCAAAGACAAACCAGGTGGTCTGGTGGTCGATTACATCGGCATCGCCCCCCAACTCAAAGAAGCACTGGCGACGTACACCGCATCGAAGGGTAAGGGTGCTCCCACGATTGATACCAGTGAGGCGCTGCGGATTCTCAAGGAGAAACTCCAAGTTGCCCGTGACCTACTCCACCCCATCGACTGGAGTGGGTTCAGGGATCCCAAAACAGCAATGGCACTGCTTTCCAACTGCCTCGATCACATCCTTGAACAACCAGAAGGCAAGAAGCGATATTGCGACACCGTGCTAGCGATGACCAAGGCATTTGCCTTGTGCGGCACCCTTGATGAAGCGATGGCACTTAATGATGAGGTGGCCTTCCTTCAAGCCATCCGAGCACTACTGATCAAAGGTGATGGAGTGGGCGGTGATGGTGCTGCCCCCAAGAATGTTGATTTTCAATTGCGCCAACTGCTATCTGAGTCATTGGTGGCAGATGGGATCACGGATGTCTTCAAGATCGCAGGTCTGCAAAAACCAGATCTCAGCATCCTGTCGGATCAGTTCCTGGCACAGGTCAGCAAGATTCCTCAAAAGAACTTGGCGGTTGAACTGCTCCAGCGGTTGCTGAGGGAAGAAGTTCAAACACGCTTCAAGACCAACGTGGTCAAGCAGAGGCGGTTCAGCGAACTCCTCCAGGCATCCTTGAACAAATATGCCAACCGCTCCATCGAAGCGGCACAGGTGATCGAAGAACTGATTGCGATGGCAAAGCAGTTCCGTGATGAGGCAGAGAAAGTCGAAGCAATGGGATTGTCGGTTGCCGAGGTTGCCTTCTACGACGCCCTGGCGAACAACCAGTCAGCCCACGACCTGATGGGGGATGAGGTGCTCATGAACATGGCGAGGGAACTGGCAGAAAAACTCAGGGGTTCACTCAGTATCGACTGGCAATACAAGGAAAACGTTCGAGCACGTCTGCGAACGATGATCAAGACCCTGCTCAAACGCCACAAGTATCCGCCTGATCAGGAAGCAGCGGCGATTGAGTTGGTGCTCCAGCAGACAGAGATGATTTCTGAGGAGTGGGCGAGAGAGGATCTTGGCAAGAAGATTCAGGCGGTTGTCGCTGACGCACTTACAAACCATATGGGCGTTCAGTCGGGAGGCGTCGACAAATGAATCCGTTCCTCATATCACACCATGATGTTGCCAGTGTTGAAGGTAATGGGTGGGGGTAATGAAATGACTCCATCGCAGATGCGAGACGCGGTTGCAGAGCACCTTGGTCTAAGCGCCGAAGCATTGAGTCCGAATGGGTTGGGCACGGACTGATCGAATGAAGGCAGGGTTGTTCGATCGCCCACGTCGAGCAACGTATGTCCTCAGTCAAAGCGGCAAGGATCTCCTCTCAAATCCGTCTGCCGCAATCGATGCTGAGTTTCTTCGTTCTTACGAGCAGTTCAAGGCGGGTCAATGGAAGACGTTCAGGGAGTTGCCCGTGGTGCGGATGGTGGCGTCGATGACGAGGTGAACCAGGATCATCTTGGTCTTGATCGCGTTTACATCCAGGCAAAGCGATGGGAGGGTTCTGTTGGCAGAGTCAGCGGGATCCGGTTTGTGACGCCTGATCAGCGCCACATCCGAGAGGCGCAGGCCATCTCTGGCCATTGAGCCGAGGTGTATGAGCAGGCCCGGCAGCGTCATCCCCGTCGCTCGAGCCGATCCGCTCGCTGTTGGCGTCAGCCAGAGGTGGTGTGGATCAATCCCGCGCCACCAAGCAACGCCCCCAAAGGATCTACATTAATAAAAGGCGGATGATCGGCGGCAGGGGCGTGATCTTTCCTGGCGTCCCCGCGAGGCTTAATAACATCTCACCCAGCGTCAAATCCTGGCAGTGTTCCCGCGGCGGGGCCGACAGCTGGCGCACCAGCCGCTCATCGCCCGGGTGGTGCCTTCAGTGCGAGATCAGCGGTTCAGCACGCCCCTCTCGCCGCACGTCACTGGCTCGACGAAGCATCGGGCCACATTGCCTGGAGATCAGCCACTTCCCGGCTCGCGATCCCCTGCCCATGAAACAGGTCTATTCCGCGGAGCCTGGCGCGTGAGAGGGTGAATTGGCCAGAATGTCGTCAAAGCGCGGATGCCATGCCGACCAATCGCGTCTCACGAACCCTGGCTGGTCTCCTCAGCGCGCCAATGGTGCTTTTTACAGCCATGCCTGGCGCGGCGTTGAGCCACGGGCACACGCCAAATCCTCAGGCCGCCAGCCCCATGATGGCCCAGGTGCCTGCCAGTGGGGATCAGTCCATCCCTCCGGAGATCACAGCCCTGGAGGAGAGAGTCCGTTCGCTCCACGAGCGCGGAGAACCTCAGAGGGCGCTCGAAGAGATGGAGCGGGTAATGGCCTGGGTCAACGCCAACCTGCCCAAGACCCATCCTTACCGAGCGAGAAGCCAAGCCTGGATCGGGCTTTTGCTGAGCGCGGTGGGCCGCCGGCAGGAAGCACTGGCCCCCACGGAAGAGGCCCTCAAAATTTATCGCGGCCTG
>JBKCPG010000211.1:0-2521 GCA_046309395.1 Cyanobacteriota bacterium | reverse complement strand
CGGAGCAGTTCGAGGCGCTGGCGGCGCTGCAGTTCGTGGCGCACGGCCTCGGCGATGAAGCGACTGCGGTTGGATTCGATGCGGTCGATCCCGGCGACCAGCTCGGACGGCATGGTGACGGTCACCCGTTCGGCAGGGGGACTGGAGCGTGCCAAGACCAGGAAAAAGTATGCGAATCAAGATGATCATATCCACCTTCAGAAGGCAGGTCGGGGACTGGAGCGCCACGCCGTCATGGCCCTGATCGAGCAGCACCAGGAGCGGCCGAGCGGCCTACACGGCTGCGGAGCCCAGGGCTGCGACCTCAGCCTCAACCGCTACAAGGAGCTGATCCACGAAAAGGTGGAGTTTCGCCCACCGCTGGAGATCCTGGCGGAACTGAGGGCGATTGAACAGGAGATCCTGCAGGGGATTGAGGAGCTGGAGGGGATGTTGCGATGAGTCACCACCAAGTCCCACTTGGCGCAATTGCAGATCTGATTCGGGGGATCACTTATAAGCCAACCGACGTCTGTGATGCAAACGCGGCATCGGCCGTTGCTTGCATGAGAACCAAGAACGTTCAAGAGGCCCTTGACGAGTCAGACATTGTCTGGATTCCAGATTCGCTGATTCGCAACCCGGCGAAGTACCTTAAGACGGGCGACATCCTCGTTTCGAGTGCCAATAGCTGGAATTTAGTAGGCAAAGGCTGCTGGGTGCCAGAGCTAAAGTATGCAGCAAGCGCAGGTGGATTTATCTCAATCCTCAGGGGGAACCCGCATGCCGTCGACTTGCGCTACCTCTATCACTGGTTTGTCTCGCCTCAGACTCAGGCAAAACTCCGGTCATACAGCAACAAAACAACCAACATCTCCAATCTCGATCATGGGAGAACGCTGGCAACAGAAATCCCCCTCCCCCCACTGGAGGAGCAGCGGCGCATCGCGGCGATTCTGGATAAGTGTAGTGCCATCCAGGCGGCCGACCGAGAGCGGCGCGAGACCCTTGGCAGATTCCAAGCCTCCTATTTTCATCATTTATTCGGAGAACCCAGCGCTGTCTCTGATAATTGGCCTTTAAAAACGGTCGAATCTTGTAGTACAGCCATCCAGACCGGGCCCTTCGGATCACTGCTGCATCAGTCGGATTACATCCAGGGCGGCATCCCCATCCTCAACCCTAAACACATTGCCAACGGAGTGATTGCATGCGGCGAGAATGAGACGATAGGAAGAGACAAGGCAGGAGAAATGATACTCTATCAACTTGAAAAGGGAGACGTCTTATTGGCTCGCAGAGGTGAGATGGGGCGATGCGCGGTGGTCACGAGCAAAGAGGATGGATGGCTTTGCGGGACGGGCTCAATGTTTATCCGGCCATTGGGAGGCACACTGGCTCCTGAGTACCTATGCGCTCTCCTGTCGTCCCAATACATGCGCAGCAGGCTCGAAAAGATTGCGATTGGAATAACCTTGCTGAATCTTAATGCCAACATAGTTGGTGATTTGTTGATCCCTGTGCCACCCATTGCCCTTCAGCATAGATATGCCGCTGTTCTTGCGCGGCTAAGCGCATTAGGTGATTTGACTACGCGATCAGCCCTCGCCCGCTCAACCGCCACTGCATCTATCCAGAACAAGTTGCTTACTGCTGCAGGTTCATGAAAGCCACAGAAGCCAAGCTCCTCCAGATCCTGGGCGCCGTCTCCCAGTTCATCATCCCGATCTACCAGCGCACCTATTCGTGGACGCTCAAAGAATGCCTGCAGCTCTGGGCTGACATCCTTTGTATCTCGCAGGATCATTCGGGAGTTGCTGCGATCCAGATGCCTGAACTGCCGCTTCACCGTCTCAAAGAGCCGCTTGGTTCAGGCCAAGCTCGCTCACCACGTCATCCAGGCTGTGGATTCGCTCCTGGCCCAGCCGCCTGCACTTCGCCAACGCTGCACCCAGGCAGGCATCCTCAAGGTTGTCCAGCCCGGCCTCATTCAGCTGCCGCAGGTAGAACGCCTTGGTGTGGCCGTATAGCTGCGAAAGCTGATCGAGCCGCTGTTCCGTTGCCGGATCAAGCCGCACTGTGGTGGCCATGCAGCCACGACGGTGCAGCATGGGAAGCCAGCGATCGGCGCCAGCTTGATGACAATGGAGGCGGCGCCTGAAACCAATGTCCAGCCCGCTCTCCCAGTACGCCTTCATCGCCAAGCAATGGCCTGAGCTCCACGCGGAGGCCGTGCGGGTGGAGCGTTGGGCTTTGGAAGACCCGCGGACGGCCTGCTTCTACGCCCGTCGCGCCATCGAACTGCAGGTGGAGTGGCTTTACGCCAACGACGCCCAGCTGCAGCGCCCCTGGGGAGATCCCAACCTGTCCCAGCTCATCCATGGCGTCGACTTCCGCCAACTGGTGGGCGAGGCGCTCCTAGGCCGTTTCAAGGTGATCAAGGATCGCGGAAACGACGCCGTTCACCGCACTGCACCCATCAGCGCCACTGTTTCGGTGTTAGTGGCCGCTGAGCTGTTTCAGGTGTTGCGCTGGCTGGCCC
>JBKCPG010000210.1:0-5626 GCA_046309395.1 Cyanobacteriota bacterium | reverse complement strand
GTCCTGAAACGCGGCCGGAGCGGGGGGCGGAGGGGGATTTGAGGAGGATGCTGGCGGCGGACGCTGGTTGTCCGGAGCTGGGCTGGCGGCTGGCGATGGCGCTGAGGAGGGGTCCTCCGCCACCATCGGGGCCACGGGCGGATGCCGTTCGGGCGCTTCGGCGCCTCCGCTTTCCCCAGGGTTTCGGAGGAGCGGCGGCAACGCCTCCCTCAAGGCCCGCTCCAGACGCTGGGGCAGCTCCCGCTCCAGCCGATCCGCCGGGATCTCCCCCAACTCGATCTCCAGCCGGTCCAGCCGATGGGACGCCCAGGCCGGGCTGAGCTCATCCATCACACGCCCCAGCACCTCCTGGAGGATCTGGTGATGGAGGCGACTGAGCCGATCGAGCAACGGGCGGGCCAGGGCCCCATCCGCCGTGTGGATCTCCAGTTCCAGTCGATCCAGCCGATGGCTCATGGCACCGGCGTGTCCGGCCCCATCACCCGCAGGGCAACGCTCCAGCTGGTGGTGCCCTCCCGGCTGATCTCCAGCGCCAGCTCCGTGCCAGAGGGCACGCTCCCGGTGCCCAGAGCCACGGGTTGATCAGGGGTGGAGACCTCCTTCCACATCAGATCGCTGGCGGTGGTGGCTGGATCCTTTCGCCGCAGGCAGGCCCGTTCGCCAGGCTCCAAACCCCACACGACCACCGTGGCGGTGGAGCCGCTGTCGGGCGGGGGGGGCTCCTGGGTCACCACGAGCGGACTCCGCCGCAACCGGGCTGTGGTGCCGTTGAAGGCCCGACGGGCCTCCACCACCGCTGTTCGGAGCGCGGCGACGGTGGGGCCGACGTCGAGCCCCGGGCCGCCATCGCCGCTCACGGCCAGGTCGACGCCCACGCGCAACCAGCCGAGGCCCCAGTCGCGGGGGGGATCCTCCCCGGTCCGTTGATGCACGTAGACGGGCCGGGCCAAGGCGGCCCCGTCATCTCGGCGCAGAAGCCTGTAGAAGGTGCCGGCTTCTCCGCCCACGAGCCGCCACCCCCGGTGGTCCCTCACCAGCGCCAGCCGCCGCTCGAGATCGGGGCGGATGCGTTGAACCGCCAGGCCGGCCAGCACCACCTGGCTGCTCACGGCTTCCCCCACTTGGCTCTCCAATGGCAACGGGAGATGCCGCTTGCTGGCCACCACCGCCACCACGGCATCCACGCCGGCCTGGCCGAGGGAGAGCCCCAGGCGCCCGTTGTCGCCCCGCGCCCCATCTCCGTCGGTGCCCTTCTCGGGTTGGCCCTGACTGCTCCAGCCCGCCTCCGCGGGCCTGTCGGCGGGGGGCGGCGCCGGCAACACCGGCGTGCCCGCCTCGGAGCCCCCCACGTCCCATCGCCAATCCTCCGCCGAGAGCGGCCGGCTCCAGGCCCTGTAGCTGACACCACTCTGGGAGGGCAGCACCCCATCCCCCACCCACACCCGCTGGGTGCCGGCGGCATCGATCTCCGGAGACTCCAGGGCGATGGGCACCGCCGGATTGGCCCGCACCCTCACGGGCACCCCGGTGTCCAGATAGGCCACCGCCATCCGAGGTCCGGTGGCATCAAGACGCCGGGTGCCGCGCACCAGCCAGTTCCCGTCCTCCTCCACGGAGTCGCGCCTCAGCGCCACCGGGCCGCCGGTGCCCGGCACGGGCCCGCCGAGGAGAGCCTGCTTCTCCAGTGGCTTGTCCCGGTCGGCCGCGTGGATCAGGGCGTAGGTGACCTCCGCCTGGCTGTCGACCACCTCCACCACCACCGGGGCGCCCCAGTCGAGGAGATGGGCGGGTGATCCCTCCCGAAGGGGGTGGAACCCTCGCACCCGCACCACCAGATCGGTGTTCACCCCCTCGGCCACCTCCAAGGGACAGATGGGGCCGACATCAAGCCGTAGGCGGGAGGGGCCGGAGAGGGGGCCCGTGGCCAGCCGAAGGCGCCCGTCGGCGCCCGCCTGGCCCGTTTGCGCCACCTGATCGCCCAGCAGCAGCCGCCCTGGCTGAGCGGCCCCCAGCCCCGACACCTCCACCACGGAGCCCTGGCCCCGTCCCACCGCTGGCGGTTCCACCCGCACGAGGATCGGGGGAGCCTCCAGGGGAACGTCCACCCCGCCGCGCAGGAAGCGGGCGATCACCAGAAGGGTCTTCACCTGGCCCGGATCCCCCGTGAACTCCGCCCGCGGCGGGCCGTCCTTCGCGGCCACCACTAGGTCGCGCCCCAGCCGCTGTCGCCCGATCCCCCGCAAGCCGCCGGGCGCGTCCTGGAGCTCCGGGATCGGCACGGCGGGGGCCAGGGGAGCCCGCGAGCTGGCGTCCATCACGGTGTAGGCCACCCCGGGCTGCCCCCCCCAGAACGACCACACCTGGCGACCCTCCGTTTCCAGTCGCAGGATCAGCCGCCGCCGGGCGTCTGGTCGGGTGAACGCCACCGCGGCCCGGCGCAGGGGCACCGCGCTGGGATGGGTGCGCGCGTCGGGATCGCGGAGGGCCTTCAGCCGGTGCTCCTTGCGGGCCAGGGCCGCCACCACCATCCCCTCGCCGCGGATGGCCTGCTCCAGAGACAGACTCTCGCCGTTGCCCGCGGCGGTGGTCGGCCGCTCGGTGAAGCCGGCCATGGAATCCGCCAGGGTGGTGAGTTCGGCGGCCTGGGCCGGATCGTCGAAGCGCCAGTCGGCGTCCTCCAGGGGGCGGGTGAACAGCTGATAGACCGCGCTGGTCTGGGTGAGGGGGCCGATGGCCACGGAGGTCGTGGTGTCGGCATTCACCACCGGGGGGGTCACCGCCAAGGGCACCGCCGGATTGGCCCGTACCCGCAGGGGGAGGGCCATGGTGAGCACCCGCTGGTCTTCAGCGCGGACCCGACCCCGTTGCCTGACCAAGGTGGCGCGCACCGCCAGATCCCGGTCTTCCTCAGCCCTCGCCAAGAGCTCCAAAACGATGGGGCCTGAGGTGCCGGTGACCTTGCCGCTCAGGGGCGTCAGCTTCTCGGGCGCCAGCTGGCGTTCGGCGTCGTCAATCACCTCGTACACCACGCCCTCCTGGCTCCCGGCCACCTCCACCACCAGCCGCTGGCCGTAATCGGCCAGCCGGGCCGTTCCCTCGGGATGCAGGAGGGGGAGGGGGGGGAACTCGGGATCGTTGAGGCGCTGGCGATCGAAGAGGGCCAGGGTGAGCTTCGGATCAACCCCCTCCACCAGCCGGATCTCGCCCGCCAGCAGGGTGGTGCGTGGTCGGCCGTTGGCGGTGAGCGCCACCGTCAGGCCCGTTGCCCCGTCGGCGGCGGTGGGGGCGAGCACACTCGCCTGCACCCGCAACGTCAGGTCTTCGGTGACCCCGGGCGCGGTGAGCGTGAGGGGGGCGCCAGTGCCTTCGGCGGCCTTGCCCATGAGCTTGCCGTTGGCCACCTCCACGAGCTGATAAAGCACACCCTTCTGGCTGAAGGGCAGCTTGATGCTGGCGTCCTGCCCACTGGCCACCATGAGCTGTTCCGGCAAGGGGATGGATCGAAGGGGCCAGGGCCGGCCGACCCGCAGCAGGCTCAACAGCCGATCCCGGCAGTCGCGCAGGCGCAGGGAGCGCAGTTGGGCGTCCAGTGGATCGTCGCGGTCGTCGGCCAGCGCGCCGAGGCGGACCAGGCGCTGGTCGCGGAGGTTGTCGCGAAACGCGCGCCAGGCCATGAGCAGATCGCTCCAGGTGCCCGGGCCGCGGGAGGCGGGGTCGTCGGCGAAGAGGTGCAGCTCCGCCGTCAGGTGGGCGGGCAGCTCCTGGCGCAGGACGTTGACAAGCCATTGGTCGCTCTGCTCCGCCGGCACGGCGGAGGCCCTCACCACCACGCTCACCCGGCCGCTCCAGGGATCGGGCCGGGCCACATCGGAGAGGAACGGGATCGGATCTTCCCCCCCCTCCACCCGTTGGCCGCTGTCGTCGGCCATGGGCCGCAGGAGCAGGTGCTCAATCACCAGCAGTGGCGGGGAGCCATCGGGGTCGAGGGGTAGGCCAAGCTTGCGGCGCAGCCGTTCGGCGAACACCCCCTCCCCCGCCTCCATGGCGGACGGGGTGACGGGGGCGAGGAGATCGGGGCCTGAGCCCCGGCCGCCGGTGAGGGGAGCGATGCGGCGCAGAAACTCCGAGCGGGCGCGCACCAGCGACTCGGGTGAAGCCCGCTCTCCGCCCGGCGTTTCTCCGAAGCTCCGCAGCAAGTGTTCGAGCAGGGCGGCCCGGTGGCCAACAACGCCGGGGGGGGCGCTGTCGCGCAGGGCTCGCCGAAGTCCGGCCTCCCAGTCGTCGGGGGTGCCCTGGCGGGGATCGCTCAGGTCGGTTCGCGCCAAGTCGGGATCCAGGGCCAGAAGCACCCCTTCCGTCTCCAGCGGCCGCCCCTCGTCCTCGGCGACGGGGGAGAGCAACTGGGCGGCCCGGGCCAGCCGCGCCTGTCCATTGGCCAGCAGTTGGTCGAACAGCAGCAGATAGGCCCGCAGTTGGCGGGCCAGGGCCCGCCGTTCAGCGGTGGCGAAGGCCGGCAGGCCCCCCAGTCCCACTCCATAGACCGCGGGGAGCTGGCGGGCAAGGGAGAGGGGCCGGCTGAGCTCGCGCCGGCGACCCTTGGCGCCCCTGAGGTTCGGCGCGTCCCCGGGCCCCTCCGCCACCGTCAGGCCAGCGCCAGCGGCCCCAGGAGGGGAGCCAAGGGCGCTGACCTGACGCGCAGCCGTGGTGGGCACCGGCAGGGGCAGGCCGCGATGCATCAAGCGCAGAGTGGAGTCGTGGTGGAGGCGGGCGCCACCGCCCGGCAGGGGTAGATGCCAGGAATCACTGGGGCCGTCGGGCAGGCTGAGGGAAAGCACCTGCCGCACCGACGGCTCAGCGCGGAGGGACTGGAGGAGTTCGCCGCCGCGCAGTCCATCATTGCCCTCGCGGGATCCGGCGGCGCGAATGGTGGTGTCGAGGCGGGCGAGAAGGCGGGCGATCAATTCGGGGGTGGCCTCCCCTGGCTCCACCTCCAGATCGGCGCGCACCAGCACCGCATAAGGCTCCAGTGGCGTCAGCACGAAATCCCGCCCCAGCAGGCGCGTGGCATGAAGGCGAAGGGCCAGCGGGGCCAGGGAGGCGGGGCCGCTCCCGGGCTCGCCGCCGCTGAGCTGGGCCGCCACCCGCCAGACGCCTTGGGGGACGACGGTGGCTTGGGGGTCCCAGGCCAGGCCGGAGCCCCCGTCGGCGTCCATCTCCAGATCGCCGGCCACGGGGGGCAGGTCGTCAGTGGTGGAGGCGGGAGCCAGTCCGCTGGCGGAGGTGGAGCGGAAATAAAGCCGCGGCTCCGGCTGCCGCTCCGGTTCCACCCGCACCCCCTGGTAGCCCAGTGCCCTCACCAGAGCCACCAGATCTTCTCGGGTCACCGGATCACCGCCGAGGATCTCCGCGGCGGCGGGTCGCCAGTCGAGCCCGGCGCTGGCGAGCAGATCCTCGATGGGCCACTGGCTGCGATAGGCCAGCTCGGTGAGGGCAAAACACAACTGTTCCAGGATGGTGATGCCTGGATCGTGGCTATTGAAATCGGTCCACTGATCGCCGCCCAGCCGCCCCAGCAGCGCGAGCGCTTCAGCTCGCAGCCCGTCGTAATCAAGGGCGGGGTGGGGCT
>JBKCPG010000209.1:0-3354 GCA_046309395.1 Cyanobacteriota bacterium | reverse complement strand
GGGGGCGGGAGGGGGAGTGGTCGCGGCCGGCGCGGGAGACGTCGCCTTGGCGCGGGCTTGCACCTCGGCGATCTCCGCCTCGCTCTCGGCGATCAGGCCGATGGTGTCGCCCACGGGAGCGGTGCCCCCCGCCTCCACGAGCACCACCGCCAAAAACCCCTCCTGAAACGACTCCACATCCATATCCGCCTTATCAGACTCCACCACGAGCACCGACTCGCCGCGGGCGACCCGATCTCCGGGTTTCTTCAGCCACTGCACGATCTTGCCCTCAGTCATGGTGGAACTGAGGGCGGGCATGAAGATGTCGTGGGTGGCCACCGGTCGATCCGCCGCGCAAGAGTGCCGATCCTACGCAGCGCCCGGCTCCCGTTCTGAGTGGGAGGGCTCCGGGTTCAGTCCACACCCTCCAGGGCTTCCACCACCCCATCCCGCACCAGCACGGAGGCCTGCATCTTCTCCACCAGGTTGTCGCCGAGGCGCACCTCACACAGGCTCTCCAGCTGACCCTGATCCACCACCTGCTCGTAGTCGAGAGACCGCACCTGCTGCTGCTGCTCCAGCACCTGACGCTTCTGTTCCTCCAGCTCGGCCCGCTTGGCGGCCACCTGCTGCTGAATCGAGGCCACCTGCTCCTGAACCCTTGGATCCAAGGGATTGAGGCTTTGGCCGCGCACTTCCGTGATCACCCTCTGCCCCTCCTGCTCCAGCTGCGCCAGCTGCCCGTCCAGGTTGCTCAGGGCGTTGCTGAGTTCGCGCTCGGCGTCTTCCTTCCAACGCGGAGTGACCACGGCACGAATGGTGATGGCGCGCTTGATCGTGAAAGACTCGGCCATGGGACTGCGGGACTGCTCGGGAGAGGGATCAACCCTCACCGTAGAGGGAGGCGATCGCCGCCGCATCCCGGGAGGCGATGCGGTCGCGACGCTGCTTGAGGGTTTGGGTGAGCAGGCCGTTGTCAATGGTGAAGGGCTCCACCAGGGCCACACCGCCCAAGCGCTCATCGGGCCGGGATCCCTGTCGGCTGGCCAGCAACCGGTTGCACTCCCGCGTCAGGGCCTTGGCCAGGGCGGGATCCAAGCCCACCACCGTGCCCTCGGACGTGAGGGCCGGCTCGGGGAGCTGTTGACTCCGGGCCCATTGGACCAGGGGCTCCCCCTTCGGCACCAGCAGGGCGCCGAGCTGCTTGCGGTCTTGGCCCACCAGCATCACCTGCTCGAAGAGGGGGCACTCCACCAGGGCCTCCTCCAGGGGACCCGGCTCAATGTTCTCGCCGCTGCTCAACACGATGGTGTCCTTGGCTCGGCCCGTGAGCACCAGGGAGCCATCGGCCAGAAGGCGGCCCAAATCTCCCGTGTCAAACCATCCATCCCGATCCAGCACCTTGGCGGTGGCCTCCGGCTTGCCGTGATACCCGGCCATCACCTGCGGCCCCTGGGCCAACACCAGCCCCGGCTCTCCAATCCGCAGGGTGGCGCGGCTGTCCGGATGGGCGATTCGCACCGCGGTGCCCGGGAGGGGCTGGCCGGCGCTCCCGCGCCGATTCACCCAGGAGCGGCGGCAGGTGAGCACCGGACTGGTCTCCGTGAGCCCATAGCCCACCAACAACTCGATGCCGATGGCCTCAAAAAAACCGTCCACATGGATGGCCAAGGCCCCACCCCCGCTGATGGCGGTGCGCAATTCGCCCCCCACCAATTGCTGGCGCACCTTTGGCCACAGCAGGGTGGCGGCCAGGCCATGCACGGGGGCCCGCAGGAGCGCCTCCCCCGCCGCCAGCAGCCGCCGGGGGGCAGGCTCGGGGGTCAAGGTGAGATCGAGGGCTGTGCGGCGGGCCCGGTAAAAGGCGCGACTGTTGGCCAGGGCGCGGCTCAGCAGCCGCTGGCGGGAGGCCGGCATGGCGGCCAAGGCGTCCTCGAAGCCTGAGAGCAGGGCTTCCCAGAGTCGGGGCACGCTGATGAGGTATTGGGGCCTCACCTTCTGAAGATCCGCCTTGAGGTGCCTCAAGCTGGTGTAGGTCTGCTGGCAGCCGCACGAGAGCAAAAAGTATTCGGCGGTGCGCTCATAGGCATGCCAAATGGGCAACACGCTGAGCACCCTGTCTCCTGGGGCGGGAGAGACCGCCACGCCAAGGGTGCGCAACTGGTGCAGAAGGTTGCCGTGGCTGAGGGGCACGCCCTTCGGCTGGCCGGTGGTACCGGAGGTGTAGAGCAGGGTGGCCAGCCGCTCTTCCCCGCCCCCCGGAAGGGGTGGCGGGGGAAGGGTGGCGCCCAGCCTCGAGAGGCCTTCCCAGTCGAGGCTGGGCGTCGCGCCCTCCAGCGCCGCCGCCTCCCCCTCCAACACGAGCACAAAGCGGAGCCGCTCCAGACTCCGGGGGGAGAGGGCCAGCTTGCGGAAGAGGGCGGCCGATTCCACCACCAAAGCCACGGCCCCGCAGTCCTCAAGGATGTAACGGAGTTCCTCCACCGGAGCCCCGCCGCCGCGCACCGCGTCCGCCGCCCCGGCCCTCATCACTCCCTGGTCGGAGAGAAGCCAGCGGGGGCTGTTCTCGGCGAACAGGGCCACCACATCGCCAGGGAGCAGGCCCAGGGCGACGAAGGCGGCGGCCACCCGCTCAATGGCCTCCGCCAGCTCGCGATAGCTCAAGCGCACGGGGGGGCTGGCATGGGTGTCTTCCAGGGCCAAGGCCTCCCCGTGGCGACGGGCCAATTCCGGCCACAGCGCCTCCAGCCCCCCGATCCCCAGCCAGCGATCCCGCCCGGCGAGGGCGGCGAAATCCCGGGCCGTGCCACTCCAGCGAATCTCAGCGCTGGAGGGGTCCGCGACGGCGTTCGTCATGGGGCGGGTGAACAGGTCCCGCACATGGTTACAGGCCAGGAAGGGTTTCAGTGGCCTCGGGGGGACGAAGACCCAGGCCAAACTCCCGGGCGAAGGAACGCGACAACAGGGGCCGCACCGCCCCGGCGCTCAGACCAGGGAGCCAGTCGGCCAGTCGGCCCACGGGCCGATCGGCCAGTCCGCAGGGGACGATGGCGGAGAAGGTGTCGAGGGCGCAGGACACATTGAGCGCCAGGCCGTGCTGGCTGATCCAGCGCTTGGCCCCCACCCCGATGGCCGCCACCTTCACGCCCTCCAGCCACACCCCGGTGAGGCCCTCCACCCGCTCGGCGTGCAGCTCCAGATCCGCCAGGGTGCGGATCACCACGGACTCCAGGGCCCGCAGATAACGATGCAGGTCGGCGCCGTGGCGCTCCAACCGACGCACGGGATAAAGCACCAGCTGGCCAGGGAGATGGTGGGTCACCTCCCCGCCACGATCCACGCGGTAGAGGGGCAGGGGGGGGGCCAGGGGAT
>JBKCPG010000208.1:0-20690 GCA_046309395.1 Cyanobacteriota bacterium | reverse complement strand
AGCAACACCGCCTTGCCCCAGGCGCTGCTGCCCTTCTACATCCCCATTCCGGTGGGCTTCGCTGAGCGCGCGCCCGCTAGCGCGGCGGGCGGGGGGGCAGAAGATCCGGAGCGTTCGGAAGGCGAGGGGATTCCCACCTTGAGCTATCCGATCAATCAGGCGCCGATTGAGATCAGTCCTTTCGGGATGCGGTTCTCGGAATCCCGAGGCGCCTGGAAGATGCACACGGGAATGGATCTGATCGTGACGGAGGGCACGCCGGTGCTGGCCGCCGCGGGGGGCACGGTGGTGTTGGTGGATGAGGTGAGCGGCTATGGGCTCACCGTGGTGGTGGATCACGGCGGCGGTTGGCAAACCCTGTACGCCCACCTGTTTGAGATCGCCGTCCAACCCGGGGAGACGGTGCATCGCGGCCAGCCCCTCGGGAGGGTGGGCGACAGCGGACGGGCCACCACACCCCATCTGCACTTCGAACTGCGGCGGCGGCGGGCTGATCGAGTGGTGGCTCTTGATCCAGGGCCCCTGCTCCAGCCTCTGGTGCCCGGGGCCGTGGTGATGAGTCGCTGAGGGACTTCCCCGGATAGAGGGGACTCAGTCGTCGGGAGGGGAGATCTCCGGGTTGTCTCGGGTGATGCTCACGATGCCCGGGGCGAATAGAAACACCGATTCCCCCAAGCGCTCCGATTGCCCATCGATGGCATAGACGCCGCCGGAAACAAAATCAATGATGCGCTGGGCTTCCAGAGGATCCAGCTCCTCCAAATGCAACACCACCGTTTTGAGATGCTGCACCGCCAGGACGGCTTCCGTGGCGTCCTCAAAACAACTGGGGCACAACACCACCACCTCGGGAGACCAATTGCCGAAGGGAGTCTCCATGGCGCCCTAGGCCTCAGCGCCTAACCTTACCGGCCCGCGACACCACCTGACAGGCCCATGGAGATTGTGTCGCGTCCAGGGCTGCGCTTGGTGCTGTGGAGGGCCTGGTTGCCCACCACATCCCTCTGCCCCCGGCGCCTGCACGACCACCTGCGGGAGGCGATCCCCTGGCGCCAACCGGTGATCCGCGTGTTTGGCCAGCGCCACCCGGTGCCGCGACTCACCTGTTGGGTGGGCGATCCGGGCTGCTCCTACCGCTACAGCGGACTGCTGGAACGCCCCCATGCCTTCACCCCGCCCCTGGAGGACCTGCGCCAGCTCCTGGAGGCCCACCTCGGGGTGCGCTTCAACAGCCTGCTGCTCAACCGCTACCGCGACGGCCGGGATCGCATGGGCTGGCATGCCGATGACGAGCGGGAGCTGGTGGCCGACCACCCCATCGCCTCCCTCAGCCTGGGTGCCTCCCGCAACTTGCGATTTCGACCCAGGCCGAGCCGGGAGGAGCCCTCCGCCGCTTCCGGGCCCTTGTCGGTGGAGTTGGGCGATGGCGATCTGCTGGTGATGGCCGCTCCCACCCAGCGCCGCTGGCAACACGCCCTGCCCCCTCGGCTGGGGGTGCGGGAAGAGCGCCTCAACCTCACCTTTCGGCGGATCGCCCTCCCCGCGAGCCTCCCGTCCACCCCCCCTGCCTAAGGCCAAAGAGGCCTCCTTACGGCATCACCGCCACCGCGTCGATTTCCACCCGGGCGCCCTTTGGCAGGGCCGCCACCTGCACACAGGCGCGGGCGGGGGCGACGCCAGCGCCAAACACCTCGGCGTACAGCTCATTCACCGTGGCGAAATCCGCCAGATCCACCAAATACACCGTCGTGCGGACCACCTGGGCTGGTCCCACCCCAGCCGCACGCAACACCGCTCGCAGATTGGCCAGCACCTGGCGACTTTCGGCGGCCACATCTCCGGCGCCCACCATCTGGCCGGTGTGGGGATCAAGGGCGATCTGGCCGGAACAAAACAACCACCCACCTGCCCTGACGGCCTGGTTGTAGGGCCCCACAGGAGCCGGAGCCTCAGGGGTGTTGACAGCGAGGGGGGCGGTCGTCAAGGGCTGGCCTCCGCCATTGCAAGATGCAAGGTTCGAGCTTATGGCGCCGTTTGCCCACCTCCAACGCTCCGCCGGGTCCGCGCCTCACCCTGAGCGACCTCTGGCATCGCTATCCGGCCATGCCCCCGGACAGTTGGACCCTGCGGGGCCTGTCCCTCACCCTGGGCCAAGGGGAACTCGTGGGCCTGCTGGGGCCTTCCGGCTGCGGCAAGACCACCCTGCTGCGCCTGATCGCCGGCTTTGAAAAGCCCCACCAAGGCACCATCCTTCTCGACGGGCGGGAGGTGGCCGGCCCCCAGCGCTGGTTGCCGCCGGAATCCCGGGGGGTGGGCATGGTGTTTCAGGACTACGCCCTTTTCCCCCATCTGGATGCCTGGCGGAACGCCTGCTTTGGCTTGCCCACCCGCCGGGGCCCCGCGGCCGGGGCCGCCGATCCCCGGGAGCGGGTGGCCTGGCTTCTGGAGCTGATGGGGCTGGGGGGCTTGGAGGGCCGCTTCCCCCATGAACTCTCGGGCGGTCAGCGGCAACGGCTGGCCCTGGTGCGCGCCCTGGCGCCAGGTCCCTCCCTGGTGCTGCTGGATGAACCCTTCTCCAACCTGGACGTGGAGGTGCGCCTGCGGCTCCGCGGTGAGCTGCCCGAGGTGCTCAGCCGCTGTGAGGCCTCAGGTCTGCTCATCACCCACGACCCGGAGGAGGCGATGGCGATCTGCGATCGGGTGGCGGTGATGCAAGCGGGGGTGCTGCACCAGTGCGGACCGCCCCAACAGCTCCTCACCCACCCGGCCACACCCTTTGTGGGGCAATTCGTGCTGCAGGCCAACAGCCTGCCGGCCCAGCGGGTGGCCAGCTGGGTGCGCACGGCCGTGGGCGATCTCCAACCGCTGGAACCCGACGCCCCAGAAGAGCCCGGCGCGGCGGAGTCCTCGGTGGTGTTGATCCTTCCGGAGGGTTTGGGATTCGATCCCGATCCCGAGGGGGAAGCCCAGGTGGTGGGGAGGGAATTTCTGGGCCACGACTGGGCCTATCTCGTGGAGCGGGGGGGCCAGCGGCTGCGGCTGCGCCTGCCCCTCTCCCAGCTCCATCCTCGGGGCCAACGGGGCTGGGTGCGGCTGCGGGCCAACGGATCGGGTTGGCTGTTTCCCGGTGGGCGGCGGCTGCGGGCCAGGGCAACGGAAGGATCCCCTTAGGATTCCGCCCCCGGCTCCGGCCCATCCACAGCCGCCGGCTTGTCCGCCACCTCCGACGACAGGAGCTGGTGTCGCTCAAGTTGGCTGGCGTAGGGCCCAAAGCCCCCGAGGCAAAAGGCCCCGCAATGGCTGGCCAGGCTGATCGCCTCGGCCAGGGGCCAGCCGGCCGCCAGGGCCGCGCAGACGCCCGCGGCGAAAGAATCCCCCGCCCCGTAGGCGTCCACCGGGGGGGCCGCCAGCCGGGGCGCGGCGAAACGGCCCCCCGGCTCCACCGTGCTGCCCGCCGCCGCCTCGGTGGCGATGGTGTGCGCGGGCGGACGCCAAGGCAGATCGGGCGGAATCGCTTCCGCGGGATCCAGGGCGCTGCCCACCAGGGCGTCGAGCACCACGCCGCTCTCCAGCAGCACCGGCCAGCGCACCCTCGGGGTGGCCGCCAGCAAGGGCGAGCGCCGGGCCCAGCGGAGCCCCTCGGCGTCGGTGGCCGTCACGAACACCCCGGCCATCTCCTCCAACCGGCGCCAGGGCAGCCCATCGGCGGCGCATGGCGTCAGCCGCTCCCCCAGCACGGTGATCGTGCGCTCCCCCCGCCGGTCCACCCAGCTCACCCCCCGCCGGGTCGGGGCGTCCCGCCAGGCCACATGCACCTCCAGCCCCAGGGCCTCCAGATCGCTCGCCGCCCTCTCCCCGACGCGATCGCGGCCAAGGGAGGTGAAAAACGCCACGGGCTGGCCCGTCAGCTTGGCCATCTGCACCGCCACCACGGCGCCGCCCCCCGCGGGCAGGTCGATTCCCTCGCTGGCGCGGGTGATCTGGCCGGGCTCCGGCAGACGCTCCACCCGCAGAAAGGTCACCACCTCCACATGGCCCACCACGGCCAGCCGCAGGGGCGGCAAGTCCCGCAGGCGCTCCAAGGGCACCAAGGGGTGGCGCTCTGAGCTCGGCCCTGGGGGATCAGCCACGCCAAGCCTCCTTTCCGCGCCGCAGGGCCGCCAGTTCCGCGGCGTCGCCCGCCCGCGCGAACAAATTGGTGCGCCGCTCCAGGGCCACGGTGGAGGGAATCGTGGGATGGCCCGCCCGCCGCTCCCGCCTCACCGAGGCCAAGCGCTCGGCGATCGCCGCCAGATGGGGGGCTTCGGCGACGGCCCAGCTCAAATTCGCCTCGGTGTACTCATGGGCGCACCACACCCGGGTCTCGTCCGGCAACGCCATCAGCCGCCGCAGGGAGGCATGCATTTGCTCCGCCGTGCCCTCAAACAACCGTCCGCACCCACCGGCGAACAGGGTGTCGCCACAAAACAACTCCCCCCGCCGCCCTGGCCCGTCCGCGGGCAGGTAAAAGGCCACATGGGCCCGGGTGTGGCCTGGCACCTCCAACACGTGCGCCCGCCGTCCCAGCAGGGGGATCACCTGGCCCTCGACCACACCATCGGTTTGACACGGGATGCGCGCCCGATCCGCCGCGGCGGCGAACACCCGGGCCCCGGGCCAACGGCGCAGCAAACCCGGCGTGCCCCCGATGTGATCGCTGTGGTGGTGGGTGTGAAGGATGGCCACCAAGGCCAACTGGCGCCCCTCCAGCCACTCCCGCACGGGCCCATCCACCGCCGGATCCACCACCACCGCCTCCCGGCCGTTGTGCAGCACAAACACATAGTTGTCGTGGAGCACGGGCAGGGCCACCACCTCCGTGGCCTCGGCGGGGGACATGGCGCGGATGGCGGTGACTCGAAGGCTAAACCCCTCTCGATAGTCTCTTGACATCTGCCTTCGCGCGGCTGGCCCGCGCTTGCCATGTTCACCATCGCTCTGGCCAAGGGCGCCCTGCTGGCCGATTCCATCCGCTGCTTCCAGCGGGCCGGCCTGGATTTCTCCGATCTGCTCAACCCGGATCACCGTCAGCTGATGGTGCCCAGCCGCTGCGGCCAGGCCCGTGCCCTGCTGGTCCGCAACGCCGACGTGCCGGTGTATGTGGCCTACGGCCAGGCCCAACTGGGAGTGGTGGGGGAGGACGTGCTGCGGGAGCATCAACTGCCCGTGGCCAGCTTGGTGGACCTCGGCTTTGGCGGCTGCCGCATGGCCGTGGCCGTTCTGGCCTCCAGCGGCTACCAGCGGCCCCTGGATCTGCCGGCCCACTGCCGGGTGGCCAGCAAGTTCACCCGCTGCGCTGAGGCCTATTTCGAGCGGATCGACCTGCCTGTGGAAGTGGTGCACCTCACCGGCTCGGTGGAACTGGGTCCGCTCACCGGCATGTCCGAGGCGATTGTCGATCTGGTGGCCACGGGCCGCACGCTGCGGGACAATGGGCTGGTGGCGATAGAAACTCTCTTCGAAAGCACCGCCCGGCTCATCGGCCACCCCCTCTCCCTGCGACTCGACCCGGGCCCCCTGCGGACCATCGTCGGTCGCCTCGCCGCCGTGGCCCAAAGCCCAGCCCCCTCGGCAACGGCCCCTCCTCTCCCGCGAGGGGCCGCCTCGGTGGCGTCCTGATGGCCTCCCTCGACACCCGTCGCCTCCAACGCCTGCTGCCCTACCTGGCCCAAGACCGGCGGCGCCTGCTGCTGGCCCTGCTGCTGCTCATCCCCCTGGCCCTGGCGGGCGCCCTGCAGCCCCTGCTGGTGGGCCAAGCCATCTCCGTCCTCCGGGGGGAGCCGGTCAGCCCCTGGCTGCGGGAGCTCAGCGTGCCCCAGGCCCTGCGCGCGCTCGTGGGCTTGCTCCTGATGGCCGTGCTCCTGCGGCTCAGCCTGCAAGGCACCCAGAGTTACAACGTGCAGGTGGTGGGCCAACGGCTCACCGCCCGCATCCGGGAGGCCCTGTTCCGCCATGTGCTGGCCCTCTCCCTCCGCTTTCACGACACCACCCCCACCGGCAAACTCGTCACCCGGCTCACCAGCGATGTGGAGGCCTTGGCGGAGGTGTTTGGCAGCGGCGCGGTGGGGCTGCTGGGCGATCTGGTGAGCCTGGTGGTGATCAGCGTCACCATGCTCATGATCGAGTGGCGCCTGGGCTTGATGCTGATCGCCCTTCAGATCCCCGTCACCCTTGGCATGCTCTGGCTTCAGCGGCGGTACCGCCGGGCCAATTACCGGGTGCGAGAGGAGCTGGGCCAGCTCAACGCCGATCTCCAGGAAAACCTCCAGGGCCTGGAGGTGGTGCAGATGTTCCGCCGGGAGGCGGAAAACAGCCGACGGTTTCACGACACCAACCAGGCCTATCGCCGAGCCGTGGACGGGGTGATCTTCTACGACAGCGCCATCTCCGCCATGATCGAGTGGGTGAGCCAGGCCGCCATCGCCCTGGTTTTGGCCGCGGGCGGGAGCCTGGTGACCAGCGGGGCCATGGGCCTGGGCACCCTCACCAGCTTCATCCTGTTTTCCCTCAGGCTCTTCGATCCCCTGCGCCAGCTGGCGGAACGCTTCACCCAAATCCAGGGAGGGCTGACCGCCGTCGAACGGATCGACGAGCTGCTCAGTCGGCCGATCGACATCAGCGACCGGGGCGGCGTCGCCACCGGCGAAGGGGCCCGGCGGGCGACGGCCCGACGCCACAGCCCCGGGGAAGTGGTCTTCGAGTCGGTCCGCTTTGCCTATCGCCCCAACGATCCGATCCTCCACGACCTCAGCTTCCACATCCGTCCCGGAGAGCATGTGGCGATCGTGGGGCCCACCGGATCGGGCAAAACCACCATCATTCGCCTGCTCTGCCGCCTCTACGAACCCCAATCCGGCCGAATCCTCCTCGACGGCACCGACATCCGCGACCTGCCGTTGGCCCTCCTCCGGCAGCGGCTCGGTGTGGTGCTGCAGGACACCTTTTTGTTCAGCGGCAGCGTGGCCAACAATGTGCGCCTTGATTGCCCCATGAGCGATGCGGAGGTGGAGCGCCTCTGCCAGGAGCTGGGCCTGGGCACCCTGCTGCGGCGCCTGCCCGATGGCCTGGCCACCCCGCTGCGGGAACGGGGCGCCAACCTCTCCTCCGGGGAGAGGCAGCTGCTGGCCGTGGCCCGGGTGGCCGCCCGCGGCCCCTCCGTGCTGGTGATGGATGAGGCCACGGCCTTCCTGGATCCCTCCACGGAAGCCACCCTCCAGCGCGACCTCGACCACCTCTTGCAAGGCCGCACGGCCATTGTGATCGCCCATCGCCTGGCCACCGTGGAGGCCGCGGATCGCATCCTGGTGTTGCGCAAGGGGCGGTTGGTGGAAAGCGGCGACCATCGCCAGTTGCGGGCCGCCGGTGGCCTCTACGCCCAGCTCGCCGAGCTGCAGGAAAAGGGATTGGCCACGTTCTGATCTCCCGGGTGGATGTCGCGCTCGAGCCAGGCCCCGATCAGCGCGGCCAGCTCCCTGGGCTTTTGCACCATCGGCAGGTGTCCGGCCCCCTCCAGGATTTCCAGCTGGTGATCGGCCGCGTAGCCCGCCAGGTGGCGCACGTACCGGGGTTCCATCACCTGGTCCTGGCTGCCGGCCACCCAGAGGCTGGGCACGGTGAGGGCATGGGCCAACCGGGGCAACTGCCGCACCGCCCCCCGGTTGGTGCCGCAGGCCAAGAGCCCCCGGGCCGCCCGCGGGTCGGCCAGCAAGGGGGAGCGCACCCTCGCCAGCAGGGGCCAATGGGCCAGGGCCCGGGGTCGCAGATGGAGCAGGAGCGATCCCCCGCGGCGCAGCTGGCGGAAGGGCCGAGGTTGATAGACCCCCCCCCCGGCGCCGATCTGCACCAAACCCTTCAGCTGATCGCCCAATCGGGCCGCCGCGTGCAGCGCCACGCTGCCCCCCAGGGAATGGCCCACCAGCACCACCGGCCGGCTCCCCAGCTCCCGCTCCACCCAGCCCGCCACCCAGCCGCCATAGCTGGCCAAGCTGGGTTGCAACCCTCGGGGTCTGGGGGTGGAGCCAAACCCCGGCAGGTCAGGGCCCACCAGGGTCCAGCGGGGTTGGAGTTCCTGGCCCAGACGCTCCCAGAGCCTGCCGGACAGCAGCCAGCCATGGAGGGCCACCAGGGTTGGAGGTTGGGCGGGGTCGCCGCTCACGCTCAGCTGGGACATGGCGAGATCACCTTCGCGCACCCCGGCGGTGATCCGCCAGGATCTTCAGACTGCGTTGCTCTTCCTCAGCCCGTGACCGGTCCGGTCCACCCGTCCCCCTCCAGTCCGCCAAGTCGCGCGGCGCTCCTCAACACCCTCTACGGAGCGGGCCATCGCCTCTGCGATCTCCCCGGCGCCAAGCTGGAGGCGGTGCTCAGCCTGGAGCGGCCGATCGACTTGATTGAGCTGGAGGCGATTTGCGACGCCGTCGGTTGGAACCGTCGGCCCCAGCGGCGGGTCCGCAAGGCTCTCATCCACAGCCTGTTGCGGGTGGGCCTCTGGCGCCACGACCCGCGCCAACCCCGGCTGGTGGGTTTCGCCCGTTGCACCGGCGATGGCGTGGTGGACGCCACGGTGTGGGACGTGGCGGTGCACCCCCTCTACCAAGGCGTGGGACTAGGGCGGCAATTGATGGAGTATGTGATCGCCAATCTGCGCGGCATGGGGGTGGAGCGGGTGACGCTCTACGCCGATCCCGATGTGGTGGAGTTTTACAGCCACCAGGGCTGGGAGCTGGAACCTCAGGAGCGCCGCTGCGCCTTCTGGTACGCCCCGTAGCGCTCCGCCAACCGTTGGGGATCCTCTCCCCGTCTCCAGGCGCGGCGGAGCTGGGCATTGCGCCACCAGGTTTGCAGCGGGCCGTACCGTCGCCAGCGCCGTCCATCCACCACATAGCGGCCCGGCAGAAGCCGAACCGGCATCTGGGCGCGCAGCCGCAGGGCCAGATCCAGATCCTCCATCAAGGGGATCGGCGCCATGCCCCCCACCCCGGCCAGGGCCTGCCGGTGCACCAACAGCCCCTGGTCCCCGTAGGGCAGCTTGCGCACCCTGGTGCGCCAGGCCACGAGAACCTCCACCAGGCGCAACCCCACCGACTCCCCCGCGATCCCCAAATGGAACGCCCAGCAGAAGCGGGGGCCCCGCCGGATCGCCCGCTCCACCGCCAGGGCCCACCCGGGGGGCAGCCGGCCATCGGCGTGGAGCAACAACAACCAGGGGGCCGAGCTGGCCGCGATCCCCGCACCCAATTGAAGGCCGCGATTGGGGCGGCCCCGCGAGACCAGGGCCCCGGCCAGGCGGGCCACGGAGGGGGTGCCATCCACGCTCCCCCCGTCCACCACCCACACCTCCCGCACCAGCTCCGGCGCCCGGGCCAGATCGGCCAACAGCGAAGGCAACCGGGGCGCTTCATCCAGAGCGGGGATCACCACCGCCAAGGGGGGCTCATCGCCAGGGGACCAGGTCATCGTCACGGTCCAGATCATGGCGCTCCGCCAACAGCACCGGGGTGAGGCCCGCGGCGGCGGCCGCCTCGACGGTGCGGCGCCACACGCGGGCTCCACCCCAGGGAATGGGGCTGTGGGCTCCGGCGAACAGCTGGGGAGCCTTGATCTGGAGGGAGAGGCCGATCAGCCAGTAGCCCCCGTCAGAGGCCGGACCAAGCACCAGGGCGGAGCGGCGCAGGGCGGCGAAGGCTTCCAGGAGATCGGCGCGGCAGAGGTGGGGCAGATCGGTGCCCACCAGCACCAACTGGTGAATCCCCTCCCGGCGCGCGCGAGCCACCTGGCGTTGCAGCCGCACCCCCAGGCTCCCCTCCCCTTGGCCCACCAGCCGATCCACCGGCAGCTTCCGCCCCAGGCGGCTGATGGCCCGGGGCCCCACCCCGCTGAGGGCCAACACCACCTCGATGGCCCTTCCCTCGGCTTGGCCATCATGGGCGGCCTGGCGGGCGGCCGCCAACCCGTGCCAGAGCAGCTGGCCCTGCACCGCCGCCGCCCGCCGAGCCCCGATGCCCGCGGCGAGCCGTCGCTTGCAGCGGCCAGGGGCGGGCCAGCGTCCCAGGAGCACCAGGCGCTGGCGGGTGGCCGGTACCGCCCCCCGCCGGCGTCCCCCGGGCCTGGGCCTCACTCCTGGCGGGGAAGATTGCCCGGACGCACCGACAAGTCGAGCCTGGTGTCCGAGCGCCGCACCCGCAGGGCCAGGGGTTCACCGATCTGGGCCTGATCCACCAGCAGCTGCACCTCGGAGGGGTTTTTCACCGCCTGCCCCCCCACGTTCTCAATGAGATCACAGGGCTTGAGGCCCCCTTGGGCCGCGGGACTCCCCTCCATCACATCGACCACCACCACCCCGTTCACCTCTGGCAGGCGGCATTGGTTGGTGCTGCTGTTGATCTCCTGGGCCAATTGGGGCGTGAGGGCCTCCAGACGCACTCCGATGTAGGGATGGGTGGCGTAGCCCCGCTCCATGATTTGGGCGGCGATCTTGCGGGCGGTGTTGATGGGAATGGCGAAACTCAATCCCGCCCCCGGCGCTTGGCGAATCGCGGTGTTCATGCCGATCACCAGGCCCCGATCGTTGATCAGCGGGCCGCCGCTGTTGCCAGGATTCACCGCCGCGTCGGTCTGCAGGTAGGGCACCCGTTGGCCCTCGCCCACGGCGTTGGTGCGCTGGATGGCGCTGATGATTCCCGCGGTGACCGTGTTGTCAAGGCCCAGCGGATTGCCGATGGCGATCGCCCATTCCCCTGGACGCACCTTGTTGGAATCCCCCAGGGGGGCCACGGGCAGACCCGTCGCCACCACCTTCACCACCGCCACGTCGGTGAGAGGATCGGCTCCGAGCACCTTGCCGGAAAAACTGCGCCCGTCCGGCAGGGTCACCCCCACCTGGTTGGCCCCGTCCACCACGTGGGCGTTGGTGAGGAGCACCCCATCGGAGCGGGTGATGAAGCCCGAGCCTTGGCCTTGCTGTTGCTGGATCGAGGGGCCCTGGCCAAACAAGCCCCCGAGGGGGTTGAGGCTCCGCTTGATTGTGTCGATGCGCACCACCGCGGGCCCGACTTTCTCCACGGCGGAAACGATGACATTGCCGGTGGCCTGAAGGGTCGGCGTGGGAATGGCGTCGCTGACGCGCTGTTTTTCCACCAGGGGAGCCCGCCGCGACCAGGTCAGGGAGCAGCCCCCCAGCAGGTTGAGCAGGGCCGCCAGAGAGAGCAACAGTGGGATGGGGCGGGCAACCATGACACACGGGGGGCCGAGGGGCATTAAAGGGCAGCGATGAACCGGGAGACCACCCTCCACCTGCTTATATTCCCTCTTCCATGACGGAACGGGTGGTGCGGCAGGGCGAGGATCTATGGCCCCAAGTGCAGGACGCCCTCCAGGCCACCCTCAGCAAGCCCACCTTTGAAACCTGGATCCGGCCGGCCCGCTGCAAGACGTTCCAGGACCACCACCTGAGGCTGGAAGCACCGAACAGCTTCGCTTGCACCTGGCTGCGGAAGCACTACCTCAGCCAAATCGAGCAACTAGCCTCCGATCTGGTCCAACACCCGGTCACCGTGTCGGTGGATGTGGCCGAGGAAGACTCCTCCCTGTCGGCACCCCTTCCGGCCGCGGGAGCCGAAGGAGGGTGGCCCGGGCCCGCGGGGGGCGCTGACGCCAGCCCATCGAGAGCCCGCGACAAGGCCGCCGGAAGTGAGAACGGACGGGGGGAAGTGCTGGGCGGAGAGGCGGGACTCAACCCCCGCTACGTGTTCAGCCGGTTTGTGGTGGGTCCCAACAGCCGCATGGCCCATGCCGCCGCCCTGGCCGTGGCTGAGGCCCCGGGGCGAGAATTCAACCCCTTGTTTCTGTGCGGTGGGGTGGGACTGGGCAAAACCCACCTGATGCAGGCCATTGGTCACTATCGACTGGAAATTCAACCGGACGCCAGGGTGTTTTATGTCTCCACGGAAACCTTCACGAATGATCTGATCCAGGCGATCCGCAAAGACGGCATGCAGGCCTTCCGCAACCGTTACAGAGCGGCGGATTTGATTCTGGTGGATGACATCCAATTCATCGAGGGCAAGGAATACACCCAGGAAGAGTTTTTCCACACCTTCAACGCCCTGCACGAGGCGGGGAGGCAAATCGTCATCGCCTCCGACCGACCACCGAACCAAATTCCCCGCCTTCAAGAACGGTTGATCTCCCGCTTCTCCATGGGACTCATCGCCGATATTCAAGCGCCAGATCTGGAAACCCGCATGGCGATTCTCCACAAAAAGGCTGAGCAGGAACACATGTCTCTGCCGCGCGACTTGATCCATTACATCGCCGGTCGCTTCACTTCCAACATCCGTGAGTTGGAGGGAGCCCTCACCCGTGCCGTGGCCTTTGTCTCCATCACCGGGCTACCCATGACGGTCGACTCCGTCGCACCCATGCTGGATCCGGGCGGCACCTCGGTGGAGGTCACCCCCCAACAGGTGATGGACAAGGTGGCGGAGGTGTTTGAGGTCGCCATTGAGGAAATGCGAAGCCCTAGCCGCAAGCGAGCGGTGAGCCAGGCCCGCCAGGTGGGGATGTTTCTGATGCGTCAAAGCACCACCCTCTCCCTGCCAAGGATTGGCGAGGTGTTTGGCGGAAAAGATCACTCCACGGTGATGTACGCGGTGGAACAGGTGGAAAAAAAGATCAACAACGACCCCGCCTTGGCACGTCGCATCCAGCAAGTGAGAGATTTGCTGCAGATTGATTCCAGGAAACGCCGCTGATCATGAGACGAATTTTGCTGGTGATGAATCAACCCCCTGGCTGCAGTGGTGTGCAGGCATTGATTTACAACAAGATTCTTCCCTTCACCGATGCCAATGGATGGGAGTTGCACTTTGCTGGTCCCGCGCCCTGGCTCTGCTCCGTGATCACGGAATCCTTGCCTTACCCCCCGGAACGACTTCATTACACCACCAATGTATCACCGTCCCTGCGGTTTTCCGTGCGAAAGAATCGCCACCCCAAATCCACCCTCCCCTATCTGGTCTTTGGTGGCCTGCAATGGCTGGCCCGCACGTTGGAAAAGATCTGCGCCCACAACAGCGAGGCCTTTTTGCTCCGTGGATTGGAGAACACGATTCGCCAGGCTGAAAGACGCTGGGGGTTTGACCTGATCGCGGGCAAAAGCCCCGACTTCAAGATTCTCGAACTGGTGGGCCAACTGACCCACTCCATGGGCAAGCCATTTGTGGCTCTCGTGGATGATCCCTATGGCGCACGAGATGAATCGGGCTTCTATCCTAAAAGCCCGGAGTTACAACGCCAGATTCTCAGTCAGAGCCGCGGGGTGATTTTTATGTCACCCCTTACCCGCCAGCGTTATGTGGAAGCGGGGCTGGTTGAGGCCAGCAAAGCGCACTGTCAAACCGACAGCTATCCGGAGGTCAGCGAGTTGTATGCCTCCGGGCGCAGTCCACTCGCCCGCCGCGACGCGGGCCCCGCCAAGGGACCGTTGCGAATGGTCTATCTGGGCATGTTGCCCGAGTGGCGGCCGATCGAACCCTTCCTCGAGGCCTTCCATCGCTTCTCCCAACAGCCTGAACATGAGGCGCCTCCATTGTCTCTAGACATTTTTGGCTTCGTTTACGGTCAGGCGCGCCAGCGGATCCAGAGCAATGCCACCCTGGCCCAGAGGATCCATCTTCATTCGATGGTGGCCTATGCCGAATCCCACTGGTTGGCGGAAGATGCTGATATCCAGTTGGTGGTCATTGGCCCCCGGCATCTTGATAATTATCCCTCCAAGTTTTTCGACTATCTAGCCCACAACAAACCGGTCTTGGTGCTCGGTCCACCTCAAAATCCCCTGCGACACATTGTGGAGGATCTGGCGATTGGCCTCTATGTCGATGGTCGATCCTCGGAAGACATCCTCGTCGCGCTCCACACACTGCAAAATCAATACCCGACCTACAAAAACGCCTACCTTGCCAATGCCCAGAAAATCGAGGCCTACAGCGCCCATCAAGTGGCCGCCAACTTCTGCCGTTTGCTGGATCAATGCCAGGAAGGCGGCCGTCGGTCCGCCGTCAAGCTTTCGTGATGGGCTCAGAGCGATCCATGCCTTCCACTTCCCCGGCAAACACCCGGCTCACCAAAATATCTTCCGCTTCGATGGTCATCAGATCGGCCCGGGTGAGGGATGAACCCATTTTGTTGAACAGCCGATTGGCTTGACGCATACGGGCGCGATCAATGGCGTTGCGAATGGAGCGCGCATTAGCGAAATAAGGCAATTGGCGCCGGCGTTTGATGTAAAGAGAAAAAGCCGCTGTAGCTTCATCACTGAAGCGATAATTTTCACTGGCCAGGATGAGCTTGGCGATGAGAAGAAGCTCTTCATCACTGTAATCAGGGAAATCAATGTGGTTGGCCACCCGCGATGACAGACCAGGATTGGACTGATAAAAAACATCCATCCTCTCTTTGTATCCAGCGAAGATCACCACAAGATCATTGCGTTGATTCTCCATCACCTGGAGCAAGATCTCAATCGCCTCTGAACCGTAGTCTCTCTCATTGTCGGGACGGTAGAGATAGTACGCCTCATCAATAAACAACACGCCACCCATGGCTTTTTTCAACATCTCACGAGTTTTTGGCGCCGTATGGCCGATGTATTGACCCACTAAATCGTCGCGGGTCGCCGTCACCACATGGCCCTTGCGCACATAGCCAAGGCCGTGAAGAATTTTCGACATCCGCTCCGCCACCGTGGTTTTTCCCGTGCCTGGATGGCCCGTGAACGACATGTGCAGACTTGGAGGGGTGGTTTGCAGCTCCATTTGTTCCCTCGCCCGATTCACCACCAACAAGGCGGCAATTTCCCGGATGCGGGCCTTCACCGGTCGCAGGCCGATCAGCTCCCGATCCAGGTTGCTCAGCAACTCCTGGATCCCCGCCGTGTCATAGGCGCTCCGCAGATTGATGCGCGGCTCGTCCGCCCCCCCAGCCTCAGAGAAGCTCATCAATCGCCGCCGCGAACGACTGGTCGCTGGGCCCGATGGTGCCAGGCTCCTCCTCAGCGCGCACGGTCAAATTGACGTACGTGCGCCCAAAGCTGATGTCGGGAAAGCGGCCTTCCCGCTCCGAGAGGGTGTTGAGCCGCTCCAGAAACTCTCGCGTGCTCTCATAGTCCGCAAACTCGATGCGCCGCTCCAGACGCTCAGGACGGGCTCGGTGAGTCCAGGGTTGTTCCATTTCGCCAGGTTACGCCCGCTCCGCCACCGCCCCGGGGGCATCGAGGCAATCGGTGCGGGCCTGGCTGAGTCGGCTCGCCCAGGCCGCGGCATGGGCTTGATTGGCCGCCCGCTCGGAGGCCAACGGGCTCTCCAGGGGGTGGGGGAAGGTGCCCCGAATGGCCGCGTTGGTCACGCAAAACATGGCCTTCTGAAAACTCATGCAGATCTTCACCCGCACATCCCCTTCCCCCCGGCCCTCCTCCTGATACCAGCTGTGCAGCCGTTGGGGCAAATGCCGGTACATGTCCTGCATCAACAGGCTGGGAGGAATTCCCGCGCCCATCGTGGGCAGGGGATCGGCGTACAGGGCGCCGTAGGCGAACGCGCTCTGTTCCGCGGGAATCTGCTGGGCCTGGGCATTGAACGAAACCGTGCCCAGAAACGGGGTGCCGCGGAGAAACACGGCCTCCACATAGGGCACGGCCACATCCATCAAGAAGGTGAGCCCCGCCTCCGGCGGCAGCACCCAAAACGGCTGCCCGGCCAAGGTCACCTGATAGGTGATGGGATTGGCCGCCGCCGCCACCAGGCCTTCTTGGATGAACACCACCACCTGCTCGATGGAGTTCACCTCCCCCTTGTGTTCCGCCTCCGCCAGGGCCAAGAACAGATCGCTCATCACGCGCCAGAACTGGCCCAGGGCGTGGGTCGTGGCGGCGGAACGGATCAGTTCCGGCAGAAACTCCGGGAACAGGGGATGGAGCAGCGCCAGGAGGGGGTCGCGACTGGTTTTGCGACGGATGATCGCGGCACAAGCTCCTCGAAACGCCTCACCGTCCAGATAGGCGTCCAGCCCTCCGGTGCCATGCCAGAGCATGGCGCGCATGCAGTACTCCGCATACTCAAAATTGATGCGATCATGAATCAAGTGCCGCCAAATCTTGGCGGGACTGTGATCACCATCGAAAAATTTGAGGATTGGAAAGGGGTTGAGAAACTGCGTTTCAGCCTGATAAATCAAGTTGCGGCTGTAGGCGTCCAACACCACCCCATAACTCTCCAAGACATCCACCACCTGCAGGCAATGGAGGGGAGAGTCCGCCAGCAAGGTCTCCCCGGCCAGAAGCCGACGCTCCAGGTCCCCAGCGGTGGGCAGGCCGCCGGATCGGGTGAGCAGCTCGGGAATGACGGGCATCAGCCCACCCCCTGAACCGCCAGGGCCCGCAGGATTCCAGGCACCCTGGCCATCGCCTCGGTGGTGTGCTCCGAGAGGGTGCCCAGCAGGGAGGGCAGCACCCCCAGAAGCACCACGGCGATCGCCAGGGCCGTGGCGGGGATTGTCTCCCGGGAGGCGACGGGCGCCAGGCGAATGTCGAGCCGGCTGTGGCGCAGGGGATCGACGACGGGGGTGATGGCCAGACGGCCGAAAAACACCCGATTGACCATGAGCAGGAAATAGACCGCCGTGAGCCCTGAGCCCACCATGCACACCAGGGTGGCCGCGGGAAAGGAGGAGATGGCGCCGCGAAACACCAGAAACTCCGAAATGAATCCCGACATTCCGGGCATGCCCGCGCTGGCCATCACTCCAAGAATCATCAAGGTGCCTGTGAACGGCAACCCCCGCTCGGGATTCAACAATCCGCGCAACACCTCCAGATCGCGGGTGCCGGTTTTGCGGTACACGATGCCCACCAGCAAAAAGAGAAGGGCGGAAATCAGGCCATGGCTCACCATCTGAAATTCCGCTCCCAACAAACTCACCGGGGTGGCCGCCGCCGCCGCCAAAAGAATGGAGCCCATGTGGCCCACGGAGCTGTAGGCCACCATCCGTTTCATGTCGCGTTGGGCAATGGCCGCCAGGGAGCCGTAGAGCACGGAGATGGCCGCCCAAATCGCCAGCCAGGGGGCCAGTACGGCCCAGGCCTCAGGAAACAGGCCCAGACCGAATCGCAAGATCCCATAGGTGCCCAATTTCAGCAGCACTCCGGCCAACAACACCGACACGGGAGTTGAAGCTTGGGTGTGGGCATCAGGCAGCCAGGAATGAAAAGGCACCAGGGGAACCTTGATGCCAAATCCCACCAGCAGCATGGTGAGCAGCACCACCTGGCCGCTGAGGCCCAGCTGCTCATGGCCCACAGGCAGGAAGCTGAAATCGGCCGCCCCTCGCAGCACGGCCAGGGCCAGGAAGGTGGCGAGGATCAGGATGCCGGAAAACGCCGTGAAGATCAGAAACTTCGTGGCGGCCTTCGCCTTGTCCGCCCCTCCCCAAACGGAGATCAGCATCCACAGGGGGATCAGTTCCAGCTCATAGAACAGCAGGAAGAGCAGCAGGTTTTGGGCGAGAAAAGCGCCATTGACCGCCCCGCTGATCAGAAGCAGCAAGGCGAAGTACACCCGGGGGCGCTGACTGATGTCTCGGGTGCAGATCACCGCCACCAGCGTCAGGGCCCCATTGATCAACACCAAGGGCAAGGAGAGCCCATCGATGGCCAGGCTGTAAGTGAGGCCGAGGCCGTCGATCCAGGGCAGCGACTCGCCCAATTGCGGGCCCCCCCGCAGGGGATCGACAGCCCAAAGCACCACTACACTCCAGACCACCTGCAGAGACAGCAGCACCAACGCCACCTTTCGCATCAAGCCAGGTTCGGGCTTCCCTGGCCACAGCGCCAGGAGCAGCGCCCCAAGGAAGGGAATCAATAACAGCAGGCTCAACATCAGGTCACCTCAGCGTTGGAGCCAAACCAGGCCCACAAAAAGAACCACAATGGCCGTGACCACCGTGAACACATAACTCTGAAGCTGACCGCTCACCCCAAGCTTCAGCCCCTCCGCCGTGGCCAGGGAAGCCGTCCCCACTTTGTCGGCCATGCGATTCACGATCTGGCGATCGCAGCCATTGATCAGCCGGGCCAACCCAGCCACGAAGGCCACGATCGTCTGGCGATACAACCATTCGGTGTGGAAGTCGGCGGCAAGCAAATCTTGCAGGGCCCGTAGGGGGCGAATCACCGAACGGGTGGAGAAGCTGGCCACCGGGAGCAACAGCTCCGACCCCAGGCCCAGCAGGCCGCTGGCGAGCACGAGGAGGCCCGCGGTGGTGGAGACGGGACCCAAGGCGAGGGGGGTGTGCTCCAAACGCGCCAGCACAGCGGGTAGGAGGGTCATCAGCACCCCAAGGCTCACCATGGGCACGGCCATCCACCAGATCACCTCCGGGGCGCGCCGGGTTTTGGGCTGGGGCTGACCCAGAAACACCTGCCGATACACCCGCACCAGATTGAACACCGTCAAGCCGTTGGTGAGCAGCACCACTCCCGCGAACAGGGGGCTCTGGGGGAGCAGGGCCTCCACCAAGCGGGAGAGGCACCAAAACCCAGCCAAGGGAAACACGCCGGTCAGGGCCGCGCCGCCGAAGAGATAAGCGCTGGTGGTGGCGGGCATGCGTCGGGCCAGTCCACCCAGCTGGGTGATGTCCTGGCAATTGGTGGTGGCGATCACCGAACCCACGCTCATGAAGAGCAGGGCCTTCGCCAGCCCATGGGCGAGCAACAGCAACAGGGCGATGGCGGTTTGGCGCTCGGCGATGGCGATGAACACCAGGCCCAAAAACGACGTGGTGCCGTAGGAAAACGCCCGTTTGAGATCGACCTGGGCGATGGCCACCAGGGCTCCAGCTAGGGCACTGATCGTGCCCACCACCAGCAGTGCGTTCACCGCCAAAGGGGAGAGCTGGAGCAAGGGCCTCACCTTCACCAGCACCAAAGCCCCGCAGGTGACCACGGCGGAGTTGCGCAGGATCGAGGCGGGATTCGGACCTTCCATGGCCTCGTCCAACCAGAGGTGCATGGGAAATTGCGCACATTTCCCCATCGGTCCGGCAATCAGGCCCAAGCCGATGAGGGTGCCGGCCAGGGGGCTGATCTGTCCATCCTGTAGGGCCGTGGCCGACCAGCGCTCCAGGGCGTCAAAGGAGAGGGAAGGGGCCCAAGCGGCCAGGGCCACCAGGCTCATCAACAACAACACATCGCCCACCCGCTTGGTGAGGAACGCGTCGCGGGCGGCCGTGACCACCAGGGGCTGGGCGTACCAAAAACCCACCAAGAGGTATGTGGAGAGGGTGAGCATCTCCAGCAAGAAGTAAGAGATGAAGAGGTTGCTGCTCAGCACCACACCAGCCATCGCCCCCTCAAAAAACCCCCCCAGCGCGTAAAAACGGGCCAGCGACCATTCCTTATCGAGATAGCCAAGGGCAAAGACCTGCCCCACCAGGCTCATGAACGTCACCAGCTCAAGGGCCGCCAAGTTGGTGAGTGAAAGATCCAGGCCGATCCGCAGATCCAGATCAGCCACATGAAACCAGGGCCAATCCAAGGATTGGGGGCCCAAACTCCACACCTCTTGAATGATCAAGCTGCCGTGAAGCACAGCGATCAACGTCACCAACATGTTCAAGTAGGCGGCCGGCCTGGGGCCGTTGCGTTTGATCCAACCCGCCGCCCAAGGCAGGGAGAGCAACACGCCACTGAATCCGTAGACGGGAATCAGCCAGGCCAGTTGGATCGGGAGGGGTAAGGCTGACGCCACAGGGGTGGGGAAAAGGGAGCCAATCAAATCGCCGCCCTAGCCAAGGCGGGGGTGGAGTGGGCCTCCAAGCTCCCTAGCCAGGAGTCAAGCTCCTCTCCATGCTGCCGCTCCTCGCGCCAGAGTTCGAGAAAAAAGGCTTCATTGTCGTCATCGCCAATCCGCTGGCAGAGGGCGATGGCGTCGGCGTAGTGGGCCACGAGCGACTCTTCGAGCGTTCGATTGAGCCTCAGCAAGCTCACCAGGTCGGCGGCATGGCGGGCGGGTCGCAGCTGGGAGGCACCGGGTGCCACTCCCAAGTGGATCATGCGATCGACAATTCTCTCCGCGTGCCGCATCTCCTCCACGGTCTCGCGGCGAAAGCGATCGGCCGCGACACTGTCGCCCCAACCCTCCACCAACACCGCTTGGGTGAGGTATTGCTGAACGGCGGTGAGCTCCAGGCTGAGGGCTCGCCCCAGGTCCGCGAGCACCCTGGGATGGACGGTGGAGTGGGCCATCAGAGCCGGCGGGTGGCGCCGCTAGCGGCAAGGGCTGGCTCCAATTCCCCATGGGGCCGGGCAATGATGTGGGCCGCCACCAGGCCATCCCCCACCCGTTCGCAGGCATCGGCCCCAGCGCGCACGGCGGCGTTCACCGCGCCGGTTTCACCCCGCACCATCACGGTGACATAGCCGCCACCCACAAATTCACGGGCCACCAAGGTGACTTCCGCCGCCTTGGTCATCGCGTCAGCGGCCTCAATCGCTGGCACCAGGCCCCGGGTCTCGATCAACCCCAAGGCCACGCCCCCCCGGGAGGCGGGGGGCACGGCACGCACCGGGCGGGAAGGCTGGGAGGGCACCGGTGGGC
>JBKCPG010000207.1:0-5078 GCA_046309395.1 Cyanobacteriota bacterium | reverse complement strand
GCCCACGTGACGGGTGGTGCGACCATCGATCGCGGAACCACCGCTGCGGGCGGTGTTCTGCGCCACGTGCGGTGTGACACCTATGCGCCTCATTTCAGCCACGAACCCTTTGGTGTCGTAGTTCTTGTCAGCTCCGATGGTCTTCTGGTGGGCACCGGCGAGGTCTGCTGCCATCTCCTTGGCGGCATCACGCTCGCCGGTGCCCGTGGCTTGTGTGACGGGCAAGCCACGATCAGGTCATGACGGTTGTCCATCAGCACTTGTCCCCGGTAGCTCAGCTGCGCTGGATGGGCCTTGGATTTGCGGGCCAGCAAAGCCTCGGGATCGGTGCTGGAGCGGTGGGTCTCGTTGCTGAGCTTGATGCCGCGAAAGTCGCCCTTGGCTCTCTTCTTTCCCTCTTTGGGAGCACCGAATCCTTCGCCAGGACCAGTGGGTGGAGGCGGAGGGTCCTCCCGGCCATCGATCCGTTTCAAGGAAGCGTGTGACGCCCAGGCCTGCAGCAATGTGCCATCGACAGAGAAGTGGTCGTCTCTGAGCAGCGGTTTGACCTCGGGAGCGCCCATCAACTTCTCCAGGAACAGCCCCATGACGTCGTCATTGAGGAGCCGGTCACGGTTTTTGGTGTAGACGCAGTCGGCCGGAGGCCATACGTGGTGGGATGCCAGATCGCATCGTCGGGGCTCAGTCCGACAAACCAGCGGAACAGCAGGTTGTAGTGGAGCTGCTCCAGCAGCAAGCGTTCGGAGCGGATCCCATAGAACGCCTGCAGCAGCGAGGCCAGCAGCAGCTGCTCTGGTGGAACCGATGGACGGCCTTCCAGGGCATACAGCCTGCAGAAGGTGGGATTGAGTCGATCAAGAGCCTGATCCGCCAACCTGCGAATCCGCCTGAGCGGATGACTCGCCGGGATCCGCTCCTCGATCGAGACGTAGGAGAACAAGGAGCCGCTGCGCTCCTGTTGGCCACGCATCAACGATTGGGCAGCTGACCCATTCTCGCAGAGGTGGTCGGGTTTTTCAGCGAACTCCTAATACGGTCACGAGCAGGGAATGGCTGGGATCAGAAGATCGGCGGGACTATGCAAGAGGTGCCATCTGGGGTGAGCAAGGAGCCTTTTGCACAAATCATTCTCTCTACGTCTTCTTGCGTGCACTCACCCAACTTCGAGACAGCGAACCAGCATTGCGATACGGTTGTCAGCGTTTTCGGCCCGTTGGTGATGGCATCACTGATCAATTTGGATATTCACACTATCAGCAAGCTTTGCTGGCGTTTTCGCGAATTCTCAATGACAGGGAGCTGGTGGTGGTAGTGGAGGTTGCCAACCTAAACACGCTATCCAGCAAATGCAAACTGCTGTTTTCCACAGCCGATCCTGGCGCCGGTGTTCCATGGCCAATCTCCCCCTCAGCCATCTGTACGTTCGCGTCCAGCCATTCATGCACTGTCACCTTGCAGCCGATGCAGGCTCAGGTCCTGCAAAGGTCGTGAGCATCAGCGCTGCTGGTGGGGCGCCCGCATCCGAAGCGCGGATGAGAAGGTAGGGAACCTAGACCATCATCAGGGCCACATTGGCCCGCTCGAAGGCTGCGGTGGCACATGCGCCGAGGCCCAGTCCCTCCGCAACTTGCTCTCATGTTTGCACTCATTAGCCCAGCCTGGCTGGACTAGAACTCATGAGCGCAATCGATCGGAGCGATTAATGCCCTGCATGGCATGCAGGGGGTCAGCGGTTCGAATCCGCTTGGCTCCATCCTCAGATCCCTATCACCATCTGGCTTTTGGGCCAGGCGGTTTATTCGTGTTGGGGCCGGGAGCCTGAAGTGGCGCAGAAATGGGCGCATTTTTTGCCTGTCCCCACGGGCAAGAGCCGGCCATGGGCAATTCGGGTCTTGAGGGGGCTTGACAAGCCAGGACAAGCGTTGCATTATGTGAGATGTGGTGCGCACAAGTTGGAAGATTTGATGCAATAGTCCAAGGCCTAAAGGATTCAGCAATCCCAATGTGCCATCCTAAAGATACGTGAGCAAAGTTTTATAGCTTTTCGAGCACCGAGTTCGCTATGTGGTCCAGATCAATGAAGTGACGTTTCTGTTTTAGGTCCCTACTAGATTCCTTCCCAGTCGCGCTGATGAGAAATTAATCGAGACATTAGAGTATAGTAACCCGATTCTTGCAACCAAGCCAAGTGCTGACAAACTTAAAAAACTTCCTCCATTTCTCCATCCCGGAATTCGTAAACCATGAGCTTTGGAGTGAGAATCGATTCAACCCCTTCTTCCGATTTGCAAAGCTTCAATTAAAGTTTCTCGCCACCAGCGATACACTTTATCTTCCGTGGATTAATAACTTAATCTTGCCAATGAATAGAGGTGATAATGGGCTAACAGGAAATTATTATTTTGGGCTATGGGAATTCAGCGACATGGCCTTTGCCATTCACCTCTTGAGAGAGGGTGATGTCTTTTTTGATATAGGGGCAAATCTTGGCTCTTATTCGCTTCTGGCTGCCGGAGTTGCCAAGGCGAGGTCAATAGCCTTCGAGCCCGTGCCACACACCTATCAGAAACTGAAACGCAGCATCGAAGTCAACAAGCTTAATTGTAGCATCGACCCGCGACAAATAGCATTGACGAGCAACAAGCTTGCAGCGAATGAAGGGCCTCTTTATTTTTCTACTGACAGAGACTGTGAGAATAGCTTTGTGAACCCAGAATATGCTGGAGAGAAGATCTCGATTCCCGTCTCAACTCTCAATGATGAGGCAGTGGGCCTATCGACGACCTTGCTTAAAATTGATGTAGAAGGCTTCGAGCTGGATGTTCTCCAAGGTGGATCTTCTGTGCTAGCCAACAAGTCTTTACTAGCAATAATTATTGAAGGTCAGACGAATGAGGTGAACAAGATACTTCTGGATGCAGGTTTCCAAGATTTTCAATATCTGCCGCTGCAGCGGTCTCTCGTTTCAAGAGAAAAGTATACTTCCAATAGGATTTGGATCAGGTCTGATGCTCGAGACTTGGTAGATTCGAGGCTGAGCAGTGCTCCCGCGTATTCGGTTTATGGACGAAGCTTTTAATCATTACTCAACAACAATTTTCTAGAGCGCTTCAGAATAACTGGTTCAGATTACGGCGCCAGCGCAAGAAGAAAGCCAACAGGATTGCCGTCGACAGCGTGTATTAAAAGATGGCTATTTTTGCACCGGAGATACTGGGAGGAGGCGTAGGTGGAGCCTCCATGCAGATGTCAAACCGCTTCCGCTGCAATTGATTTGAACTGTATAAAGCGGTAAAATGTGCTGAAACGGCTGATTTGAGCCGAAAAGCCCCCGGCCCCCTCCGCGACCTGGGTGCGGATTGCTCCTGGCAGTTTCACCAAACCGGACCGCAACAGGGCCATGGCCTTGGTGCCTTCCCCCTCACGACCGGGCAGATCAAGGGGAAGCGCCCGCCGCTCGGGCTTGACCACCTTCAAGGTGCGGGCGTTGCGCTTCACGTTGCCCACATACAGCCGCCCCTCATCAACCCGATGAACCCCAAGCTCAGCAGGGCGAAGATCAAACAGGCCCACCAGCGATACAGCCAGATGCAACTCCGCTTTGCCCGCCTCTCGCAGGGCATCGAGCAGGGCGGCAAGTTGCTCCGGCTTGATCGGCACCGAATCTTCGTGGTGGCGATCGGAATGTCCAGTCAGGGCCTCATCTCTTCGGCAGGAGGCGGTAGCCACCGATCCGGCGCCCCCGCCTTATTGACGGCGAACCTCAGTAGACCCGCCACATCCAGGAGTTGACGCTTTCGCCCTATGCCCCCCACCGGGCAATCCTCAAAATGCTGCGCCGCGTAGGCCCGCATCAACGACCGACCATCACGGGGACGCGGCGTGGCCTGAAGAACCTCCAGGGTTCGAGCCATGCGCGTGCGCAGGTCCCGCAGCCTGGTTTCCCGGCGCCCCTCACGGGAGAGCATGAACTTCTGCACCACCACCCAATCCAGCCGGCCTGTTTCCGCAGTCGGCGCCGAGTGGATCAGGCCATAGGCCTCGGCCAGGCCCAGCCCATGCGCATCCATGCGCTGCCTGATCTCGCCAACCCCATTCACCACGCCGGTTTTCCTGCTCCAATCCGGCCGACGACCAGCCCCCGCAGCGAGCCCCGCAGCGATGCGTGACAGCCGCAGCGTCCAAACGGAGATCGCCCCCCTGCCCTCCCTCGAAGAGCTTCAGGGCAGGGACCAACCCTTCGTGATCGCTGATCACCAGGGCATCGTGGTGGCGATCGATCCGGCCTTCGAGGCGGTCTATGGCTGGCAGCCCGACGACCTGGTGGGCACATCCCTGGGGCGGATCCTGCCCGAGGCCTTCCTGATGTCCCACCAGCTCGGCTTCAGCCGCTTCCAAGCCAGCGGCGTCTCCACGGTGCTGGGCCACCCGCTGCGGCTGAGCAGCCGCTGCAGCGATGGCTCCGACATCGTGTCTGAGCACTTCATCACCGCCGAGAAGCACGAACGGGGCTGGGTGTTCGGCGCCACCCTCCCCCCCCTGCAGGCGGGCACCAAACCGGATCAGTAAGGCCAGCCGCCCAGCATCCGGCCCAAGCCCATGCGGTTCGCGCAACAACCGAGCCGGCTTGCTGACAAGGCGCGGTCCGCTGTCTAAGAACGGATAAGCCCTTTCCGTGGCCGATGCTTCGTACCTCCCTGCTTCCCCTGATCGGGGGCGCCGTCCTGGCCGGCGGCGCCGCCTCCCTGCTGGCCCGCAGCCCGGCACGGGCCGACCTCCTCTACAGCCTCGCCAGCCGCTGCAGCCTCGGATCGGCCGCACCCACCGCCTGCACGATCGAGGCGGTGGACCAGGGCACGGTGACCCTCTACCGCCACCGCATCGGCCGGCAGGAGCAGGTGATCGGCATCAGCGAACAGCCCTACGTGCGGATGGGTCTGTGGAATCCGGCCACCAAGAGCTGGCAGCCGCTGCAGTCGGCCAGCGCGCGCCTCTCCTCCAACACCGTGTGCTTCAACGGCACCGACCTCTGCGCGGTGAACCCCAACTACCTCAACAGCCTGTTGCAGCAGCGGCCC
>JBKCPG010000206.1:0-6410 GCA_046309395.1 Cyanobacteriota bacterium | reverse complement strand
CACCCCGGCCGCTCCGATCACCCCCCCCCGGGCCCCAGCCACGGCGGAGCGGGATGAGCCCCTCCACCCATCCCCAGAGCGGCTGGGTCGGGACCGGCCCCAGCGCTTTGACGCCTCTTTGGACGCGTTGGTCAGGGACGGCATCGTGACGCCCCGGGAAAGGGTCCGGGTGCGTGGCTCCCTGGTGTTGGATCCGGTGCCAGGGCTCAAGCGTCAGGCCTGCTCCAGTGGCGCCCTTTCCGCTGAGGAGTGCCGCACGGGAGTGGTGTTTCGAGGACGGGGCCGACCGGATGGGACTGGCGTTTTCTCGCCCGCCGATTCCCCGACAGCGGGGGACGGTGGTTCTGCTGGCGGGCTTGGCGGGGTGGGCCTGGCCCGCGAGGGAATCGCCGCCTCCACCCTACCCCCGATCAGTGTGCCCGTGAACGCCTTGTTGGCGGGGGTGGGTGGCCGGTTCCGGCTCACGGATGTCTTCCGTCTCACGCCCCGTCCCTCCCCCATCGGCGGCAATGGCAATCGGGGCTTGCTGTTCCCTCTCATCGGATCGGCGGTCACCACCAGCCCCTTTGGTTGGAGGCTCCATCCCATTCTCGGCTCCTGGATCATGCACTCCGGTCGGGATCTCGCCGCTCCGGAAGGCACCCCAGTGGTGGCGGCCCTCTCGGGGACCGTGGTGAGCAGTGGGGACGCTGGTGGCTATGGGCTGGCCATTGAGTTGGAACACGACCGGCCCATGCGCCGCACCCTCTACGGCCACCTTTCCGAGCTGTACGTCAAAGCCGGTGACAAGGTGCGGCAGGGGGAGGTGATTGGCAGGGTAGGCAGCACGGGCCTGAGCACCGGACCCCACCTGCACTTCGAATTGCGCCTTCCCCAGGATGGGGGCTGGGTGGCCACCGACCCTGGCGAGATGCTGCCCCCCAGCATGCTCGCCACCTTGGGATTGCCCGGGCTTCCCGGATCCCCTCAGGGCGAGGCCGCCACCAAGGCCCCCGATGCCGTGGCCCTGCTCATGGGGCAATTGCTGCAAACCCTGGAGCGCCCCGCCTCTGATGCTGGGGCTCCGTCCCAGCCAGCGGCTGGGGAGAAGCGGCCCCTTCGTCAGGCGGGTTGATCAAGGATTCGCCCATCGCGGAAATGCACCACCCGTTGGGCCCTCGCCCCCACCTCCTGTTCGTGGGTGACCAAGAGAATCGTGATGCCTTCCTGATTCAACTCGTCAAACAGGTTCAACACTTCCGCCGTGGTCTGGGAATCCAGGGCTCCGGTGGGTTCATCAGCCAGAAGGAGGGAAGGACGGTTGATGATCGCCCGTGCCACGGCCACCCGCTGTTGCTGACCGCCGGAAAGCTGATTGGGGCGATTCTCCATGCGATGCCCCAATCCCACCCGCCGCAGGGCCTGTTCGGCCCGCTCTCGACGCTCTGAGGCGGGAACGCCGGCGTAAATCATCGGCAGCATCACGTTTTCCACCGCGCTGAATTGCGACAGCAGGTGAAACTGCTGGAACACAAACCCGAGTTGGCTGTTGCGAATGTCCGCCAGTTCATCGTCGGTGAGCTGAGCCACCTCAATTCCGTTCAACCAGTAATTGCCTCGGCTCGGACGATCGAGGCAACCGAGAATGTTCATGGCTGTGCTTTTGCCAGATCCCGAGGCCCCCATCACCGCGAGGTAATCGCCCCGATTCACCGTGAGACACACGTCGCGCAGAGCATGCACTTGGGCATCGCCCTCCCCGTACACCTTGTCGACGTGGTGAAGGATGGCGAGAGGAGCATCCGCCACGACCCCGCCGGTCAGGGTCGTGGCGGATTCAGCCGAGGGCGCCGGCATGGGTTGAGGCCAGGGCGGCCTGGAGGATGGGGGTGCCGGCCACGGTGGAGCTGGCCCAATCAAAGAGGGGGCTGGAGAGGATCCCACCGATCGCCGTGACCACCACACAGCTCACCAAGGCGGCGCGAAGGGGTTGCATCCCCGCCAAATTCCATTGAATGGGCGGATAGGCCTTCACCACGTCAGAGGCTTCCTGTGGCTCTTTGACCACCATCATCTTGATCACGGAAATATAGTAATAAATCGAAATCACTGAGGTGACAAGGCCCACGATCACCAGCAGATATTGGTGATCTGCCCATCCAGCGAAGAAGAGGTAAATCTTGCCGAAGAAGCCAAGCATTGGTGGTATCCCACCCAGGGAAAGGAGGCACAAGCTCAGACCAAGGGTGATCAGCGGATCTTTCTGATAGAGGCCGGCGTAATCAGCGATGCGGTCACTGCCGGTGCGCAGAGAAAACAGAATGATGCAGGCAAAAGCTCCCAAATTCATGAACAAGTAAGCCGCCATGTAAAGCACCATGGCCGCGAAACCATCCTCTGTGCCGCACACCAAGCCAATCATCACGAACCCAGCCTGACCGATGGAGCTATAAGCCAGCATTCGCTTCATGGAGGTTTGGGCTAAGGCCACCACGTTGCCCAGCACCATGCTCAGCAGGGCCAACACCGTGAACAGAAACTTCCACTGGGCGTCGAAGCTGTCAAAGCAGCCCACGAGCAGCCGCAGGGCCAAGGCGAATCCCGCCGCCTTTGACCCCACGGAGAGGAAAGCCACCACCGGGGTAGGCGAGCCCTCGTAGACATCAGGAGTCCACTGGTGGAACGGCACAGCCGCGATCTTGAAGGCCACCGTGGAGAGCACGAACACCAGGGAAAGAGCCGCGATGGGAGCCCCACTTCCCGCCAGGGCGACGCCAATGGCCTCCAGTCCAGTGTTCCCTCCGCTCAGGCCGTACAACAGGGAGGCGCCATAGAGGAAGACCGCCGCCGCCGCTGAGCCCACCAGCAAATATTTCAGAGCCGCCTCCGAGCTGCGGGCGTCGCGCTTCATGTAGCCCGAAAGCAGATAGCTGGCGACGGAGAGGGTTTCCAGCGAGATGAAGATGCTCACCAGGTCGGTCGCCCCGCAGAGAAACATCCCCCCGAGGGTGGCGGCCAGCAGGATTGCCGCGTACTCCCCAAGGGGGGTGCCGCTGCGCTCCACATAGCGCCAGCTCAGCAGCAGGGAGATGAGGGTGGAGGCGGCCACGACGGCCCGGAAGGCGATGGCCAGGTTGTCCGCCAGGAAGGCGCCAAGAAAAGAGGGCTCTTGAGCCCCATTCCACTGCAGGGCCAGGAGCACCAGCGACGCTCCCAGGCCCCCATAACAGATCGGTGGCACCCAGCGGCTCGCGGTCCGCTCCCCTGCCAGATCCACCAAGAGGCAACCCACCAAAGCGAGCAACACGGCGGATTCCGGAGCGATGGCCGCCGCGTTCAGCTGCAAAGCGATGTCGGCAACCACAGCGATCCATCAGCGATTGTGGCGGAGTTTAGCGGCGTTGCCCGCTCGGCTAGGGGGGAGTCGACGGCCAGCCGTTCGCGATCCGTTGCCCCGGGGGCGGCCTTGATGCGATATAGAAGGTCAATCGATCGGCTCCCTACCCTGTGGCGCACACCCTGGTGATCGTCGAGAGCCCCACCAAGGCCCGCACCATTCGGAACTTCCTCCCCAAGGATTTCCGTGTGGAGGCCTCCATGGGCCATGTGCGCGACCTCCCCAACAACGCCAGTGAGATCCCCGCGACGCACAAGGGGGAGAAGTGGGCCAACCTGGGAGTGGACATCACCCGCGACTTCGAACCGCTCTACGTGGTGCCGAAGGAGAAGAAAAAGGTCGTCAAAGAGCTCAAAGAGGCCCTGAAAGGCGCCGATCAGCTGTTGCTGGCCACGGATGAAGACCGGGAAGGGGAAAGCATCAGCTGGCATTTGCAGCAGCTGCTCGACCCCAAAGTGCCCGTGCGGCGCATGGTCTTCCACGAGATCACCAAGCCGGCGATCCAGCGCGCCCTCGAGACGCCTCGGGCCATTGACATGGAGCTGGTGCACGCCCAGGAAACCCGTCGCATCCTCGACCGCCTGGTCGGATACACCCTCTCCCCGTTGCTTTGGAAGAAGGTGGCCTGGGGTCTGTCCGCCGGCCGGGTGCAATCGGTGGCCGTGCGTCTTCTGGTGCGGCGAGAGCAGGCTCGTCGGGCGTTTCGCAGTGGCTCCTATTGGGATCTCAAGGCTTCCCTGGAGGTCAGTCAATCGGCCTTTGAGGCGAAACTCACCCACCTGAACGGGGAGAAAATCGCGGGGGGCGGGGATTTCGATGAGGCCACGGGCGCCCTGAAAAGTGGCAGCACGGTGAAGCTCCTCAGCGAGGAGGAGGCCCGCTCCCTGCGGGAGACGGTGCGGGAGGCCCCCTGGCGGGTGGTGGAGGTGGAGGAGAAGCCCACCGTGCGCAAGCCCGTCCCGCCCTTCACCACCAGCACCCTTCAGCAGGAGGCCAACCGCAAGCTGCGCCTCTCCGCTCGTGACACCATGCGCACGGCTCAGGCCCTCTACGAGAGGGGCTTCATCACCTACATGCGCACCGATTCGGTGCACCTCTCCGATCAGGCCATCCAGGCCGCTCGAAGCTGCGTGGCGAGCAAATACGGCGACGCTTACCTGTCTCCCTCCCCCCGCCAATTTCACACCAAGGCCCGCAACGCCCAAGAGGCCCACGAGGCGATCCGGCCAGCGGGGGAGGCGTTTCGCACCCCGTCCGACACCGGCTTGGATGGCCGGGAGTTGGCTCTGTACGAGTTGATCTGGAAGCGGACGGTGGCCTGCCAGATGGCTGACGCCAAGCTCACCCTCCTGGCGGTCGACCTGGAGGCCGCCGGCGCCACCTTCCGAGCCAGTGGCAAGCGGATTGATTTCCCGGGGTTTTTTCGTGCCTATGTGGAGGGCAGTGATGATCCCGAGGCGGCCCTGGAGGGCCAGGAAGTGCTGTTGCCGTCCCTCCAGGTCGGAGAGGCGCCCCTTTGCAAGGGGGTTGAAGCCCTCGGGCACCAAACCCAGCCCCCGGCGCGCTACAGCGAGGCCGCCCTGGTCAAAACCCTGGAGAAGGAGGGCATTGGTCGGCCTTCCACCTACGCCAGCATCATTGGCACGATTCAGGATCGGGGATACGCCACCCTGCAAAACAACGCCCTGATTCCCAGCTTCACCGCTTTCGCGGTCACCTCCCTTTTGGAGCAGCACTTTCCTGAGCTGGTCGACACGGGCTTCACCGCCCGCATGGAAAGCAGCCTGGATGATATTTCGGCGGGAAAGACCCCCTGGCTCCCCTATCTCGAGAAGTTTTACAAGGGAGACGAGGGCTTGGAGGCCCAGGTGCAGCGCCGCGAGGGCGACATCGATCCCACCACCTCCCGAACCATCGCCTTGGAAGGGCTCCCTTGCGTGGTGCGCATCGGCCGTTTCGGGGCTTACCTGGAGAGCAAACGGGAGGCGGAGGACGGTAGCGAGGAGCTGTGCAAAGCCACCTTGCCCGTGGAGATCACTCCCGCGGATTTGGACGCGGAGAAGGCCGAACTCTTGCTGAGACAGAAAAGCGAGGGCCCGGAGTCCCTGGGGGAGGATCCAGAAACGGGCCAGTTGGTGTATCTGCTGTTTGGGCAGTACGGCCCCTATCTGCAGCTGGGCCAGGTGAGCGAGGACACACCGAAGCCCAAGAGAGCGTCCCTTCCCAAAGGTGTGAAGCCCGAAGAACTCACCTTGGAGGATGCCCTCGGCCTGCTGCGGTTGCCCAGGCATCTCGGCGAGCATCCCGAGGGCGGCAAGGTCCAGGCGGGCCTGGGACGCTTCGGGCCCTACGTGGTGCACGACAAGGGCAAGGGTGAAAAGGACTACCGCTCATTGAAGGCGGAAGACGATGTGCTGGCGATCGGCCTGGGTCGGGCCCTGGAGTTGCTGGCCCAGCCCAAGCGTGGCCGGGGTGGCCGCACGGCTCTTCGCGACCTGGGAACTCCAGAGGGAGCCAGCGAGCCGATCCAACTGTTTGATGGTCCCTACGGCCTGTATGTGAAGCAGGGGAAGGTCAACGCCTCCCTGCCGGAGGGCTCCACCGCTGACACCCTCACCCTTGAGCGGGCGGTGGAGATCCTGGCGGCCAAGGCCTCCACCGCCAAGGGAGGAGGCCGTTCCCGCTCCACCAACATGGCCGCGGCACCGAAGACGACCCGATCCGCCGCCAAGACGGCCGGCGCCAAGACGGCCGGCGCGACCACCCGCTCCAGCCCATCCGGCGCCACCCGCAAGGGGCCGGCCACCACCAAGACCGGTCGGCTGCGGGCCAGTCCCGTGCGGGTGATCCGCCCGGCGGGGAACGGATGAACATCCGGCCTGTCAAGGGACTCTCGAGGGGCCGGAGGGTCCTCACCGCCGCCGCCGTCAGCGCTCTGATGGTGGGTGCCTCTGGATGTGCCGGGACCCCTTGGGGCGACACCCTTTCTGGCAGCTTTCCGAAAGCCCAGGACCCCCCCCCCAAAGGTCAAGAG
>JBKCPG010000205.1:0-3625 GCA_046309395.1 Cyanobacteriota bacterium | reverse complement strand
GGATGGGGGGGTATGGCGAGGTTCTCGGCCCTGGCGGGCCGGAGGCGGTGGGGGCGTGGGTATGGCGTCAGGCCCTCGCCGATTGGCCCAAATCTGAGCAAAACATAACGAAGTCGCCTTAAAGTCTTGCCATCATTCTTCGCATTTGGACAGACACTTTCCGATCTGTGCTCAATGTGCCAGCAATAATGCTGTCTATTGGCAACTTTCTGGGGGCGACAAACTGTTTATAAACAAGTTGGTGTGAGAACCAATTCAATGTCCAGCCTTCGCAACGCGCTTGTTCGCGGTTTTGGAGCTGCCCTCGCCGGCGGTGCTCTCCTGACCGCTCCATCCTTCGCCGGCACCCAGACCGGCGCCCAGCAGCTTCAGCCCAGCGGTGAAGCCCCCCTGGAAATGAGCCAGTCTTCCCAGAAAGACGCCCAAATCGCTCAGACCTACATCCCCCTCGTGGGTGAGGTGGGCTCCGCCTCCGTGCAGGGTACCGGTTTCTACGTCACCGTCGGTGCCGGCGCCGCCTGGGCGGGCAATTGGGATTTCCAGGACAACCTGGATGACTACAACTTCGACGGCAACATCAACACCATTGGCGGCTTCTCCATTGACGCCGGCATTGGTTACGACTTCGGTGCCATCCGTACAGAGCTGACCTACGGCTTTGCCCGTGCCAGCCTGAACAAAATGCACTTCAACAACCACGACACCTTTGACGGCTCCGGCAACATCGATAAGAACGATGTATTGGCCAGTGTCTACCTCGACATCCCCTTTGGTCAGTGGGTGCCCTACATCGGTGGCGGTATCGGCTATAGCAACCTCAGCACCCCTGGTTTCACGGTCGATGGTGAGCGTTTCAGCGGCAGCAACCAAGGGTTGTTCGGCTGGCAAGCCAAGGCCGGTGTGGCCTACGCCATGAACTGGAACACGGACATCTACGTGGAAGGCACCTACTCCGGGGCCAGTGGCTTCGACAGCGGCGCCCTGGACTATAGCTCCTTCAACAACTGGGGCGCCAAGCTCGGCGTTCGCTATCGCTTCGGCGCGCCTCCGGTGGTGGTGGTGGAGCAGCCCGCTCCCGCTCCCGAGCCCGCTCCCATGCCCATGCCCGAGCCCGCTCCCGCCCCCGAGCCCGCTCCCATCCGCGGCCTCTGGTGATCAGGCTTCGGCCATCCGACGGTTTCAGGGAGCGGCTTGCCGCTCCCTTTTTTTGTCTGCGCTCAGAGGGCCTGGATCCAGGGATGCACCTCCAGGGCGGTCCAAATTCCCTCGCGCCAGTACACGTCTTGCCTCACCAGGGTCTCCACCTCCTCGCCGCTGGCCGCCTCATAGAGCCCAAAGACGTGGGTGGTGTCGGCGGTGGGGCCAATGGTCAGCAGCACCCCTTGTTCTTTCTGGCGCCGCAGCCCCGCCAGGTGTTCCTCCCGAAAGGGGGTGCGCTTCTCGAGGGCATCGGCGCTGTAGGTGCCCCAAAGCACGAATTTCATCACGGATTTCGCCAGCAACCGTCAAGGTAGGGCTCTACCGACCCCATGCCATGGTTGATCCCCCCAGCCCCGCCGCCCGGCTGGCCGCCGTGCTGGATCCCGTCATTCCGAGGATCGGCGAGCTGATGCGGCTCCGGCCTGAGGCCCTTTCCCTGGCCCAGGGGATGGTGGGCTGGGAACCGCCGCCGGCGGTCCACCGAGCCCTGCGGGAGGCCCTCCACCAGCCTGGCTTCGCCCTGCATCGTTACGGATCCACCTGGGGTGAACCGGCCCTGTTGGAGCTGGTGGAGCGCAAACTGGCCAGCGGCAACGGCCTCGACCTCGACGACGCCACCCTGTTGGTGACCACCGGCAGCAACATGGCCTTCGCGGCTCTGATGCAGGTGATCTGTGATCCGGGCAGTGAGGTGATCCTCCCCGGTCCCACCTATTTCAACCATGTGATGGCCATCCAGCTGGCCGGTGGCCTCGCCGTGACGGTGGATGCTGAACCGATCCCCGATCCGGCCGCCCTGCGGGCGGCCATCACCCCCCGCACCCGCGCCATCGTCACCGTCTCCCCCAACAATCCCAGTGGCGTGGTGATTCCCCCGGCGGTGCTCACCGCCATCAACCACCTCTGCGCTGAATGGGGCCTGTTGCACATCAGTGATGAGGCCTATGAGCTGTTCATCCATGGGGGGGTGCCCCATTTCAGCCCGGGCAGCCTGCCCGGGGCCTCGGCCCACACCGCCTCGCTGTTCACCCTGTCGAAGGCCTACGGCATGGCGGGCTGGCGCATGGGCTACGCCGCGGTGCCAGCGGCCCTTCGGCCCGCCCTGGCCAAGGTGCTCGACACCGTGCAAATTTGTCCTACGATCGTCAGCCAGCGGGTGGCGGCGGCGGCGCTCTCCACCGATTCCTCCTGGGCTCAGGCCCGGGTGGCCACCCTGCGGCCCCAGCGCGCCCAACTCCTGGAGGCGGTGGATCGGTGGCGTCAGGACGGCCTGTCCGTGGGGCTGTGGGCGGAGCCGGATGGAGCCTTCTACGCCCTGCTGATGGTGGAGGGGGCGCTTGATTCCTTGGGGCGGAGGCTGGAGAGTGATGCCCTGATGGAGTGGTTGGTGCTGGAGAGAGGGGTGGCCACGGTGAGCGGCGGCGCCTTTGGATGGGACGCCTCTGGACCATGTGTGCTGCGCCTCAGTTACGGGATGTTGGGAAGCGAGGAGTTGGCGGAAGCCCTGGACCGTCTGGGCCGGGGGTTGCGAGAGTTGAGTTGGCGCCGCCCTTGATGAGGTGGCCTGGGGAGATGGCCTGGCTGTTCAGCCCTGATCGAGACCCTGGCGCAGCTGGGCGCAGAAACGTCCCGCGGCGGCCGCCACCTCCTCCCCAGCGTCCCGCGCGGCGGCCATCACCTTCACCAGAGCGCTGCCCACGATGGCCCCATCCGCTCCCCAACCTTTCACCTGATGGGCTTGCTCCGGGCTGGAGATGCCAAATCCCACCGCCACCGGGCAGCCTCCCTGGCGCTTCAGCCCCTGAACCAAGGGCTCCACCCGGCTTTCCAGGGCCGCGCGCACCCCGGTGACGCCGGTGACGCTCACCACGTAGGTGAACCCCCGGCTGGTGGCATGGATCCGGGCCATGCGCTTCCTCGGCGTGGTGGGAGCCACCAGGAGCACCAGGTCGAGCCCCTGGGTGGCGGCGATGGGGGAGAGCTTTTCCGCTTCCTCAAGGGGAAGATCTGGCACCACCAGGCCAGCGGCGCCCGCCTCGGCGGCCTGCCGGCAAAACGTCTCCATGCCCCGATTGAGAAGGGGATTGCTGTAGGTGAAGAGAATCACCGGCACGCGCAGTCGCCCCTGGAGCGAGGCCAGCAGGGCCAGGACCCCGGCCGGAGTGGTGTGGGCCGCCAAGGCTCTGGAAGCCGCGGCCTGGATCACGGGACCATCCGCCAAGGGATCGCTGTAGGGAATCCCAAGCTCGATGAGATCAGCCCCGTTGGCCTGCAGGGCCAAGAGGGTGGAGGCCGTGGTGGCCAGGTCGGGATCGCCCGCCATCAAGACGGGCATCAGGGCGCAACGGCCCTGGCTCCGCAGCTCGGCGAAGCGCTTGCTGATCGCGGAACTCTGGTTGGGGGGGGCGGGGGCAACGCTCATGGG
>JBKCPG010000204.1:0-6569 GCA_046309395.1 Cyanobacteriota bacterium | reverse complement strand
CGGCTGGCCCGCGCCGCCGGACGGCTCCGGAACGGGCGCTGGCACCGGGGCTGACGCGGGATCGGTGGCGTCGGGAGTGGGAAGGCCATGCTCCCGCAAACCGATTTGCAGGGGCACCGAATCGATCAGGGCCGCCGCTCCGGGTTCCTGGCTGTTTTCGAGCGGCTGGCCATCGGCGGGCGCGGGCCCCTGGAGCCGGGCCTCCGGCGCGCGGGGAGGCTCGGCGGCCAGCACCCCCGTCCCGCCCCATCCGCTCCACCCGCCCACGAGCAGGGGGAAACCCAGGAGCCCATTCACGGCATGGCGTCTGACCCCTTGGCGGTGAACCCGGACCATGGTCTTGGCGATGAGGTGCGCTGAGGTGTTCCAGGGTAGGGATACTCCCTGGAGAGGGGCGGTCTCAGGTTGGGGTGGGCCATTCCAACGGGTGGACCGGAACGTCCCCGCCCCTAGGGCAACCAGGGGGAGGCGGAGAAGTCGGGAGCCCGTTTCTCCAGGAACGCGTCGCGCCCCTCCTGGCCTTCCGCCGTCCGGTAGAAGAGATGGGTGGCTTGGCCGGCCAGCTCCTGAAGGCCCGCCAGGCCATCCATCTCGGCGTTGAACGCCGCTTTCAGGCAGCGGATGGCGGTGGGACTGTGGGCCATCACCTCCCTGGCCCAGCGCACCCCCTCCGCCTGCAGCTCCTCCAGGGGCACCACGGCGTTCACCAGGCCCATCCGCAGCGCCTCCTCCGCCCCGTAGCGCCGGCACAGAAACCAGATTTCCCGCGCCTTGCGTTGCCCCACCACCCGCGCCAGATACCCCGCGCCGAAGCCTCCATCAAAGCTCCCCACCCGGGGACCGGTCTGCCCGAACACCGCGTTGTCCGCCGCCAGGCTGAGATCGCAGAGCAGGTGGAGCACCTGCCCTCCGCCGATGGCGTACCCGGCCACCAGGGCGATCACCACCTTGGGCAGGCTGCGGATGAGCCGTTGCAGATCCAGCACGTTGAGCCGGGGCAGGCCGTCCTCATCCAAATAGCCGCCATCGCCGCGCACACTCTGATCGCCCCCGGCGCAGAAGGCCCAGCCCCCATCCGCCGCCGGCCCGGCCCCCGTCAGCAGCACCACCCCCACACGGGGATCCTCCCGCAACAGAGAGAAGGCGTCACAGAGTTCGCGGATGGTGCGGGGGCGGAAGGCGTTGCGTTTCTCCGGTCGGGCGATGGTCACCCGGCTGATGCCCTCCGCGCTCCGCTCGCACACGATGTCGGTGTACGCGCCGAAAGGCTCCCAGGCCACGGGGGCCTCCGGCCGGGGGGGCTGCGTCATGGGCTGGCGATCCGCTCTGCCGCCATTGTGCGCAGCCGCCGGCGCAGGGCGGCGTCGGCTCCCCGGTGGCTCACCACCCGCAGCAGGGCTAGCGGCTGGTTGACCCCCCAGTCCAGCGCCTCCGCCAACGCGCCCCGCTGGCGCACCTCCCGGCTGGCCACCCCGTGGGCCGCCGCCAGGGCGCGGGGGTCCACCGATTGGGGCATGGCGAACAGGCGTTCAAAGTCGAGGGCCTCGGGGTTGGGGGGCCGGATCGCCAGCTGCTCGAAGATCCCGCCACCGCCGTTGTCGATCAACACCACCAACAGCCGCCCCCGGAGCTGAGCCCGCCACAACCAGCCATTGCTGTCGTGTTGCAGGGCCAGATCGCCGCACACCAGCACCAGGCGCCCCACCGCCTCCGCCAAGCCGCAGGCGATCGAGAGGGTGCCATCAATTCCCGAGGCCCCCCGAAACGAATAGATGGCCCTGGCGGGAGCGCAGGGGTCAGCAAAGCTCTCCCAATCCCGCACCGGACTGCTGTTGGCCACCATCACCGCCAGCCCCGGCGGCAGGAGCTGGCTCAGCCGCCGCGCCAGCCAGGGCTCGTCGATCGCCCGCTCGTCCCCCTCCCCCCAACAGGTCCGCAGCAGCTCCTGGAGCCGCGACTCCTCCCGCAGCCAGCGCCCGGTGAGGGCCCTCGCCTCCGGAGATGGCGAGCCTCCCTCGGCCAGGGCCAGCCCAGGCCAGCGGGCCAGGCCCCCGCTCCATTGCCCCCGCACCCGCCGCAGGGGATCCAACGGTCGCGGATCCCCCTCACTCACCAACACCTGGGGGCCGCTCTGGCGCTCAAGCCAGCGTTGCAGCCTCCGGCTGGCGGGGAGCGGACCCAACCGCAGCACCTGGGGGGCCTCCAACCCCGGGGGACTCTGCTCCAACAGCAGGTCGTAGCCTCCCACCAGTGGCCCCTTCAGGGTTCCCCGCAGCCCCGACAGCGCATCCGCCAGCACGGGCCAGCCAGCGCGCCGGCCCCAGCGCTCCAGGGCCCGCACATGGCTGGCCCAGGTCGCGGGGTGACCTCGCCAGGGGCCGGCCACCACCACCCCGGGTTGGTCTGGATCCAGCGTCACTTGCCCCCATTCCGGCGATGGGTGTTCCCGGGGCGGCCCGGCCCCGTCCAGCTCCTCCGGGGCTCGATCCTCCCCGCCAGAGGCGATCCAGGCCCGCAACCAGTCCAGGGCGGCCCCATCGGGGTGGAGAGGTTCCTCCAGGGGAAGGTTGAGATGCACCGGTCCGGCGGGGGGGCCGTCCTCCCCCCTGGCGGCGGCCAGCGCCCGCGCCGCCAGGCCCCGCAGCGCCTCCGGGGCCATGGCCGCCAGCCCCTCGGGTGAGCCCTGGGCAAACCAGCGGCAGCAGGGCTTGAGGAACTCCTCCTGGTTCACGGTCTGGTTGGCGCCGCTGCCCTTGAGGCGCCCGGGACGGTCGGCCGTCAGCAGCAGCAGGGGGATGGTGCCCTGGTCGGCCTCCACCAGGGCCGGGAGCAGGTTGGCCACGGCTGAACCCGAGGTGGTGACCACCGCCACCGGCCCACCCTCGGCCCTGGCCAGTCCCAGGGCGAAAAACGCCGCGGAGCGCTCGTCGATCGCTGGATGCAGCGCGAGCCCCCGCTCCTCCAACAGGGAGGCCGCCACGGCCAAAGGAGCGGAGCGGCTCCCCGGGCAGAGCACCAGCCGTCGCAGGCCCCGGGCCCGCAGGGCCACCAGCAGGCGCAGGCAGGCCAGGCAGCCCGGGGCGGTGGCCGGGACGCCACCCGGTTCTGGAGTCACGTGGTTCAGGGGTCGCCTGGAGCGGGTCGCTCGTCAGGATGGATGCAGTCATCCTGCGTGCGCCATGGCCGGATCTTCCAGCGATGTTCCCCCGCCGGTGGTGGATCCCACTCCCCAACCCAACCCTCTTCAGGAGGTGATCGCCACCCTGCGCGGCGTGGTGGTCTGGCTGCTGGTGGCGTTGGCCCTGCGCTGGCTGGTGGTGGAACCCCGCTGGATCCCCTCGGGCTCGATGCTGCCCACCCTTCAGCTGGAGGATCGGGTGTTGGTGCAAAAAATCCTGCCGCGCCTGGGCGTCAACCCGGGGCTTGGGGACATCGTGGTGTTTCACCCCCCCCCGCTGTTGCTGGAGGCCGGATACGACCCGAAGGCCGCCCTGATCAAGCGGGTGGTGGCCGTGGCCGGGGATCGGGTGGAGGTGAGGGATGGCTTGCTCTGGCGCAACGGGCGGGCCATCGATCCGGATTGGAGCCACACTCCGGCCACCTACACCCTCGCGCCCCAGGAGGTGCCTCCTGGCCACCTGATGGTGCTCGGTGACAACCGCAACGCCAGCCTCGACTCCCACGTGTGGGGGCCCCTGCCCGGCAAAGAGGTGATCGGCACGGCCTTCTGGAGGTATTGGCCCCTGGATCGCTTTGGGCCCCTTCGGTTCTCCGCCCCCGAGGCGCGGGAGTGGAAAACCTCCCAAGTGGGCTAATGTGACGGGGGAGCCTGACAAAACGCCCCACTCGCAGGAGGTTGATGTTCAATCCTGAGTTTCTCACCAGTGACAGTGAGGCGATTGGCGGCAATGCCCTGATCCAATACCTCCAGGAACAACCACCGGATGTGCTGCAACGGGTCGCCCGTTCCGCCAGCGGTGACATTCAAGACATCATCCGCCACAACGTGCAAGGGTTGTTGGGCATGCTTCCAGGGGAGCAATTTGAGGTGAAAATACAAACCAGTCGGGAAAATCTCGCTGGCCTCTTGGCTTCCGCCATGATGACCGGCTATTTTTTGCGCCAAATGGAGCAGCGGATGGAACTCGAGGGCGCCATGTTTGGCACCGACGATCCCACCGATGGCTCCTTGGATGACCCAGGGGAGCTTCGTCTTTAACTTGTGGCGGGGATTGCCCCAGCGTCCACTTCATCAGGGTCCACCAACGTCGGGGACAAATTGAAACCAATCGGTCTATAGTGCGCCAAACTTAATCGCCCAGTTGGGCCCCATGAATCTCAGCGCGACTCTGAAGCAGGCTGTGCCTGTGCCTGTGAAGCATCGGATCAAAGATCTGATGGGGATCAAGCAGGAGGTGGTGGAACAGAAAAAAACAAAACCCATCGAGTACTGGATCGACGTGGTCAGCGGTTGCAACCTCCGCTGCACGGCCTGTCCTGTGGGCATGCCCGAATTTTCCAACAGCATTGGCCAATCCCTCCGGGAGATGGATCTCGATCTCTTCGAGAAAATCTGTCTGAAAGCCAAGGCGGATTCCGGTGGCAACCTGCGTATTGGTCTTTACAACTGGACGGAGCCCACCCTCCACTCTCGCCTGGATGAGCTGATCGCCATCGCGATGAAGCACGACATCCCCTGTGGAATCTCCTCCAATCTCAACCACGATTACGACTGGTCGAAGCTGAAACCTCTCAAGCTGTGGAATTTCACCATCACGGTGTCTGGCTTCACGCAAAAAACCTATGCCATCAACCACAGGGGTGGTCGCATTGAGCCCGTGCTCGCCAACTTAATCCGGATTTCAGAAACTTTGGCCGATTGGGACAGTTACAAAGATATTGATGTCCGTTATCTGGTGCATCGAGACAACAAGCATGAAGTGCACTTGTTCAAGCACTTCTGCGACAAGTTGGGATTGAAATTTACCCCCTACCACGCTTATTACATGCCGATTGATCGAATGTTTGAGGGTTTGGAAGGCGTGCCTGAGGGTTTTGATTACATCGAATACTCTCCCCAGATGGTTCGCGAAGCCATTGGCGACCACCGCTCAACTCGCTGCTTCATGCGCGACACCCAGGTCACCCTGGACATGGATGGCCAATATTCGGTGTGTTGCGTCGAATCCCCCTCTTCCCCCCGCCTGGGCAATTTCCTGGAAGACAGCTTCGCCACGATGCAGAAAAAACGGGTGACCAGTGATCTGTGCGCCAAGTGCACCCAGAAAGGCATCAATATCTTCGCCACTTATGGCTATGAGGAACCCTTGGACATCCAGCGGGCCATCCAGCACACCCTCAAGTCCGATCTCAACGCCCTTCTCACGCCCTAGGGGCCGGTGGGCACCACCCCCCAACGCACCAGTCTCTCGTCGATCGCCGCCAGGGTTTGCCAGGAGCCATCGGAGGGGGCCCAGGGCCTGGTTTCGAGCGACCTGGCATAGCGCGATACCTGTTCCGCCACCAGCGGTTGGGGCGCGTGATAGTGGGCTCCCACCAATTGACGGAGGTCCTCTTTGGTCGCGAGGGTCCGCAGCCAGTTGAGGAACATGTCTTTGGCCCGGACCAGCACCAGCCTCTCCAGCACCGGGGAGAGAGTGACGCCCCCCGTCTCTTCCCGGTCGGAGAGCAGCTGGTTGACCTGATCCTCCCAATCCTCACTCCAACGAAAGGGGTAGAGGCCGAAGTGGGCTCGGGCCCGCCGATTGCCCTCCGCCAGGAGATCGCTTCGAATCAGCCGCCAGGGTGGAATGCGCACCGACGAGGGTTGGAAGAAATTGGCAAACAGGAGAATGCGCTTCCACCCCTTGCGCCTGTTCTCCTCCGTGTCCACCAGGGGTTCCGATCCCCGCTCGCGGGCGTGAAACAGCAAGGGAGTTGGATCGAGGGAAAAGATGGCCGGAGGGGTGTCGTGGATCGCCACCAGGGCATCGGTCACCAGCAGGGTGCCGCTGGCGTGATCCAGGCAGGCCACCTCCAGAAACGACCCCAATCCCAGATCCAGGGGACCGAGGGGGATCCACTCCAGTTGGTCGGTGTGGGGATAGCCATCCCGACCGAGCACCTTGGTGCGCCCGGCGGGAAACCCCAGCCAGCTGGACGGCAGGGGCAGCGGGAAGCTCCACTGACATTCGCTCAGCCAAACCGTGGCCTTGGGAAAGGCTCTGGCCATGGCGGGCACCGGGATTTTGTGCTCCAGCCCGGAAGCGGTGGGCAGCACGATGGCGCAAACCGGTCCATGGAGCTCCTCCAGCTGGTGGAGGGCCCGCCTCACCTCCTCGGTGGGGGCCACCGGCGCGTAGAGCAGGAGCCCCCCGGCCACCTTCACCACGGTCATGCGGATCGGCACGGCCACGTACCAAATCCCATGCAGCTGCTCAAAACTCCAGATCCGGGAGGGCGTCAGTTCCCGCACCAGGGTGGGGCGATGGCCGTAGGGATAGAGGGGCAGCAGGGGCCACCAGGGCCAGCTCCTGTTCCGGGGCTCCAGGGGGGATGGAGGGGGGGAA
>JBKCPG010000203.1:0-12042 GCA_046309395.1 Cyanobacteriota bacterium | reverse complement strand
CCCCACCACCCCTTTGCGGGCCGCCAGCCGGCCCTGGCCGGCCTTCACGGCCCAACCCCGCCGCCGCAGGTTGGCCTCCAGGGCCCCCAAGGCGTTGGCGCCGGGGCTGGGCAGGGTTTCAGCGACATGCAGTTTGCTCAGCTGCCTCGGGCTGGTGTAGTCGATCCAGCGCAGGGAGGCCCGCAGGGCCGGCCACTGTCGCCGCCAGCTGCACATCAGCAGGGCCAGCCCCAACAGGGCCAGCAAGGCCAGAAACCAACCGCTGGAATACACATGATCGAGCTGAAGCCGGAGCAGCCCATCGGCGTTGAGCCACCCCAACCAGGGGGCCCCGTCGTAGCGCTGGTGGTAAAACTCGGGCCCTTCCTGTTGGGGAATGGCGGTGCCCACCCCGCTGGCCACGGCGATCAGGAGCAACAGAAGGATCGCCAGGCGCAGATCGGCGATCCAGGACACCAGGCGGAGCAGCCGCCGCCCGGCACCCGTCCCGGAGGTGAGGGTGCTCATACCAGGCGGGCCACCAGGGTGAGGGCGCCGGTGGTGAGGAGCACCACGCCGCTGATGGGGGGGATCCAGCGCCCCAAAACCCGCAACCGCAACAGCGTGGGCAGGCTCGCCGCCATGGTGCCCGCCACCAGCAGGGGCAGCACCTGACCCGCGCCAAAGGCGGTGAGCAACACCATGCCCACCAGAGGGCGGCCGTTCTGGGCCATCCAGGCGAGCAGCACGGCCAACACCGGGGTGGTGCAAGGGGTGGCGGCCAGGCCAAAGGCCAGGCCCGCGGCCAGGGGGGCCAGGGGAGCGGGCACCCGCTGGCGCCAGCGCTCCGGGTCGGGCCCCGCCGGCAGCCGCAGGGGCACCAGGCCCAGCAAATGCAGGCCCATCACCACGGCCACCACGGCCACCACCAGCGAGACCTCCTGGGGAACCTGCCCGTACAACCGGCCCAGCAAGCCGCTGCTGAATCCCAGCAGCACGAGGGAGGCCACGATGCCCGCGCTGAAACTCAGGCTGCGCCGCCAGGGCATCGACGGGGCCGCCCCGCCCGCGGTCGCGAGGGTTCCCTGGTGGCCAAAGCCGGCCAGATAGGCCAGGGTGACGGGCAGCAGGGACAGGGAGCAGGGCCCCAGGCTGGTCAGCAGGCCCCCGGCGAACACCAGCGCCAGCGTCAGCGGCGTGGGGTGCCCCAGGGAGGCACGCAGCAACTCCTCACTCGAGCGGGTCCAGTCGGCGAGCTGAAGCCCGAGGCTGGTCATCGGCTGAACACAGGCACGGAGGGTCAGCCTATCGGGGTCGCGGCCGACCTCCTGCGCCGGGGGCGGGCGGATTCCAACCCCGCGGTCTCCAGGGAGCAGCGCACCAGCAAGCCCGCCACCAGCAGGCTGCTCAGCAGGGAGTTGCCGCCGTAGCTCACCATCGGCAGGGGCAGGCCCGTGGTGGGCATGGCCCCGCTGGCCACGGCGATGTTGAGAATCGACTGACCCACCAGCAGGGTGGTGCAGCCGATCGCCACCAGGCGGTGTTGAGGGCTGGTGGTGGAGAGGGCGATGCGCAGGCCCACGAAGCCAAACAACACCAGAAACAGCAGAAACATCAGGCAGCCCACGAAACCGAATTCCTCGGCGAACACCGCGAAAATGAAGTCGGTGGTTTGAATCGGCAGGTAGTTGAGTTTCTGCGTGGAAAGGCCGAAGCCTTGCCCCAGCAGGCCGCCCGAGCCGATGGCCAGCAAGCTCTGCACCAGCTGATAGCCAGAGCCCTGGTCATCTTTCCAAGGATCCAGAAAGGAGGTGACCCGATCCCGCTGGTATTCGTTGATCAGGATGCTGGTGGCGCCCAGCAGGGCCCCGCCGCCAGCGGCACCGATCAGCTGGAGCAGGGGCAAGCCACCGGCCAGGGCCATCAACCAGAGCAGGAGCCCGGTGAGGGCCGCGGTGCTGAGGTTGGGCTGCTTGAGGATCAACAGGATGAGCACGCCAAACACCCCGAGCCAGAGCAGCTTTTGATCGGCCCCGATGCGGCGCCAATGGGAAAACAGCACGGCCCCTTGCAACACCACGAAGGGTTTGACGAGTTCCGTGGGCTGGATCTGGATGGGGCCCAGAACCAGCCAGCGGCTCGCGCCGTTCACGGTGCTGCCCATCACCAAGGTGGCGGCCACCAGCACGCCGCCGATCAGCAGGGCCGTGGGGGCGATGTGGAGCCAACGGCGCATGGTGGTGCGGATTCCCAGCCAAAACAGGGCCCAGCTGGCCAGGAGCCACAGCCCCTGCCGTTTGATGTAGTAGGCCGCGTCACCCATTTCCCGATCCGCCACCCACCAGCTGGCGGACGTGAGGATCAGCAATCCCAAAACGGTCCAGAGGGCCACCAGGCCCACCATCAACCGGGCTTCGGCGGGCCAGTCCTCCCAAGGCAGGGGGAGGGGGCTTTGGGGAGCCTTGCGGGACTGGGGGAGGGAATCCATGGGAGGGGACGGCAGCGAGGGAGGCTCGGCGGTGCCAGAGGTCCTATTGAGCCTTGAATACGGGCCCTTTGTCGAGTCCCCAGCCGCCAACTCCCCACAAAAAAGCCCAGCCAAAGCTGGGCAAGGGAGGCGTGGTGAGGTGTGTGGTGCGCTCAGTTTCCGCAGTTTTGTTGACGGCGGCCGGAGGCAAGCTCCACCTTGAGGATTTTGCCGCCCTGCTTCATGATGCGCTGCTGCTCAGCAAACCAACTTTCATAGGGCACCCACTTGGTGAAGTAGGTGTTTTGAATTTCCCTTTGGGTGCGAGCCTTTTCGGGGCTGGGAATGCAGGCTGTGACTTTGAACAGGCGCATGGTTTTCCTGAGGGCGAAGGGGGTCTGATTTAGTTGCCCAGCCCAGAGCTGATGTAGTCGAAGTAGACACCCATCTCCCGGCCCGCGTCGGGACCCACAAGGGCGGCGGTGGCCTCCTTCATGGCCTGGATGGATTGCACGGTGGCGCCGATGGGCACGCCGAGGGAGTTGTAAGTCTCCTTCAAGCCATTCAGGACACGCTCATCGAGAATCGACGTGTCACCAGCCAACATGGCGTAGGTGGCGTAGCGCAGGTAGTAGTCGAGATCGCGGATGCAAGCCGCGTAGCGACGGCATGTGTACATGTTGCCCCCCGGACGGGTGATGTCCGAATAGAGCAACGATTTGGCGACGGCTTCTTTGATGATGGCCGAAGCGTTGGCGCTGATGGTGGCAGCGGCCCGAACGCGCAATTCGCCGCTGGTGAAGTACTTCTCGAGGCGACCCATGGCAGAGCCGTCGAGGTAGAGGCCTTGGACGTCTGCCTGGTTGATGACGTTGGTGATGGCGTCTTGCATGGAATCCCGATGAGATGGCGGTGATGGGAAAGGATGGGCCTCAGGAGAGGGCGCCGACCACGTAGTCGAAGTAGAAGCCAGCTTCTTCGGCGTCACTGCCGGTGAGGATGCCGGTGGCCACCGCCTTCATTTCCCGCACGGCTTCCGCCATGGCTTCAAGAGGGGTGCCCAGGGAGCGATACATCTCGCGGGCACCGATGATGCCGATCTCCTCAATGGGAGTGACATCACCAGCGACCACGCCGTAGGTGACGAGCCGCAGGTAGTAGTCCATGTCCCGCAGGCACGAAGCGGTCATCTCTTCGCCATAGGCGTTGCCGCCAGGGGAGATGACATCCGGGCGCTTTTGGAAAAGCTGCCCGGCGGCCTGTTTGACGATGCGTTCGCGGCTCTCGCTGAGGGCCTGGGCGACGCGCAGTCGGCGCTGACCGCCGGCGACGAAGGATTTGACCTGGTCGAGTTCGCCAGGGCTGAGGTAGCGGGCTTCGGCGTCCGCGTTGATGATCGAGTTGGAGACGATGCTCATGCAGTTCTGCCTCGAAACAAGCGGTCACCGTTAAGGGGACCGGTATCCGGTGGGTAAGGTTGTGATCGGCGTGAACCGATCGCGGAGTCATTCTGTGCCCAAGGCCTCCTCCGCCCGGACCCTCGGTAACAGATCTTCATGGCGGATCGTGCTTGAAATCCCTTGGCTCGCAATGAGTTTGCCACGAGGGGCCCGTGAGGGAAGTTGCAGCAATTGTTCATTTACTCCCCCAGATCAGCCCATGCATGCACGGCGGAGAATGGGAGGCTTTTCTCATAATCTGTCGCAACGGATTGAGGCGCCACGCCAAAAAGCCCCCGGTGGATTTCCGGAGGCTTTGGAGCGTTCGACAACAACACGCGGGGCCTGACGGCGCCCTGGCGGCCTAGATCGCTGATCGGGGACTGGGGGTGAGACCCCCATTGCCTCCGTAGAGCTCCGCCGAGCGGTTCACCGTGGAGAGGGGAATGCCATTAGCGGTGTTGAGGCCCAGGAGATAGGGCACGGTGGACTGGCCGAAGGCCAGGGCGTACGCGTCGCTGGAGAGGATCCGCTGGATGGCCGCCGGCAGACCCTCACTGGTGCGGGTGGCAAGAAAGCGACTGGTTTCCTCCGGCTGGGCGGCCCGTCCCAACAGGGCCAGGTGGGCCGCGGCGGCCGCCCGCAGGGGCGCCAGGCGGTTGAGACGTTGAAGGAAGAGGTCGCCCGTGGCGACCAGCCCCACAAACTCCGCCACGGAAATCTGGCCATCCCGGAGCTGCGACTCCGCGTCGCGGAGCCGCTCCGCCTTGAACGGAACCCGGTTGAGCAGCTGGCGGTAGGTGGCGTTCACCACCTCCTTGAGCTGGCCCTCGCTTGGAGCGGCGAGCAGCTGAACGGGGCGGCCCAGGCTCTGCCGGCGCCGGAACCCTTGGGGGTTGCCGCTCCGCAGGGCTTTCTCCATGGCCTGGCTGGGGGCCGCGGCCGCCCCAGCCAGGGTGGGGCCGCCGGACGACACCGACGCTTTCCAGAGGCCGGTCGACGGGGCCACGGTTCGGGCGCCCGGCGCGGGGGGCGCTGGCACGGCGGCCACCCCGGCGGTCCAGGCGGGAGCGCCTCCAACCCCCGTCTGGGGCCGCCAGGTGCGGGAGGGCGCCGGCGCTTGGCGCAGGCTGCCGGGGCCCTCCGTGGTGGGGGGTGGGGCCAGCACTTCCCCGCCGCTGATCTGGGCTGTCCACCCTCCCCGAATGACTTGGGGACGGGCCGGCAGGTTGCGGGGAGTGAGATCGGCCGTGGTGCGAATCCGCTGGGGAGGCGCCACGTCGGGTCGGGGCGTGGGGCGCGGATCGGCGATGGCCGTCGTGTCGAGGGGACGCCTCAGGGCGGGCACCCGACGGGTGTTGAGATCGGTGGGGGTGATGAATCGCTCGTAGGGAACGGTGTCCTCCCCGAAGGTGGTGTTGTACTCGGGACTGTTGATCATGGCGTCCACCACGCCATAGAAGCCCGACCGGGCGGCGGTGTCGAAGTAAGCGTCGATTTCCCAGCGCCCGAAGGTGGGCCGCCCCAGCAGACGCCGGTGCATCACCTCGATGGCCTTGCAGATATAGAGCCCGCTCCAGTAGCGGCGGCGGAACGCGTTGGAGCGGGCCACCTGCCGTACGAACTCCCGCAGGCTGATGTCTCCGTTTTCGAGCTTGATTTCCTCCACCGTGTTGCGCTCGCCCGCGTAGCCGCTGTTGCCAAGCACCTGGGCGTAGACCGCCCGAATCACGCCCTGGGTGGAGGATTCACTGCCGCGCACGCTGGGCTGGCCGCCCCGCTTGGGCACGGAATTGCCGCCCGTGGCGATCTGCTGGAGACGCACCACCTTTGGGCCCACGCGCCTGGGCGCGGCCTTGCGGAACTGGGCGCTGGCCATCTGGCCGGGTTGGCTGAGGCCGTTGCTGATCAGGATGCGGCGGGTGTCGTAGCTGAAGGGCACCGCTCGGGTGGCCACGGAGGCCGTTCCCGAGGGGAAGATGGCCCCATAGGTGAGGGCGAGGGGGTCGTTGCCGCCGCCATAGGCATGCTGATCGGGCAGGGGTTGGCGGTAGGAGGCGTAGAGGGTGATGTACTGGGGCGCTCCCTCGAAGGGGGCGCTGAAGCGGAAGAGTTTGCGGTTGGATCCCCAGCCCGCGCTCTCCTGGGCCTCTTCCCCCAGATCCCGCAGGTAGGGCACCGTTTCCTCCCCGAAGACCCGGGCGTACTCCATGCTGTTGACCAGCACATCCACCAGCCCGTTGAGGCCCTGGGCGCTGACGATGGCGAAGTAGTAGCGGAACTCCTCAATGGAACTCAGCCCGCGACCGAGGAAATGGCGGAAGGCGAGCTCCACCACCCGGCTGTTGGAGAACCGGCCGTAGAACTGCTGGCGGTACTCCTTGCCGCGACCGAGGGCGCGGACGAATTCCCGCATGGAGATCTGGCCCTGGCGGCATTGAGTGGCCTCCACCGGGCACACCTGCTGGGAGTAGCCCTTGACGATGTCGCGCTCAAACACCTGGCGATAGGCCGCTCGGATCACCTCCGCTTTCTCCCGGCCGGAGAGGCCCGGCTTCATCACGAAGCGTTGGCGTCCCTCCGCCGCCAGGGCGTAGATGGCCGGCAGCTGCAGGCCTTGGTTGACCGGACTGCCGAGCCGTTGTCGGGTGGAGGGAGTGGGCACCTCCAGCTCCTTGAGGAGCACGTTGAAGCACTCGATCACCAGGGAGCGGGCCTCAGGCTCGCCCTTGAAGAGATCGGCGGCGGCGGCCCGCATTTCCTGCAGCGCCACATTCGTGGCCGCCAGGGAGCAGGCCCGCTCCAGCACATCCTTCAGGCCCCGGGTGTTGACCGCCAGGATGCTGGGGTCGCCGGCCACCAAGGCGTAGCCCACGTAGCGCAGGAACCAGGCCAGGTCGCGGATCGACTTCTTCATCCGATCCGTGCCGTACACCCCCACGGAGATGGGGTTGAAGCCACTTGGAAGCACCACCCGTACGTCCGCGTCGCCGCCGGCCCCCTCCAGGAGGCGACTGAGCACGTTGCCGCGGCCCGAATTGGAGGTGGTGCCCACGAAGGTTTGCACCGAGCGCTGGAAGGCGGCCTGGTCGGCCGCCAGGGGGGTGCTCTCTCCCGCCCCCGCGGGCGTCAGGGGGGCGTCGAGATAGGAGAGGGGGGTGCCTCCAACGAAGATGCGGTTCGCGGCCCTGGCCACGATGGCGGCGGCGTTGGCCGTGATCCGTTGGGCGGCTTCCACGCGGGTTTGCCCGCTTTGGAAGAAGGTGATCAGGGTCCGCAGTTCGCCCCCGTCGGGGAAGCGATCCTGTTGCTCCGCCTGACGGACGCTGGAGAGCGGAAGGGTGTCGTAGAGCTGGGGATTGACCCTCGTGCTGCCGCTGCTGGCGGTCACAGTCATGAACGGGAGCGTGCCGGGCATCGGCACGTTACGGCTGCCCCCCTGGCCCTCCGGTGGGGCATGAACAAATGTTTGCAGCCGAGGGGGGCCCCAGATCTTCCATGGGGGAATCTGGGAGGGCCCGGGTGAAGTGAATGCAGGAGTTGCCCACCCCCCCCCTTGGATGCCGCCACGCCCGTGGTGAGCGCCTTCTACGACCGTTTCCCCTACCCGGGGGATCCCCTTCAGGATGGCCCTCCCCCCGGATACAACTGGCGCTGGTGCGTTGACAGCGTGGTGGCGGAGGTGCGGGGCGTCCTGCCGGCCCGGCCGCCGGGCGGAGGGCCCAGGCCCTGGCGGGTGCTCGACGCCGGCTGCGGCACGGGCGTGAGCACCGACTACCTCTGCCATCTCAACCCCGACGCCACCGTGCTGGCGGTGGACATCAGCGAGGGAGCCCTGGAGGTGGCCCGGGAGCGCCTGCGACGCTCCGGGGGGGCGGCCCGGGTGAGGGAGTTGCGGATGGAGCGGCGCAGCTTGCTGGAGCTGGGGGGGGAGGGCCCGTTCGACGCCATCAACTCCGTGGGGGTGCTCCACCATCTGGCCCGGCCCGAGGCCGGCCTGGACGCCCTGGCCCGACACCTCGCCCCGGGGGGGCTGCTCCATCTGTTTTTGTACGCCGAGGCCGGCCGCTGGGAGATCCACCGCACCCAGAGGGCCCTCACCTTGTTGGGGGTGGGGACTGGCCAGGAGGGTTTGGGCCTGGGCCGCCAGCTGCTGGCCCAACTTCCGCCGGGCAACAGGCTGCGCCGCCATCACAAGGAGCGCTGGGCCCTCGACACCGCCGCCGACGCCAACTTCGCCGACATGTACCTGCATCCCCAGGAAACCAGCTTCACCGTGGAGCGCTTGCTGGCGTTCATCGAGGGGGCCAACCTGCGGTTCGCGGGCTTCTCCAATCCTGAGGTGTGGGACCCGGCCCGCCTGCTCTCGGGGGACCTCCTCGAACGGGCCCGCGCCCTGAGCCCGCGGGAGCGGTGGGAGCTGGTGGAGACCCTGGATCCAGACATCAGCCATTTCGAGTGCTTTGTGAGCCGGGAGCCCATCGAGCGCCGCCTCTGGACTGACGACGGCGACCTTCTGGCGGCGGGCGGCGAGCGCAACCGCTGCTTATGGGGCTGGCCCGGCACGGCCCTGTTGGATCCCGACCTGCGCCCCATGGACCTCGAGCCCGGCGACCTGGCGCTGATGGAGGCCTGGGAGGAGGCCCCCTCTGGCACTCCCCTAGGGTCGGTGCCCTTGGAGATGGGGAAGGCGGAGCGGCTGGAGCGGGCCCGACGCCTGATCCAGCAACGGATTCTGTTGCCCGTGGAGCCCGGAGCTCCACGGGCGATCGGGCCCGCGTGATAAATTCCCGACGCTTCAGTGGTTTTCAGGTTGGCGGTCGTTCTTGCCACTCCACCGGATGCCGACGCTCCCGCGTCGGTGCATGGAGGGCCTGACGAAAGTTCCCTGACCACCCCCTCCAGTCCTCCGGCCTCGGCCCCTCCGGCCGTCAACGGGGGGATGGAGCACTACCACCGGCTGCGGCGTCGCTTGCTGGTGGCCACCTCGGTGGCGGCGGCCCTCGCCGTCCCCGTGGTGGCTCTGGCCCTCGGGCCAGAGGCCGCCCTCAGCTCCCTGGTGGGTGCCCTCTGCGGGTTGGCCTACCTGACGCTGCTCTCGCGCGGGGTCTCGCGTCTTGGTGTGAGCGCCAACTCGGTGGGCAAAGTTCAGCTTCTGGTGCCCATCGCCCTGGTGCTGGCGGCCACCAAGCTGCCCCACCTCCAGCTGCTGCCAGCCCTGCTGGGATTCCTGCTTTATAAGCCGGCTCTCCTGGTTCAGGCCTTCCTCGACGCCTGATCTCATCCTTCGTCGACGTGTCCTCGACACGTCTTCCGCCGATCCGGACCCTCGATCCGGACTGTCCAATCCGATGGTTCCAATGCCTTTCGCGATGCCCCCGCTCCCCCTTGCCGCACTCGAGGTGGGTCAGCACTTTTATTGGATGCTGGGCAAGCTCAAGATCCATGGCCAGGTGTTTCTCAGCTCCTGGGTGGTGATTGGCGCCCTGCTGGCCGTTGTGGTGTACGGCACGCGCCGGATGCAACGGGAGCCCGCTGGTGTGCAAAATCTGCTGGAATTCCTCTGGGATTACATCCGCGACCTGGCCCGTGAGCAGATCGGGGAAAAGGCCTACCGCGACTGGCTTCCGTTTATCGGCACCCTGTTCCTGTTCATTTTCGTGAGCAACTGGGGTGGGGCCCTGATTCCCTGGAAGCTGATTCACCTGCCCAGTGGTGAATTGGGGGCCCCGACCGCGGACATCAACACCACGATCGCCCTGGCGCTGTTGGTGTCGTTGGCCTATTTCTACGCCGGCTTGAGCCGCAAAGGTTTCCGCTACTTCGAATATTACGTGGAACCAACCCCGATCATGCTTCCGTTCAAGATCGTGGAGGATTTCACCAAGCCTCTTTCGCTCTCCTTCCGTCTGTTTGGAAACATCCTCGCCGATGAACTCGTGGTGGCCGTGTTGGCCTTCCTCGTGCCCCTAATCGTGCCTCTGCCAGCCATGTTTTTGGGGCTCTTCACGAGCGCCATCCAGGCCCTGATCTTCGCCACCCTCGCCGCTTATTACATCGGTGAGGCCGTGCACGAGGAACACCATTGATCTTCCCCCAGATCCGCCTCCGGGCGGTCTGGCAAACTCTCAGCGCGCAGGTCCGGTCTTGACCGGGCCCGTCTTCCCCGGCCCAATCCGTGGAGATGTCCCAGGCGCCAGGTTCCCTCCGGTTCCATCTCCGGCCTTTCCAGGCCCTGGCCATTCGGCCCCCAAGCGACTCCCAATCCCCCGTTAACCCATGGATTCCCTCACTGCCGCCGCCTCCGTTGTGGCCGCTGGCCTCGCCGTCGGTCTTGGCGCCATTGGTCCTGGCATTGGCCAGGGCACCGCGGCCGGCGGCGCCGTCGAAGGCATCGCCCGGCAGCCTGAAGCTGAAGGCAAGATCCGCGGCACCCTGCTGCTCTCCCTGGCCTTCATGGAAGCCCTCACCATCTACGGCCTGGTGGTGGCTCTGGTGCTGCTGTTCGCCAACCCCTTCGCCGGTTGATCCCGGGGCCTGATGGACCGCCGACGGCTCACCCCCCGTCCGGTCCATCGTGCCTCCGTGGTCGTTTTGTTTCGCTCCCGTTTTTGTCCAGCTCCCGCCGTTTCCCCCTCCCCGCCCCATGACCAGCTGGCTACTGCTCGCCGAGGCCGGTGCCCAGGAGGGAGGTCTTTTCGACCTCGATGCCACCCTGCCCCTGATGGCGCTGCAGGTGGTGCTCCTCACCTTCATTCTCAACGCGCTCTTCTTCCGCCCGGTCGGCAAGGCCGTTGAGGAACGGGAGGGCTACATCACCACCAGCCGCGCCGAGGCCAAGAGCAAGCTGGCTCAGGCCGAGCGCCTGGAGGCGGATCTCAAGGCCCAGCTCAAGGGCGCTCGCCAGGAGGCCCAAACCCTGGTGATGAACGCCGAGCAGGAGATGGACCGGCTCTACCGATCCGCCCTGGCGGAGGCCACCGCCGCCGCCAACGCCTCCCGGGAGCAGGCCCGCCGCCAAATCGACGCCGAACGGGACAAAGCCACCGCTGAACTGGAGCGGCAGGCCGCGACCCTGGGCGATCAGATTGTCTCCCGCTTGCTTCCCACCCCATGACCGCCTTCCTGCCCCAGCTCCTGGCCAGCCATGGCGGCTTCGGACTGAACCTCAACGTCTTCGACACCAACATCATCAACCTGGCGATCGTGATCGCCGGCTTGGTTTGGTTTCTGCGGGGATTCCTCGGCGGCATTCTCGAGAGGCGCCGCACGGCCATCCTCACTGATCTGAAGGAGGCGGAGGAGCGGCTGACCTCGGCCCCCGCCGCGTTGGCCGAGGCCCAAAAGGGCGTCGCCGACGCGCAACAGAAAGCGGAGCGGATCCGCGCCGACGGCCTGGCCAGGGCCGACGCCATCCGGCTCGACAGCGAGAAGCGCACCATTGAGGAGATTGCCCGCATGAAGCAGGCAGCCACCTCCGACCTGGCCAATGAAGCCTCCCGGGTGAGCGACCAGCTCCGTCGGGAAACGGCTCTCAAGGCCATCCAGAACGCCCTGTCGGTGTTGCCCGGCAAGCTCGATGAACAGGCCCAGGCCAAGCTGATCGACCAATCCATCCAATCGCTGGGGAACCGCTGATGCCACTCCTCAATTCCATCACCACCCCCTACGCCGACGCGTTTCTCCAGTTGTCGCAAGCTTCTGGTGAAACCGAGGCGGTGGTGGCCCAGGCGCGGGAGGTGCTGGCCCTGTGGCAGGCCTCCCCCGAGCTCAGGGAGGCCATGGCGTCTCCGGTGCTTGAGCCGGAGTCGAAGAAAAAAGCCTTGGTGGCTCTGTTTGGCGACAGCGTGTCCCCCACCTTCCTCAACCTGCTCAAGCTCCTGGCCGATCGCGGCCGCATCGGTGCGCTTGACGCGGTGTTGGGACGGATGCTGGAGCTCTACCGCGAGCGGAACGGCATTGCCCTGGCCACCATCACCGCCGCCACCCCTCTCAGTGAGGCCCAACAGGCCCAGCTGGCCGAGAAGGTGAAGGCCGTGGCCGGCACCGACAAGGTGGAAATCGCCACCGCCGTGGATCCCTCCCTGATTGGAGGGTTCGTGCTCAAGGTGGGCTCCAAGGTGATTGACGCCAGTTTGCAGGGCCAGGTGCGACGCC
>JBKCPG010000202.1:0-11136 GCA_046309395.1 Cyanobacteriota bacterium | reverse complement strand
AGCTGCAACCCCTCTGGCGGAGGCGGCAGGTTGTCCACCTCCAGCAACACCGCCTCGCCCTTCTCCCCCGGCCAGGCCTGGAAGCAGCGCCGCAACCGCGCCTCAAGAGTGAGCCCCTCCACCTTGCCCAGGCCAGGGATGCGAGCCTCCAGTTCGGTGACAGCCTCCAAGACCATGGGTTCAAAGCCCTGGCTGGCATCCAGCCACCACATCCCTCCTGGGTAAGCGGCGCCATGGGAGTGGGCGTAGTGCCGAGCCAGGGTGGTTTTGCCCACTCCGGGCAGGCCGTGGATCACCACCTGGGCGGCTTCTGGGGCGAGGTCAGCCGCCAATTGCTGGAGTTCAGCGCCGCGGGCGACGAATCCCGGACGGTCGGGGGGCAGGTTCGTGAAGGAGGGGGGCGAAACGGCGGCAGGTTGAGGTTGCGACGGAAGAGGCGGATGGTGGATGGTGACGTTGATCGGGCGGATGGGCTCCACCGGCGTGTGAGGCGGCTCCAAGGGTTTGCGCCCCTTCCCAAACAAGCGTCCGACCATCCGACTGCCCGCTTCGATGTTCTGGGCCTGGCTCAGGAGGGCCAGAACGCCCCCCCCGAGAAGCAGGGCAATGCCACCTGCCTGCCCATAGCTCAGAAGCCAGTTGCCGATCCTTGTCTTGAAATCCTCAAAGGAAGTGGACAAGGCAGGAGACACTGCCGCCCATGCCTGCTTCTGGGCGAGCGGCACGGTGATCGCCAACCCCAAGGCAAGCCAGCCACCAAATCGCGAACGGCGCCCCTGACTCCTTCGCTGAGCACGGGCTCGGACCCTAGGCACGCGGACGACTGCGACGGCACAACGATAGCTCTGGCAGTCGGTCGCCGGTTTGCTGCTCCTTCTGAGTGGATGTCGCAGGCCATTGGGATGCGGAATTGGAACTGCCCCTGGCGTGTCATAGATGGGCTGTGAAACTTATGGTGCAGGGATGGACCTCCTTCAACGCATCACCATCGACCCCGCCGTGCGTTTCGGGAAGCCCTGTGTGCGCGGTACGCGGCTGACGGTGGGTGATGTGCTCGGCACCTTGGCGAGCGGCTGCAGTGAAGCGGACCTGTTGGCGGACTTCCCCCAGCTGTGCCATGAGGATGTGCTGGCCTGCCTGGCCTTTGCGGCGGAGCGGGAACGGCGACTGATGGTGGCCCAACCGGCGGCTTGATCGTGAAGTTGCTGTTGGATGAAAACCTCTCTGAGCGTCTGCTGCCACAGCTCCAGGAGGCCTTCCCTGGCTCAGCGCACATCCGGGCCCTCTCACTGGGTGGTGCCGCCGATGAAACCTTGTGGACCTATGCGGCTAAGAGTGACTTTCTGCTCGTCACCAAGGATGAGGACTTTTTGTCTCTCAGCGTCAGACGTGGCTTTCCCCCAAAGGTCATCTGCCTGGCTATCGGCAATGTCAGCAATGCCGTCACCGCTGACTGTCTCCTGAGCCAGGCCAAGGAGATCGAGCGGTTTATCCGCCATCCGGAAGCCGGTTTTCTCTTGCTGGGTCTGAACCCATCCACAGGTAACAGAGACACCACAGGGAGGCGTTGATCACTCCCTGAGGAGTTCCTCCGAGCGTTCTAGGTAGCCTATTGCACCTGCAGTTCCGCATGGCACCCCACCACAGCGCCAACGCTTCGGCGATAGCCACGGCAACCGCAACCCACACCCCAAACCGAACGGCGAACCGGAGCGCAAGTCACCGGCCGGCGCCACCCGCCCGCCGCTCCAGTGGGCCCTCCCGCTGCCGGCACCGGCCGATGCCACCGCTCACCCCCGATCAGGAGCTGGTGGTGCACAACGTGCGCCTGGCCAAGGTGCGCCAAGCCTTGCTCGACACCAACCGCATCGAGCGCAAGGCCTTCCGCGAACACGCCCGCGTGGAAAACGCCGCTGCCGCCTATGCCCGTGAGCTGGCCGCCCTGCTTGATGAGCGGGGTTTCACCCGAGACGTGCACATCAGCGCCCCCGCTCCCTGCGGCGAGGCCGTGATGATCGTGCAACTGAGCGACCTGCACTTCAGAAATGGCTCTGGCTCCACTTCCTAGCTGACGCCGCGTCGGGCCGGTTTTCAAGATCTTCCAAAGCCAGTCTCACCCGCTGCGCCCTCCTGCGCCAGGCGATTCTCAAACGGGCCTTTGAAGGCCGGCTGGCGCCAGCCCCGCCTGAGCCCAACGCCCCTGCCGACCATGCCCTAACAGAGCCCATTATGGGTTGAACCCATTTAGGGCTGAACCCATGGCCGATGCGGAGAAAGTCGTCACCGCCGATCAAGGTGGCCGCATCAACCTGGGCAAGTCCAGGGCCGGCCGCAGCTTTCGCGTGCTCGAGCAGGGCAGCCACCTCATCCTTGAACCGGTGGAAACCGTGCATGTGCCCGCCACCGAGGCCTGGCTCTTCCGCAACAGCGAAGCCCTCCGCTCGGTGCGGCGCGGCCTGGAGCAGGTTGCGGCCGGCCATCTTGTCGAGGGCCCTGATCTCGACGCCGCCCATGCCCTCGCCACATCCTTTCCGTCTGAGGACGCCATCGAGGATGACTCGATTGCATGAGTTTTCAGATCCTCTGGACCCCGGAAGCAGTGGCCCAGTTTCAGGAGCTGCGACAAGCGGCCGAGGCGGCAGTTCGCAAGGGGCGCAAGACCAAACCGTTTGGCTTCTTTCAACAGGTGGAGGGCTGCATTCGCAAGCTCAGCGCCCAGGGCCCACGCCATTCAGGGCTCCACTCCGATCCCTTTTCCTCCCTGCCCAATCCCCTCAACCCTGAGGAAAAAGTGTTCGAGTCCTACGCCCAAAACCGCACCCCAGGCGCCTACAGGGTGTTCTGGTGTTACGAGCCCAAGCAGGGCCAGATCACGCTCATTGCGATCACGCCCCATCCCTGAAGCCCCCCATGAGCACTGAAGCCAACCGTATCGTGCGGAAGCTCTGGAGCTACTGCACCGTGCTGCGTGATGAGGGCTCTCCTACGGGGACTATCTGATCGCCGCCGAGATCACCGATGATCTCCGCAGCGCCCTGGAGCAGATGGAGTCGATTCTGGGGGATTTGGAACCAGCGCTGGCGAATCCACTCCCATGACGCTCCCCTTCCCCAAATTTCACGAGCTGACCACTCGCGCAAGGCCCAGGGGCAGGTCCGCTCCCAGGCTCCTGCCACAACCAGCCACCAGAGCCAACCCACCAGCCCTGTTTCCCTTTTGGAACCCACGGCCGCCCACCAGCTGCGGGAGCAACTCAAGGCCCTCTCCCCTGGCCTCCGCGATGCCTTCTCCCGTGCCTTCCGCACCGCCTTCCGGGTGCCCGATTCCACCCCATCGGTGGCGGGGCTGATTCGCCAGGAACGGCATCGGATCTGGATTCAGGAGTTTCTGGCTAAGGCCGCAGGGGGCTGAGGCCAACCGCCGGGCCCCCCGCAGGGGCCTTTCCGGGGCTCTCCTCAGGAGGCCCCGGACTTTTTCCTTTCACCTCCGCAAAAATCAATCCATGCGCCACAACCTTGGCCTCGTCGCCGCTACCGCCGCTCTCGCCGCCGCCGTTCCCCAGCAACAGATCACAGCCCTGCTCGATCACCATTCCGCCGGCGATTGGGGCAATCTCGGCGCCGTCGACATGGCCGCCAATGATGACGCCGCCCGCACGGGTGATGGACGCCTCTTGTCCAGCTACGTCACTCCCGAGAACGGCACCATCTGGATCATCACGAACGACATCCGCGGCGAGGGGGAGGGGCAGATCACCACCGATGCTCTTCCCGGATGACTACTGATCAGAATGGAACCATGACCGGTCACGACCTTCCGATCGAGCTGCGCCTTCCAGTGATCGCGGCTGCCATTCAGCGGCGGATTCCAGGCAGCGAAATTCGTCTGTTTGGATCACGGGCACGTGGTACCGCCAACCTCGATTCGGACATTGATTTGCTGATCACCGCACCAGATGAATGGATGCGGCATCATCATCGCTTTCATGTTCTGCGTGATCTCTGGAAGGAACTTTCTCAGGCGGACGTCTCCCTTGACCTCCTGCTCTATTCACAAAGCGAATGTGAGGAGCGACGCCACTGGCTCACCCATGTCATTGGACGTGCCTATCGGGAGGGAGTGGTCCTGAATGGTCCTCACTGAAGCAGAAGGACTGTTGATGCTTGCCGCCGCGGATCTGGAGACCGCCGAGGCATCGTCCGACCCGTTGATCTTTCGGGAGGGCGCCTGGGGGTTCTGGATGCGGCAGGCCATCGAAAAAGCTCTCAAGGCCTGGCTCGTCCTGCTTGGCGAAACGCCTCCCCTGACGCCTGACCTCGACAGACTTCTTCTATCATTAGAGCAGCATGGTGTGAACATCGCACCTTTTCAAGAGCTTACTCAATTCACCATATATGCAGTGCAATTCCGTTACGATCCCACTTCTGAACCCCTGGGATTAGACCGTCCACCGTTTCAAAGAATGGTCCATGCTCTCAGCAAACTCTCAACCCTCGGCCTGAATCGGCCGCCGGTGCCTCCTCACCCTGGCATCGATCTCCTCCACCCTCTTGAGCACCCCCACCAACAGCGGCAACACCACCTCCTCCAGCAGCGCGATCTCCCCTCGGCTTCTGACCGCTTGAGTACCCACTCAATCGCTTTCTGACACGACTCCAACAACGCAAACGGATCCTCCCGCACTCGAACCGGAGTCACGCTGACCATGAGAGCAGCCGCCAAACGGCGAAGCGACGGGTCACCACAAGGGGCGCCCCGCCAGGCAAGGGGCAAGACCTCCATCCATGCGCGGTGAGCCCCGCGGGGGCGATCGCGCCAGCGACCCAGTCGTCGCCTCGCGTCAGCCCTTGCCAAGGGGCGATCCTGGAGGGGGCCGGCGCGGAGCTTGGGTGGGGCGGCAGGGGTGATAAAAACAGTGCTGCGCGGCGGAGTTCTTGCAATTGCACTGCCAGTTCTTTAGTGGTTCAGACGAATGCAACCTTTGCATTTTTCTAACCCCATGGAACTGCATGGATTTGTCGTTGGCCTGACCCAGCTCTGAGGCCTAGGCGCTACATTTGAGCCAAGCAAAACGCCCATCTCAATAGCCCTGGTGCCACCGCTCAGTTCCAAGGAACAACCTGTTGTCGCTAGGGTGATGGAGGCAGCACGTCTCCGATTGGATCAAGCCGCCCATGGGGTGGCGGTGGTGACGGGCACCGTGGGGGCTTATCTCAGTGGCTTCAACAACTTGGTGGTCGATCCCCAGCAGGTCAACCGGCTCAAATCAGCTACGGCTCACCATGGTGTGGCGGCATCGGATCTGTTGGCCAAGCTGCCGGGGGAACTGGAGCACTACGGCACGGCCGCTGTGGATGCCTTCTTGAGGGGCGGTGATGCCCTCGGCAAGCATTGGTCCCACCGTCAGAGCCAGAGCCAGGCCCCTCATCTGGCGGCGGAGGCGGCCAACGGCTTGTGGGAGGACGGAACTCTCAACGTCGCACGCGGCGCCAGAACCATGACTTGGCTGGAGCAGGTACGAGCCAGCGCCGACAACCACCTCGATGGCTTCATCGCGGCAGCTCAGACGCCGGGCTTCTGGCGGCGCACTCTCGGCAATGGGCTGGAGGCCAGCGCCTATGCGGCGGCAATCGCCGCTGTGGATCAATTGCTCCTCCATCGCGACACGCTGATCAACGGCTCTGCCGACGCCAAGGTGGAAAGACTTCTGCGGATCCTCCAAAACAGCGGGCTGATCGCCGCCGGTACCCTGCCGGTCTCAGCGTTCTTGGCGGTAGCCCTGATGGTGGTGCCAGGCCTGGCTGTGGCCATGGGACCCCTTGGAGCCATCACCTTTGCGGGGCTTGGCTTGCGACTGATCAGCTCGGCCCTGCGCCACCCCAGCCGGCAGGAACAACACGCTGTTCAACAGCTCCAAAGTCTTCTGAGGGAAAGGCTTGGTACCTCCAAGGTGGAGAACCTTGGCAGCGTGACCATCCTCCTCAGTCGTCTTGACCACGGCAGGCTTGACCCGGCGCAAGGCGAGTAGAGCATAGGGGTGGCTCTCGCGGCAACCAGGCTCAGGATCCGCCCAGCAAAGGGCTAACTGCGTTGTTGGCATTGTCCGGGTCCATCCCACCCCAAGCCTTGTTCCAGGCCTCGAGCAGCCCGCCCTGCTGTTCTCGATCGACCAGCGCAGCCAGATGGCTCTGAGCAGGGCTTTGGCACCAGTCCGCAAACTCGAGACGTTGGAGCGGGTCTCGTCTTGTGGCTTCCCTTCGCTGATGCCATGGCTGCGCACAGCGATGATCGTCGCGCTCCCCGGCCATTGCTCCACCACCCACTCCAGCGCCGGCATCGCCCTGAGGCTCCAGGTGATGTCGCGCCCCCGTTTCACCTCACGGTGACTGGTTTGCCAGGGTGCGCGACGACCGTAGGTGAACCGATCACGGATCAGCTGAAACCCTTTGCGGCGGCCGTGTTTGACGGCGATCAGGAAGTTGGCGTTGCGCTGGGCGAGGTAGACGAAGTCGGCCGGAGGCCTTAACGCGCTGCGCCGGAGTCGTTCTCAGCAATGGAGCCCCGCAGGATCTTCCCATCGCGGACCAGGGTGTCGAACTCCTCAGACACACCAGGTTGGGCCGCCATCCACTCCCGCGGCAGGCTTGGCGGCGGGCGATGCCGCCGCCCTGACGCGCGAGCTGGGCATGGAGCCCGCCCCTGGCACCCCGGAAGCCCTCGCGCTCCTCGCGGAAGCTGGTATCGCCCCCAAGCCCGGCCCCAGTGAACCCCTCGGCCCCGATGACGAGCGCTTCTCCCCGATCGCTATCGGGCACCTCACCCATCGGCTCGTGGAGGTAAAGCGTCTCCTGGAGCAGCTCAACGCGGAGCAGAAGGCCCTCCATGAGACCTTGCGGCTAGCCCACCCGCGGGGGGATCTGCTCCACCTGCTGGCGCCCTTCAGTGAGGGGTGGTGCTACCAAATCGGGCAGGGGGTGCTCCTCAATCGGCGGCAGGGGAACAAAAAATCGACCACCAGCGAGCTCTGGGCAGAGCTGGAAGCGCAGCTCAAGGCTCGGCAGACCGATGAGCAGGCCACTGGGGAGGCCACCTGGCGGCATGGGGCCGCGTTTTGGGAGAACAGGGGGCAGAAGGGGTGAGGGCACTGAGGGGGTGATGACCTCTGTACCCGTGAGTCTTTCCTGAGACGTTGATGGTCACTGGAGACGGCGACGGTTGAGCCCTGGCGGATGCTGGGGCTTTTGGTTTGAGATGACTGGTTGTTCGGTCGCTGTTCGAAAGGAGGCTGCGATGGGCGATCGGCGTCATCGCCGGATGATCAGGGCTGTACGCGACAATTCCACTAATCCGTGCTGTTCAAACAAATCAGACAATAATGGCAAGGATGGGAGGAGGAGTGAGATAAGCTCTTGATTTCGGATGTTGCCTGTGGTGATCAGCAAAAGCTGTTTTGGAGTGCCCTGCAGCAAGTGAGAGCGCACAAAGTCGTCATCTTTGCTGAAAACCACCCGCTGGTCTTGATCAGCCTGGGCACAAACCATGGCATCTGAAGCGCGATTGCCCTCAGGCAGATCAAAGGTGTGGATGGCGTCAAAACCTAGGTCCACGAGAGTTGGAATCAGCATCCGTGGAAGCTGAGCATCCAACAGGATCTTCATGCGGATAAGGGTTCGACCCGTTGAACCCGAGCCAGCTCAGCGGCATAAGCCAAAACAGCCGTGATGTCAGCAACTTCCAGATCCGGATAGTCGCCCAGAATCTCGGAAGCACTCATTCCAGATGCCAACAGATCCAGGATCAACTCCACGGGATAGCGAAGCCCGCGAATCGATGGTTTGCCATGACAAACCATCGGATCAATCGTGATGCGCTGCAGTGGTTTGTTCATGGTTCCTTTCGCATTGGATCATTTTAAGCCATGAAGCGATGGACAGACCGCTTGTTGGTCGGTCTGTTTTGGCGTTGTCGGCTCTGCTCACCTTTCGCTCCAGTCAGCCTGCTGTCTGCGATGGATGTTTTCGCCGAGAAGCTGGGGGGAGATCAGGGGGCAGAAGGGGTGAGGCCCTGAGGGGGTGAGGATCTCTGTAGCCGTGAGTCTTCCCTGAGACGTTGATGGTCACTGGAGACTGCGATAGACAAGCCCTGGCGGGAGCTGGGGCTGTTTTGTGTGGAGTTGATGAGCGGGCCGGGCCAGCGCACCCAGTTTCAAGCTTCCATGCCATGGTCGCTATCCTTGGCATTACTACAAAATGGCTGCTCAACGTTTGAAATGAGTTCACCAGATCAAGCGGAAGCCAGAAAGCGCATTGCAGCGGAGCTCGCAGCGCCAACAGGCCGGCTTGATCTCTCCAAACTCCAGATCAGCGAGCTACCACCAGAACTGAAAGGCCTGAAAAGCCTTCAGGAGCTTGACTGCAGCGCCACCCAGGTGAGCGACCTGGAGCCCCTGCGAGACCTCCAAAGCCTTCAGTCCCTCGATTGCGGCCACACCCAGGTGAGCCACCTGGAGCCCCTGCGTGACCTCCACAGCCTTCAGGACATCGATTGTGGGGATGCACAGGTTTGCGACCTAGGGCCTCTGCGGGACCTCTACAGCCTTCGGAGCCTCAAGTGTGGGGTGAATCGTAAATCTCTCTTGGGAATTCTGCATCGCTTGTTAAGACCTCAGATTCTCAACAGCATTGGCACCACGGTGAACGACCTGGAGCCCCTGCGGAACCTCCACAGCCTTCAGACCCTCGACTGCGGCAGCACCCAGGTGAGCGACATCGAACCTCTGCGGGATATCCATAGCCTTCAGACCCTCGACTGCAGCGAAACCCAGGTGAGCAACCTGGAGCCCCTGCGGGACCTCCACAGCCTTCAGACACTCGAATGCAGACGCACCCAGGTGAGTAACCTGGAGCCTCTGCGGGGCCTCCACAGCCTTCAGTCCCTTGACTGCGGCTGGACCCAGGTGAGCAACCTGGAGCCCCTGCGGGACCTCCACAGCCTTCAGTCCCTCAGGTGCGACAGCACACAGGTGAGCAACCTGGAGCCTTTGCAGGACCTCCATAGCCTTCAGACCCTCTACTGCGGCAGCACCCAGGTGACCGACCTCGAACCTCTGCAGGATATCCATAGCCTCCAGATCCTCGACTGCAGCAAGACCGAGGTGAGCGACCTCGCGCCACTGCGGGACCTCCACAACCTTCAGATCCTTGATTGCAGCAACAGCCAGGTCTGCGACCTTGAGCCTCTACGGGAGATCACTAGCCTTAAGGTTCTCAGGTGCGAGGGTAAACTTTATAGTCTCTTTAGCAGCCTCCAGCCCACGGTAAGCGACCTTGAACCGCTGCGGGGTCTCACCAACCTTCAGGTCCTCAGTTGCTTTGGCACCCTGGTAAGCGACCTGGAGCCGCTGCGGGGCCTGCGTAGCCTTCAGACCCTCTCCTGCTGGGGAACTGAGGTGAATGACCTGGAGCCCCTGCGGGACCTCCACAGCCTTCAGGCCCTCAGGTGCGGCAGCACACAGGTGACCGACCTGGAGCCTTTGCAGGACCTCCATAGCCTTCAGACCCTCGAGTGCGGCAGCACCCAGGTGACCAACCTCGAACCTCTGCGGAATATCCATAGCCTTCAGACCCTCAACTGCAACCACACCCAGGTGAGCAACCTAGAGCCCCTGCAGGACCTGCGCAGCCTATGCACCCTCGACTGCAGATCCACCCTGATAAGCGATCTGGAGCCCTTGCGGGACCTTTCTAACCTTCGGACACTCAACTGCGGTAACACCCAGGTGAGCAAGCTAAAGCCCCTGCGGGACCTGCGCAGCCTATGCACCCTCGACTGCAGATCCACCCTGATAAGCGATCTGGAGCCCTTGCGGGACCTCTCCAGCCTTCAGACCCTCGAATGTGGCTTTACTCAGGTAAGTGACCTGGAGCCTCTAATCGGTCTCAAAATGCTTCGGAAGCTTACCTGCCCTAAACTATCCATAAAAATTTTTCCCCGCAAAATACTTTTCAGCGAAAGTCTTGAACACCTCGATCTCATTGGCGCAAGCCTCCCAGGTATCCCAGAGGAGGCCTTTGCAACCGGACCATTCGAAAACTGCCTCTTCTCCCTCCGCGCCCACATCCTCGACCTGGAAGTAGAAGCCATCCCCATCAACAGCGTGAAAATCCTCATCCTTGGCAATTGGGGTGTGGGCAAAACCCAGCTCTGCCGCCACCTGGCTGGCGAACCCTTCGATCCTTCGGTGCCCTCCACCCACGGCATCACTGTTCGCTCCATTGCGACCGAATCCGACGGAGAGGCCACCTATGTGCTCTGGGATTTCGGCGGCCAAGATATCTATCACAGTGCCCACACCCTGTTCATGCGCACGGCGGCGGTGTTTGTGGTGCTCTGGACGCCGGAGCAAGAGGCCCTGGTGGGCAGCGACGACAACGATCCCCTCCATCGCCGCCACCCGCTCCCCTACTGGCTCGACTACGTGCGCACCCTCGGCCGCCCTGACTCGCCCGTTCTGGTGGTGCAAAGCCAGTGCGACACCCCCGCCCAGGCGGTGGCCATGCCCCCAGTAGAGAAAAACCTTCTGGAGCGCTTCGGGTGCTTGCGACCCTTGAGCTTCAGCGCCCGCACCGGGCGTGGCGCCGCCAGCCTCCAAGAGGCCCTGGCTGACGCCAGCTCCTATCTCCGCGATCGTGATGGCATCAGCACCATCGGCAAGGGTCGCTATCGGGTGTGGCAGCAACTGGAGGCTTGGCGGCAGGTCGATGAACAATTTCCAGCCCCAGAGCGCCTACACCGCACGCTCAGCCAAGAGCAGTTCGCCAGCCTCTGTGCACACATTGGGGGCATCAGTTCCCCCGAAGCCCTGCTGCGCTTTCTCCACAACAAAGGCGTGGTCTTCCACAGCCCGGAGCTGTTCCACGACCGCATCATCCTGGATCAATCCTGGGCACTGGATGCGGTGTATGCGGTGTTCGATCGCGGCTCCACCTATCCGCTGATCACCGGCAACGATGGCCGACTCACGCCATCCCTGCTCGCCAATACGGTGTGGCGGCACTACGAGCCCGAGGCCCAAAAGCTGTTCTTGAGCCTGATGCGCACCTGCGGCATCCTCTTCCCCTTCCGCAAGGCGGATGC
>JBKCPG010000201.1:0-3178 GCA_046309395.1 Cyanobacteriota bacterium | reverse complement strand
CTCCAGCCCCCGCCCAAAGATCTCCTTGTAGGCGACGCTGTTGGTGAAATCGTCGAGCGTGATCCCTCCCATGGCGCAGATCTCAGTGATGGAGCGGCCGTTGAACCTTGAAAGCAGAATAGCGGCGATCACGTCATCCAGGTCGTTGGCCAGTGGCGTGGCAGCTGCCTGCTGACGGATAGCGGCAGAGGAGGCGGGCAGCTCCTCCTCAGGCAGTAGAAGCATGCCGAGGGCTTTCTGCAGGGGCGGGGCCGTAGGAGGCATCCGATCGGCAGCCAACTCAATCCAGAGCACACGCTCCCTGAGGAATTCCGCCACCGGAACGGGATCGCCAAAGTTGAGCTCCCGCGAGGGACAGATCACCAGAACACGCCAGTGGCGCACTGGTTGGCTCTGGCGGTACTGATGACGGAGCAGCAAGCCGCTTTCGTTGTAAAGACGGAGGAAGAATTCTGGATCGGAGGCCATCTGGGCCTCCATGATCAACGCGGGCTTGTCTTGGAGTTGTTCGGCTGGAGGGAGGAACAGGCCATCAGGCCTCACCTCCCGTTCTTTTATCACTGGCGCGGTGAAGGAATAACCCTCCATGTCTGGCAGCAGGGAGGCCACCAGGGGCTGTAGGCGCTCTGTGCGGTCTTGAAATAACCAGAAGAAAAGTTTGTCGCTGGCGGCCACCGGGAGCAAATGGAGTGGCCAACATTCTTGCAGCGAATTGTCGCTTGGCTTGGGTCATCAAGGCTGGGCAGGCTGAAAGCCAGGGCTACGTCTCACTGGGTGTTTGAAACGTAGCACTTGGGGCAGGTGGGGATTTCGGAAGAGCAGGGAGTTTCCAATCAATAGGTGTCACCGACGAGTGGTGACGGGATGGCGGTCAAGGCTAAGCCAACCAGTGGGAATCTTTGTTTTCAATCAATAGGCGTCCACAGCAAGTGGGGACACTGTAAATCAGAACCTGACCGAGGCTGAGATTGAGTGGTTATTTCCAATCAATAAGTGTCCCCAGCGCGGGGATCCCAACTGGAAAGATATCTTGAACTGTTGGTTGTTCTTGTCTCCAATCAATAGGTGTCCCCAGCCTGGAGGAACCAACCAAGCCATTCTACTGGCTTATAAGTTTCCAATCAATAGGTGTCCCCACCGAGTGGGGACTAGTGACTTTGACGATGATGACTTCGCAGAATACTGCGAAGGTTTCCAATCAATAGGTGTCCCCACCGAGTGGGGACAGCGGCCCCAGAAAGGGCCTGCGTCGCAAGCGATCCGAAGACCGTTTGCGCACCCCCCTACCTTGGCCGAGCGGTGGTGGTCCGTCAAGCCTGTGGAAAACGCTGAGATCCATTGCGCCGCAGGGCCGCGCGGCGATCAACGCAAACACTGGGGTTTCGGGGAATCCAGAGGGGGTGCGCGGAACCGGAAAAGGCCAACAGCCAAGTCACCGCAAGGTTCCAGCCCCTCTGCCCAAGCCGCGCACCGCCCGCAGTGCCATCCGGCCAGCCCGCCGCTTTGTACACCTGCAGCCTCACGGCTGGGGCCCATGACCGACTTGCTCCCAACCTCCCCTGCGCTGTCGCCCGAGCGCGTACTCGATGTGGTGTTCGTACACGGCCTGGGCGGCGATCCCCTCACCACCTGGCGCAGCGGTGACGATGAATTGTCCTCCTGGCCCCACTGGCTGGCGCAAAAGATCTATATCGCATAGGCGGGGCATGGGTGATTGGCTCCACCCGAGTCAACGACGAGGCAATGTTCGAGAATCTGGAGAATGGGGGTCCGCTGAGCGAGTTGATTGTCGTGTTTTCGGGTGTTACCCAAGAGCAGGCTCAGCTGGTGCGGTAGCAGGTCGGCGGCTGTGGAGTGAATGCAAGACGCCATTCCTCAAAGCAACCAATTTCAGCATGAATTGGGGGAGGATACGTCATGGGAATTGTCTCTTTCAGTTTTTGGATCTGCACCAAGCTTTGAATACAGCCATCCGTCTCAGCGGGGGGGATTTGCCAAACAGTCGATGACGGGTTCATCCCTTGCGCTGAGCCAGCCAAGCTGTGAGATCCGCTGGACCCTGAAAATCAAAGAGCGCATCGGCCAGAGCTTCCAAATCGGCCAGAGGCAGGGACTGGATGCGGGTTGCCTGCTCGGGGGTAAGGGAGCCGCAGCGGCGTTGCAGCAGCCGCGAGGTCATGGCCGCAGCTTCAACCTGGCGTCCTTCTTCCCGCCCTTTTTGCTGGCCCTCCTCCAGCCCTCGCCCAAAGATCTCTTTATAGGCCACGCTGTTGGTGAAATCGTCGAGCTTGATCCCTCCCATAGCGCAGATCTCAGTGATGGAGCGGCCGTTGAACCTTGAAAGCAGAATAGCCGCGATCACGTCATCCAGGTCGTTTGCCATTGACTTGGCAGCTGCCTGCTGACGGATAGCGGCAGATGAGGCGGGCAGCTCCACCTCAGGCAGCAGGAGCAGGCCAAGGGCCCTCTGGAGTGGCGGGGCCGTAGGAGGCATCCGATCTGGAGCCAGCTCAATCCAGAGCACGCGCTCCCTGAGGAATTCCGCCACCGGAACAGGGTCGCCAAAGTTGAGCTTCCGTGAGGGGCAGAACACCAGAACGCGCCAGTGGCGTACGGGCTGGCCCTGGCGATACTGATGCCGGAGCAGCAGGCCGCTTTCGTTGTAGAGACGCAGGAAGAATTCGGGATCGGAGGCCATCTGGGCCTCCATGATCAACGCGGGCTTGTCTTGGAGTTGTTCGGCTGGAGGGAGGAACAGACCATCAGGACGTACCTCCCGCTCCTTGATCACTGGCGCGGTGAAGGAATAGCCCTGCATGTCTGGCAGCAGGGAGGCCACCAGGGGCTGTAGCCGCTCTGTGCGGTCTTGAAATAACCAGAAGAAGAGTTTGTCGCTGGCGACCACCGGGAGCGAAGGGAGTGGCTCATATTCTTGCAGGCGGTTGAGGCCTCGCTCGGATCATCAAGCTTGGTCTGGATGAAAGCCAGGGCTGGGTCTCTCTGCGTATTTGAGACGTGGTCCTTGGAGCAGATGGGCGTCTCGAAAGAGCAGGGAGTTTCCAATCAATAGGTGTCCCCAGCGAGTGGGGACTGCAAAAGGTTAGGGATTCGTCCCAAGCAGGTTTTGGAAGTTTCCAATCAATAGTTGTTCCCAGCGAGTGGGGACATCAGGAAGCAT
>JBKCPG010000200.1:0-4121 GCA_046309395.1 Cyanobacteriota bacterium | reverse complement strand
CAATCGCCCCCGGTCGTTCCCCCTCCCCAGCGGTCCCCCCCGTGTCAGCCACTCCGAGGGGGTACGACCGTTCGGATTGGGCCAGTGCTTTTCGCAATGTCACCCTGGAGCTCACGGAGGAGCCCCTGGTGGCCAAGCGGGGCGCCATCCCCGCCGAGCTGCGGGGCACCCTCTATCGCAATGGGCCGGGACGGCTGGAGCGGGGCGGCCATTGGGTGCACCATCCCTTCGATGGCGATGGCATGGTGACGGCCCTTCGCTTTGGGCCCGAGGGTCCGCGCCTCACCAACCGTTTTGTGCGCACCGAGGGGTGGCTGGCGGAAGAGAAAGCGGGCAAGCCCCTCTACCGGGGCGTCTTCGGCACCCAAAAGCCGGGCGGCCCTCTGGCCAACGCCTTTGACGTGCGCCTGAAAAACATCGCCAACACCCACGTGGTGCGCCTGGGGGATCAGCTGCTGGCGCTGTGGGAAGCCAGCTCCCCCCACGCCCTGGATCCCCGCACCCTGGACACCCGGGGGCTCAGCCTGCTCGATGGCGTCCTCAAGCCCGGGGAAGCCTTCAGCGCCCACCCCCGCTTCGATCCTGGCCACCACGGCGGCGAGCGGCTGGTCACCTTCGGGGTCAAAAGCGGCCCTCGCAGCACGATTCGCTTGATGGAGTTCGCCAGCGGCCCTGGCCCTGCCGGCGAGGCGCCAGGCGCCCTCGTGAACGATCGCTCCGACAGCTTCAACGGCTTCGCGTTCCTCCACGACTTCGCCATCACTCCCAACTGGGCGGTGTTTCTGCAAAACGCCATCGCCTTCAACCCCCTGCCCTTCGCCCTGGGCCTCAAAGGGGCCGCCCAGTGCCTGGCCTCCAAACCCGGGGAAGCCGGTCAGTTTTGGCTCATCCCCAGGGATTGCGGCGCCTATGCCGGCCAGCCTCCCAGGGTGCTGCCGGCGCCGGAGGGGTTTGTGTTCCACCACCTCAACGCCTGGGAAGCGCAAGACACGGTGGTGGTGGAGAGCATCTTCTACGACGATTTCCCCTCCATCGGGCCGGGCACCGACTTCCGTGAGGTGGAGTTCGACAGCATCCCCGAGGGAACCTTGCGGCGCTGCGTTCTGGATCTCACCAGCGGCTCTGTGACGAGCGAGCGGCTGAGCCAGCGGTGCTGCGAGTTCGCCATGGTGAATTCCCGCCGCGTGGGCCTGCCCAGCCGCCACGCCTGGATGGCGGTGGCCGAGCGGGAGACGGGGAACGATCCCCTGCAAGCGATTCAGAAGCTCGATCTGGAGAGCGGCGAGAGTCGGGTGTGGAGCGCGGCGCCCCGGGGCTTCGTCAGCGAGCCCTTGATGGTGCCCCGCCCCGGCGGCACCGAGGAAGACGATGGCTGGGTGCTCACCGTGGTGTGGAACGGCGCCCGCTGTGCCAGCGACCTGGTGATCCTCGACGCCGCGTCGATGGCGGAGGTGGCGGTGGTGGAGCTGCCCCTGGCCCTCCCCCATGGGTTGCATGGCAGCTGGGTGGAAGGCTGAGGACGAACCGCCATGCCCTGGTTCATCAAGCGGGAAACCTTCCGCCTCCCCCACGCCGAGTTGCGCCCCCACCTCGACGCCCACCGCGCCTGGGTGCGGGGGTTGCGGGAGCGGGGGGTGCGGATCAGCAGCGGCTTCCTGGTGGATGGCCAGGGCCAACCCGGCGGTGGCGGCCTGCTGCTGCTGGAGGCCGAGGATCACGGGCGGGCCGAGGCCCTGATCCTTCACGACCCGATGGTGCTCAGCGGCGGTGTCGATTGGACACTGCACCAATGGATGGGCGCTGTGGGTGAGCTGGCGGTGAGCTGAGGGCGAGGCGGCGGCAAGGTTTGCCAAGGCTGGAAAAAACCCCTCGATCTCCAGTTCCCCCGGATCGCCTGGGCAGGAATCGGGGGGTGAGGAGATCGAAGCGTCGCGGGGCCGGGTCGCGCTGATCCGGCGGGGCGTCAGACAACCGGCTGGAAGAACTGATTGGCGACAAAATCGCCCACCTGGAGCCCCATGGCGAAGGAATCCTCGCAGGCCTCACGGATGTGCACGCCTCCATACACCCGGCTCAGGGCGTCCTCCCAACCGGCTTGATAAAAGCTGTTGCGCTTCACGCCATTTTGGTCGGTGAAACCTGTGAAGGAGCGCTTGGTCCCCTGGGTGCCGGCGACCCAGGGCAGCTCCATGGAATAGGAATCAAAGGATCGGTTATCGCCGAAGTATTCGCTCATCACCGAGGCAAACACCCCTCCCATGGCCGAGTGGCCCGAGAGGTAATCAGGGAAGGGGGGCGATTGAACGCCATTGATCTCGGAGAGCAGGGATTTCCATTGTGTATCCACCACCGGCGCCAGGGGCGTGTTGCTGGCGTCCACCACTTGGCCCGTGATGAGATCGGAGGGGCGTGGTTGCAGCACGGTGTACTTCGCTTTCCAGGCCACGATCACGGCATCGGCGAGGCTCACGTTGAGGGCGGCGAAGAGGGCGGCGTTCTTCTCGATGGTCATCCCCGGGGTCTTGAGCGACAGATCCACGGCGATCTGGTTGAGCTGGCCATAGGGTCGGTAGGTGTCGGCACGGTCGTAGGCCCAAAACAAGGCCATTTGCGTTTGATCGGGCGTGCGCAACACCGTGGTGGTGGCTGTGTTGGCAAGCCCCCCGTACTGGCGCACCTCCTCCAGTTGCTCCATGTATTTCGTGGGGTTGAAGTCGGGATGGGCCTCCAACCCACCGACGCCCCCCTGGGGCATGTAGGCATTCGCGCTGCTGATGGCGAAAGGAGTCACCGATCCCCAGTTGGCCCCGAGGGCAAAATCTTGGGTGGGACCCGACTTCTGGGTTTGCCACACGTAGCCGGTGGTGGAGGGGGCCACATAGGAGGCGTTGTTCTCCGATCCATCCCCCACCCGCGACAGAAGCGTTTGGTCGGCGATCGATTGGCCAAAGAGCAGCCCGGCGCTGACGGCGCTATCGGTGATCGGACCAACCTTGGCCAAGCTGGCCTGGGTTTGATAGTCGATGTAAGCGGCCTGATCGGGAATCAGCTGGTTGAGCACACGGCTGGCGGCACCGATGACCGCGGCCTGGAGCGAGGCCCCAGTGGGGGCGTCCGCGTTGATCTTGTACGGCTGCTGGGTGGCGTTGAAACCGCAGACCGTGTCGTAAATCGCCGTGCTGAGGATGGCCATCGTCCGGGTGCCGGCCGTGGGTCCAATGCCCCGGCCCTGCTGGCCCTCACACATCACGGCGGTCAGGCAAGCGGTGATCCACTGGAGCACCACGTCAGAGCCAAACGACGACCCTTGCACCATGCGGAGGTTGTTGGACTCGTTGGTTTCAAAGATGACGTTGCCTGAATCCGCCACGCCAATGACCGTAAACGCGCCTCTGGCCATGGCGGTTGGCCTGAGGTTGGTGACGAGGTTGAGACCGATCGTTGAGTTGGCGACTGTAAAACTGAAGATGCGATCCAGCAGCTTTGGATCAGCCGCGTCAAGAAGCTGATCCGCCGAGGCATACAATTCTATGCGAACTCTGCTTGACAGAGAGAGGGCGCCCCCCGATCGCGTCACGTAGACGCCGATGACGACATTGTCAGTTGTTGAGGACTGCGGAGCACTGAAGAAAAGCTGAACAGAATAGTCAACATTGATGGACATTGAATCATTCTCTGATCTTTACTACCCTACCGTTGCCGCGTACAAAGATCAACAAGTGCGTGAATAATTTTACTTTATGCACGATTTGCTCTGTGGCCGATCCGCGGCGCCTCCTGTGCTTTTCGATACCCAATCCCGGGGCATGGTTGATGAATGGACACAGCACGTCCGCATCACTTCACTCGTGATGCTTTAGTGAAACTGGCCTCCCGTGGCGAGGCATCGCCGCAGACCAGGTCTCAGGGCCGCGAAAGCCCTCCCTCGGTGGGCAAACCGGGCTTTCGTGGCCGGCTCCATTTGGGCGAGGGTCTGCCCCGCCTCCTCCACCCAAAACACCGGGTCGTACCCAAACCCTCCATCCCCCAGGGGGGCCTCCAGGATCCACCCCTCGCACACCCCCTCCACCTCCAGGACCACCTGGCCCTCCGGATCCGCCAGGGCCAGGTGGTCCTGGAGG
>JBKCPG010000199.1:0-4248 GCA_046309395.1 Cyanobacteriota bacterium | reverse complement strand
GAGCACCCCATCCGGGCTGTGCTCACCGCCTATTGCCATGGATCAATGGTGCTCCCCAGCACCGTTCCATCTGCAACACCCTCAAGTTGACCTGGGATGCTGCAAATGGATGCAGATTTCTCTGAGCAAGGTTCCGCAGCGCCGGAGCAGAAGCACCGATGCTGCGGAAGGATCGGCGATCAGTTGCAGTTCGAGGGATTGGCGTAGGTGAACGACTGATAGCGGTTGAGAGTGGTGCGCACATCAACACAGCTAGCGCCACGTTTCCAGAAGGAATCTTCGCCGTTCTCCCGAGAACTGCTGCGGATGTAGGTGTATCCCGAGCCGGTGAGGCGGCTCTCCACCAAGCCCGGATCACTGTTGATCAGATTCTGAAATTCCGCCACCGGTTGCCCCACAACAGCCGTCGGTGTATTGGCAGATTTGCCTCCGCTCAGCAATGCGCCGATCAAAGCCCCCACCGCAGCGCCTGCCAGCGACGATCCTGTGGCGGTGCTGGGGTGGTCGTCGAACTGGGCATTGGGATTGGTCACCTCATCGGTCTTGACCGACAGTCGAGTGGTGCTGCTGCCGTCATTCCAGGTGAACACACCTTTGCTGCCCTGGTCCTCGAACAAAACATTCTGCTGAATTCCAGAGTTGGTTTCCACATGCAGCTGCTGACGGCTTGGCCCCGAGAAGCGGAAGTGATTGCCGTTATCAAGATCGACAACAAAGACCGTCGTCGGACCATTCTGCTTCTGCTTCACCGTGCAGTAGCCGTTGAAGGCCTCATAGCCATTCTGCTTCAGTGCGCAACGCCCATTAGCGCGGCTCACAGTATCTGCCAGGGCGGCTGATGCGAAGAGACCATGAAGCATCAAGGCACTTGGGAGCAGAACGAGCTTGCGTTTCAGTGACATTGGCTCCAGATGTGTATCAAGGCAATGATGGCAGGCATCTGCCTGGATGCCAACAGCGTCTTCATGGGCGTTGGTTGTGCTTTCAATCCATAGGATCGGCTCAGGCCATCTGGGTGAACGGTGAAACTGGCGCTGGCCCACCTTCAGGCCGGCCAGCGCCAGGCGGCCCGCTCCAGCACCGTCTGGCCCGGCAGCACCGTGGCCCCCAGCTCCCGCTCCAACCGCAGCAGCCGGCAATCTGAGCCGTCCTCCAGGGCGGTGATCAGGGTCTCGGCGTGGGCCACCACCCACACCTGGGTGCGTTCGGCCACCGCGGCGATCAACCGGGCCAGAGGAGCCAGGAGATCGGGGTGGAGGCTGTTCTCAGGTTCGTTGAGCACCAGCAGCGGCGGCAAGCGCGGGCTGAACAGGGCCGCCGCCACCAGCAAATAGCGCAGGGTTCCGTCGGAGAGCTCCGTGACCTCGAGCGGCCGCAGCAAGCCCGGTTGATGCAGCTGCAGTTGAAACAGGGGCGCGCTGGTGTCCACCGTCAGGTGGCAACCGGGGAAGGCATCGGCGATGGCGGCCTGGAAGGCTTCAGCGTCGCCGATCTCCAGGATGGTCTGCACCGCCGCCGCCAGATCGCCGCCGTCGGCCGCCAGCGAAGGGGTGCGGGTGGCGATGCGGCCGCTGCGGGCGGGGGACTGGCGGTCGGTGCGGAAGCTGTCGTAAAAGCGCCAGCTGAGAATCGTGCGCCGCAGTTGAAACACCTCCGGGGCTTCGAGCGGATCGGAGGCCGCGGTGAACAGACTCTCGTGGGGCGAGACCTCCAGGGCGATCGGCACCGCTCGGCCCCCATCCCCACAGCGCTCCACCACCGCCCCCGTGCGCTGCACCAACAGGCTGCGGGGATGGAAAGGGCCGCCAGCCCAGATCCACTCCCGCTTGATCTCCGGATCCAGCACGAAGGCACTGGTGTGGTCGTCGGACTGATAGCCCAACTCGATGGCATAGGAGAGGGTTTCGCCGGCAATGCCCAGCCGCAGCCGCGCCGCCTCCCGCCTGCCGCTGCTGCCCTGTACCGGCTGCTCTCCGCGGTGCATCTCCCGCGTGGTGCGCTCCGGCCCGGCCCAGAACACCGCCGGCAGCCCGCCTTCGGCAGCCAGGGCCGCCACCAGATCACCGCGGGCGGCGGCGGCCACCAGCCCCAGTGATCGATACAGGTTGCTCTTGCCGCAGCCGTTAGCGCCGCACACCAGGGTGAGACCCCCATGGGGCTGACCCCCCAGCGGCGAGACTCCCAAGGGAAGGGTTAGCTGCTGCAGGGAGCGGTAGCCCGCCACGGCTAGATGGGTGAGGGAACCAGCCGGTGCGCTGGTGGGGGATGGGGGTTGGGGCGACACGGCCCTCACGGCTGGCTGAGGATCCGGCTGCGGTTCTCGAGCGTCACGCGGGCATAGCGAGCCGCCAGATCAGAGAGCAGTTGCTGCCAGCCCGCCGCCGAACGGGGCATTGGCTCGATCACGCTGAACGTGGCCACCGGCAACAGCGCCTGGGAGCGGCCAACCCGAGGGCTCAGGCCAAGGGTGATGGCCACCAGACCCTTGTCGGCGTGGGCATCGAGCAGCAGGTAGGTGGTCCAGCGCTGATCGGGGAAACCCTGGTCGTAGGCGGCCGGCAAGCCGTTGTTGAAGATCCTGCGCAGCTCACTCGCGGAAAAGCTGGTGCCGTTCTGCCGGTATTGGAGGTCGTAGGCCCGGGCGGGAAGCGCCAGGGCTGCACCGATCAGAACGGACGCCGCCAAGCGGCTGAACAGAGATCCAGCTCCGGCCGATGGCCCCCTGAAGAGCAGGCTCATCAGAACTTGAGCACGCTGGTGGGCTGCAGGATGAAGCCCGCCTCACCGGCCTTGAGCTTGTAGCAGATCTGCCGTTGGCCGCCTGTGGCCTTGGCGTTGCTGTCGCCCGGCTTGTAGATCGGGAAGCGGCGTGCCAGGCAGCTCTCCACCACCTGGAACTGGTCGTGGCCCTGGTAGCCCTGGGCGTTGGCACCCGTGAGTTCCGGCAGGGTGATCGGGGAGAGTTCGGCGCCTTTGATCACGGCGTAGGCCACCACTTCGCCGTAGCTGCCGCTGCCAGCACCCTGCACGAACACGTAGATCTCGGGCATGCCGTTGTTATTGAGGTCGGCCACCTCGGCACCCACCACCTGGCCATTGACCGTCTGGCGAATCGGCTTGATCGGCGGCTTGGCCCCGCTGGTGGTGATCGTGAGCTGCTGCTGGGAGCCCTCACCGCTGCTCTGCACCTGGAAGCTGATGCCTTGGAGCTTCAGGGTTTGGTTGAAGGCGGCGCCGGCCCAGGCGCTGCCAGGCAGATCGGTGGCCAGGAGCAGGGCGGCGGCAGTGAGCTGGGGGAGAAGGCGCTTCAAGGAGAGAGGTGCTGGGCAGGTCTTCAGGATGGCGGGGAGAATCCCGGGTGTCGATCGGTCGGGTGTGAATCGTCGCCCAATCGTCTGCTGTGCCATGACCCGTTCCTCCCGCCTCTGGCTGAGCCTGCATCTGGGGCTAGGGCTGGCCTGGATTGCCCTGCTGGCCAGCCGGGCTCCCACCGGATCAGGTCATGGTGCCACCGGCTCACAGGTGCTCGTGATGCTGCTGATGGCAGGCTGGCTACCTTCGTGGGCTTTGGCCGCTTGGCAGGTGAGGCATCGCCGCTGGCGCTCCCTGATCGGTAGTGATCTACTTGGAGCCGGAGTCCTGGTGCTGCTGGCCTGCACCGCCTACGTACCGCTGTTCTTTTTCAACGTGGCCTGGTTCCTGCCGATGGCACTGCTGCCGCGGGGGGGTGTTGAGTGAGCTGCTGATACGGCTTCTGCCTTCAAGGCGAATCACTCCATGACCTACCGAACAGTCGCCAAACACTTTGGATCGCCTACGCATCCAGCCCGATTCAGGGGGCAGAAGTGATGGAGGATTTCACTCTGAAGAACTGGGCAGGTAAGCAACTGGGTGATCTCGTCGACGTGTATGTGGCGCTGAACGGAGAAAGCTTCAGCGAAGCTGTCAGCCTGACGTTGGCGGAGTATGGTCAAGAGATGTTGATTCGTCATCTTGCATGGGGAAGGCCGTGATCCGTTGCTCAAGCGTCACTGCAGCCACAGTCGTTGCACTGGCGGCCGCTGGATTCGTTGTACCAGCTCAAGCCCAGTCCGTCTCGGCCGATATGCTGATGAAAGCCAAGAACAACTGCCTCACATCTGTTGCCAAGACCGTGGGCATTCCACACAGCAACTTGAAGGTGATCCAGCAAACGAGCGATGCATCAGGAATCAGCGTTGATGTGAAGGTCCCCAAGGCCACCGCGCC
>JBKCPG010000198.1:0-11521 GCA_046309395.1 Cyanobacteriota bacterium | reverse complement strand
CCTCCCCGATGCCCCCGCTCCACGGCCACCGCGGCCTCCGCCACACAGGTGGCTCCTGCCCGTTGGGCTTCCAGCAGCAGGGCCTCCAAAAGCGGCCCTGGATCGAGCTGGCCATCCTCTGGGGAGAGCAGGCCGCCAAGGGGGCCAGCGGGAAGGGAAGGGTGGAGCGCCTCCAGCTCCTCCGGGTCCAGCCGCCCCATGGCAATCCCCAACCGCGCCCGATCGGCCGCGAGCCGCTCCTGCCGGACGAGCTCATCGGCGGTGGCGGCCAGCAAGAGCAGCCCCCGGCGCCTCGGCAATTGGTGGCCCCGCCCCTCCAGCTCCGGGAGCCACTCCTCCCATAGCGCGTGGCTCCGTTGGCGCAGCCGCCAGGCCCGGCCGCTGGAGCGGTGAAACACCCGGGCCATCAACACCCCCAGGGCGGCCTCGCTGCCGCTGGAGGGGCACCCGGCCCCGGGTTGGGCGGCCAGGGCCGGATCCACAAGGGTCACCGAATGGCCCCCTTCCGCCAGGCGCCAGGAGGCCGCGCGGCCGATGATTCCTGCCCCCACCACCATCACCGCCGCCATCGCCGGCGCCCGGACCGGATGAGGCGGGGCGGCGACCTACACCTGCTTCAGGGCTTCTTGCACTGGCTGGGGCAGGATCTGGGCGTAGAGCCCGAAGCTGCTGGCCACCTTGATGTAGCCCTTGCGCAGGGCGTCGCCATCCTGCAGGCGGGCGGCCTCATCGAGATCCGCCAGGGCGGCCTTCAGATTCTCGGCGCGCTTGTTGGCCTCCTTCTGGTCGGCGGGCAGGAGGCGTTGATTGATGTACAGCATTTGGCGCCCCACCTCCTGCATCGGACCGTGGATCAGGTTGCGGGTGACGGTCCAGTCGCGCTTGTTCACCAGGCTGGCCAGCTCGGGGAGCCGGTCGCGAGCGGAGAGGAAGCCTTCGGCCTGGCGGGTGATCGCCGCGATGTCATCCGGGCTGAGCACGGGAGCCTTCGCCTGGCCGCCGTCGCAGGCCGCCAACGACACGCTCAGCAGCGTGGCCACCGCCAGGGCCATCAGGCCGCGGAGGAAGCGCCGCAGGCGCTCAAGGGGCCTGGCCAAGGGGAGCGGGGAAAGGCTGGCGACGGCCATGGAACGGCACGGATGCTGGCAGGGCGACTGTACCGAGGCCCCTGGCGGGGGCGGGCCGGTTCGCGAAAGGCTGTAACCGCTTGCCACCCACCCCCTCACCAGCCCTGCTAAAACGTAGCGAGTATGAGTTAGGAACTGGTCCGATGCGTCTCGCCACCCTTCCGTTGGCCTCCATCCGCCGACCCCTTCAGCGCAGCCTCGATGAGGCCAAGGTGGCCGATCTGATGGCGTCCATCGCCTCGGAGGGCCTCAAGGAGCCGATCGATGTGCTGGAGGTGGATGGCCAGCTCTGGGGATTCAACGGCTGCCACCGGGTGGCCGCCCACGAACGCCTCGGCCTCACCGCGATTCAAGCCAGGGTGCGCCGGGCTCCCGCCGAAACCCTCCGGCTCCATCTCCGCTGAGGGGGCTGACGCCTCCCCTCACCCTGGATAGGTTGAACGGGGTCGCGTCGCCGAATCCATGCGATCGCCCACAGCGATCCTTCAAGTGATCTGCCCCGACCGCCCGGGCCTGGTGAGCGAGCTCTCCGGCTGGGTGGCCATGAATGGCGGCAACATCCGCCATGCCGATCACCACACCGACGCCCGCGTCGGGGTGTTCCTCAGCCGCATTGAGTGGTCGCTGGAGGGTTTCGGCCTGCCTCGGGAGGCCATGGCCCCGGCGGTCGAGGCCCTGGCTCGCCGTCTGGGGGGTGAGGGGGAGCTGCATTTTTCCGATGAGATCCCCCGGGTGGCGATTTTCGTGAGCCGCCAAGACCACGTGCTGTTGGATCTGCTCTGGCGCACCCGCTCCGGCGAACTGCCGATGACCGTGCCCCTGGTGATCAGCAACCATCCCGATCTGCGGGCGATCGCGGAGGATTTCGGCGCAACCTTTGTTCACCTTCCCATCGCCGCCCCAACCCGGACGGAGGTGGAGGACCGTCAGCTGGCCCTGCTGGAGGAGCACCGCGTCGCGATGGTGGTGCTGGCCAAATACATGCAGGTGCTGAGCCCCCACTTTTTGCGGCGTTTTGACGCCGTGATCAACATCCACCACTCCTTCCTGCCCGCCTTTCAGGGCGCCCAGCCCTATCACCGGGCCTGGGAGCGGGGAGTGAAGTTGATCGGCGCCACGGCCCACTACGTCACCGAGGAACTCGACGGGGGGCCGATCATCCAGCAGGTCACCATGCCCGTGAGCCATCGCGACGAGGTGGACGACCTGGCGCGCATCGGTCGCGACGCCGAGCGCCTCGCCCTGGCCCGGGCCGTTCGCCTCGTGCTCCGCCGCCAGGTGATGGTCTACGGCGGGCGCACCGCTGTGTTTGATTGAAGGCATCTCTGGGGCAGGGATGCCGCTTCGTTTGATCCCTCGGGAGCTGAAGGAGCGCTTGGCCCGGGACCGGCCCCCCGGGGCCAGCGCCTTGGGTTGGGCCTGTTTCCAGGTGGGTCTGGTGCTGCTGGCCAGCAGTGCCCTGTTGGCCGGGCTGTGTCTGTTGGTGGCCCTGATCCTGGGGAGTCGAGGCCGGGAACGGCCCTGGACCGATCCCGCCACCGTCGTGCTCCTGCTGGCGTCCCTCCTGATGGCGATCGGCGCGGCGGGGGCCTACAGCGGCTGGCTGGCCTGGGTGGGTTTGGGCAACTGGTTGCCCTTCTTCTGGGCGTTTTGGGGGTTCCAGCCCTATCTGGCCACCCCGGAGGCCCGCCGTCGCGTGGGCTGGATGCTTGTGGCTGGCACGGTGCCGGTGGTGGTGACGGGCTTGGGCCAGCTCTGGCTGGGCTGGAGTGGACCCCTGCAGGCCTTGGGCGGGGCGATCATTTGGCACCTCAAGGCCGGCGGCAACCCCCCGGGCCGCTTGGCCGGCCTCTTCGACTACGCCAACATCGCTGGCGGTTGGCTGGCCCTGGCCTGGCCCTTCACCCTGGCCGCCCTCGTGGGGCCAGGCCTCACGCGCTCCGGTCGGGCCCTCACCCTGGCGATGGCCTCCGCGGTGGTGACAGCCGTGCTGCTCACCGATTCCCGCAACGCCTGGGGAGCCCTGGTGCTGGCTCTTCCCTTGGTGCTCGGGGTGTCCAGCTGGGCCTGGCTGCTGCCTCTCCTGGTGGTGGTTCTGGCTGTCGTCACTGCCGCCACCCTGCCCGGGGTGCCCGAGGCGCTCCAGAATCCCGCGCGGCAGCTGGTGCCAGAAGCCATTTGGAGTCGCCTCAGCGATCTGCGATACAGCGGCCAGAGACCCCTGGCCATCACCCGCCTGGCCCAGTGGGGCACCGCTTTGGGCCTCATCGCCGAGCGCCCCTGGCTCGGCTGGGGGGCCGCCGCCTTCAGCCTCATCTACCCGCTGCGCACCGGCCACTGGCATGGCCACCCCCACAACCTGCCCATCGATCTGGCCCTCAGTCATGGCCTTCCGGTGGCCGTTCTGGTGGTGGGGCTGGTGCTGGTTCTCCTCCTACGCGGCGCCCAGAGGGGCATGCTGGGCGCTGGCCTCTTTGATCGCGCCTGGTGGACCGCCACCCTGGTGCTCATCGTGCTCCATGCCACCGACATCCCGATGTACGACAGCCGGATCAATGTGGCCGGTTGGGTGCTGATCGCTGGCCTGCGCGGTTTTCTCCGCTCCTAGGGCCTCCCGCTGATGGCGCCAGAGCGTGCCTTTCGGCAGGCCACTGGCCAGATGCTCCCAAGGCAACACCCGCTCCTCCGTCCAACGCCCCTCCACCAGCTCTTTCCAGGGGGGTGGGGGGGGAAGCGGGAGGGGAGTCTCCACCTCCTGGGCCAGCACGGCGCGGTACGCCCGTTTCCACCCCCCCAGGCTGTCCTGTTGGCCCCGCACCGCCGCCAGCACCGGGGCCAGGCGCCGGTCGCCGCGGGAGAGCAGGGTTTGGATCACGCTCCAGGAATAACTTTCCGGCCGCAACACAATCCCTTTGGGCTGGAGTCGTCGCGCCAACCGCCGCAGCCGTTGTTCCGCCTCCGGCCGCAGGCCTTGCCATTGAAAAGGGGTGTGGGCCTTGGGCACGAAGCTGCTCACTCCGAGGGTGAGGCGCAGGCCTGGCGTGGCGCGCTTCAGCTCGAGGAGCAGATCGGCGGTGGCCTCCACATCGGCGTCCTCCTCCGTGGGGAGTCCAACCATGCCGTAGAGCTTCAGGGCCTGCAGACCCCCTTCCCGGGCCAGGCGGGCGGCGGTGAAGATCTCTTGGCGGTCCAATTTTTTGTTCACCACGGCCCGCAGCCGATCACTGCCGCTCTCGATGGCGATGGTGAGGGAGCGACTGCCCCGGCTGGCCAGAATCCGACTCAGTTGGGGGGTCACCGTGGCGGCCCGCACCGAGCTCACGCTCACCCGCACGTCGGCGAACCGCTCCTGATCAAGCCAGCCCAGCAGATCAGCGAATTGGGGATGCTGGGTGACGGAGGCCCCCAGCAGGCCCAGCCGCCGGGTGACCGCCAGCCCGGTCTCCACCGCCGGGATCAGGCCATCCTCCAGCTCGGCGGGGCGGAAGGGCAGGGTGAGATAGCTGGCCAGGCAGAAGCGACAGAGTTCAGGACAGCTGCGCGCCACCTCCACCATGTGGATGGAGGGCCAGGCGGCCTCCGGTGTGATCACCGTGGAGTGGCTCAGGGTGTTGCCCCGCCAGATCCGCCGCGCCACCGTGGCCGGGATCCCCGCCTCCACCGGGCCGATCGCCTCCAGCTGGCCGTCGGCGCCATAGGTGGGCCCGTAGAGGGAGGGCACATACAGCCCTGGCACCCGGGCCAGGGCCCGCAGCCGCTCCGCCCTGGGGGCCGACCCGCACGCTCTCAACGCCTCCACAAAATCGGGGAGCAACCCTTCCCCGTCACCCAGGAGCACCACGTCCAGAAAAGGTGCCAAGGGCTCAGGGTTGGCCGTCAGCACCGGTCCGCCACCGAACACCAGCGGATCCCCCTCCCCCCGCTCGATGGCCCAAAGGGGGATGCGCTCTTGTTCGAGGAGATCCAACAGCACCGGCGCGTCGAGCTCCCAGCTCAGGGAGAGACCGAACAGGTCGAGAGCTCTCCCCTGACCGCCGCGGCCGCCGTGGGGGGGATCACCGCAATCGGTGAACAGCCGCCGCACATTCACGTCCGAGCGACTGGCCAGGGTGGCCCACACCACCTGGTAGCCGAGGCTGGTGATGCCCACGGCGTAGGTGCTGGGGAAGGCCAGCACCATCTTCAGGGCATCCGCCCGGGGCGACGCTGGTGAGAACAGCAGGGTTTCCTGGTTCAGTGCGGATTCGCCCCGGACGACAACAGATCCGACCAGTCTCTCCGCTGGGAGGACGGATCGGGCGCGCCTACTTGGCCAGCAGGGCGCTGAGGGGGCCGATCAGGCCGCTGATGGCGGAGCCGGCGTTGGCCGCGGTGGGAGTGGAGCCAGGGGCGAAGGTGTTGAGCACAAGGTTGGCGGCGGTGTTGATGGCGGGCCACTTGTCACCAGCGATCGGCTGGATGATCGGCGCGGCGGTGGTCCACAGGGCCTTGAAGCCACCCATGCTGGCGATGGCGGCGGCAATGTTGCCCGCCTTCACCTCACCCTCGCTCTTCTTCAGCAGATCCATCACGGGGGCGACGGCGGGGCCCAGAGCGGCCTGGCCGGTGGCCGTGGCGGCGGTTTTGGCGGCCTCCCCAACGGCGCCCGCGCCTTCCTTGGCGGCCTGGCCCATCGCTTCTCCGGTCTGTTGGGCGGCTTCCTTGGTGGAGCTGCCGCAACCGGTGAGGCTCAGGGAACCGGCGATGGCGAGGGCCAGACCGGCGGAAAGAAGGCGACCACCCACGAGGAGGGAACGCGCCATGGCGATCAGTAAATCAAATGACCCAGAAAGAGTACGGGCTTTTAGTGGGGCTGGGCGTTTCTAAAGATTGACGTAATCATTGTTACCAACTTCTTCGGCCTCAAAAATCTTCAGGCCAAAAAAAACGGTGCTTGAGCACCGTCGCGTTCTCCTTTGGAGATGGGTTTGAGGGGCACCGGGGGCCGCGGCCCCCGGATCGCCAACGCCTGGCTCAGAAACGCCTAGCTCAGAAGGGCGGTGAGGGGGCCGATCAGGCCTTTGAGGGCGCCCAGGGCGTTGTCCTTGCTGGGGGCGGTGTCGCCACCGAAGGTGTTGAGCACCAGCTTCACGCCCTTGTCGATCACGCCGTAGTTGTTGCCGGCGGCCAGCTTCACCACGGGGGCGGCGGTCTCCCAGAGGCCCTTGAACTTGGACATGGTGCTGGTGGCGGCCGGGATGTTGTCGGCCACCACTTGCTTCTGGGTGGTGTTCAGCAGGTTCACCACCGGGGTGAGCACGGATTTCAGCTGTTCATTGCCCGTGAGGTCGGCGGCTGTCTTGGCCACGTTCACGGCGGTGCGGGCCGCGTTGGTGGCATCGCTGGTGGTGACGCCGGAGCAGGCGGCCAGGTTGAACGCCAGAACCACAGCCACGCCGAGGACCACAAGGCGGCGCAGCGGGGCGAGCCATCGCTGGAGAGTGGAAGTCATGCGAGGAGAAGGAAAACAGACGGGAACCTCTTGAACGTAGAGAGCCCTGGCCCGAGGCCTCCACGGCTTTGGAAGTTCTTTATGGATCTGACGAGATTCTGACGGTGCTCACACCTCCGCCAGCACCTTGGCTTCGTCCTCGGCGCTCAGCACCCGGCCGCTGTCCTCGAAGCCGTCGATCTGGTCAAAGTTGAGGTAGCGATACAGCTCCGCTCCATAGGGATCGATCTTTTCCGCGGCGATGGCCAAGTACTCCCCTTTGGTCGGGATGCGGCCCAGCTGCGCACAGACGGCGGCCAGCTCGGCGCTGCCCAGATACACCTGGGCGCCGTTGCCCAGGCGGTTGTTGAAGTTGCGGGTGCTGGTGGAAAACACCGTGGTGTTGTCCTCCACCCGGGCCTGGTTGCCCATGCACAGGGAGCAGCCCGGCATCTCCATGCGAGAGCCGGCGGCTTCGAAGATGGCGTAATAGCCCTCCTCCTTGAGCTTCTCCTCGTCCATGCGGGTGGGCGGGCACACCCAGAGGCGAGCGGCGTTCTGGCCCTGGCCCTTGAGCACCGTGGCCGCCGCCCGGTAGTGGCCGATGTTGGTCATGCAGGAGCCGATGAACACCTCATCAATCCGATCGCCGGCCACCTCGCTCAGGGTTTTGACGTTGTCGGGATCGTTGGGGCAGGCCAGGATCGGCTCGGTGATTTGATTGAGATCGATCTCGATCACGGCGGCGTATTCGGCGTCGGCGTCGGCCTCGAGCAGCACCGGATCAGCCAGCCAGGCCTCCATCGCCTTGATGCGCCGCGCCAGGGTGCGGGCGTCGCCGTAGCCCCGGGCGATCATGTTTTTCAGCAGGGCCACATTGCTGCGCAGGTATTCACTCACGGTCTCCACGCTCAGCTTGATCGTGCTGCCGGCGCAGGAGCGCTCGGCGGTGGCGTCGGTGAGCTCAAAGGCCTGCTCCAGTTTGAGATCGGGTAGCCCCTCGATCTCCATGACGCGGCCGTTGAACACATTCTTCTTGCCCTCCTTGGCCACCGTCAGCAGCCCCCGCTGGATCGCCACGTGGGGGATGGCGTTCACCACATCCCGCAGGGTCACGCCCGGTTGCAGGGAGCCGGAAAACCTCACCAGCACCGATTCGGGCATGTCGAGCGGCATGGCGCCAATGGCCGCGGCGAAGGCCACCAACCCGGAGCCCGCCGGAAAGGAGATGCCCAGGGGGAAGCGGGTGTGGCTGTCGCCTCCGGTGCCCACGGTGTCGGGCAGGAGCATGCGGTTGAGCCAGCTGTGGATGATGCCGTCGCCGGGTCGCAGGGACACCCCGCCCCGGCTCGCCATGAAGTCGGGGAGTTCGGCGTGGGTCTTGAGATCCACCGGCTTGGGATAGGCGGCGGTGTGGCAGAAGCTCTGCATCACCAGATCGGCGCTGAAGCCCAGGCAGGCCAGCTCCTTCATCTCATCGCGGGTCATGGGCCCGGTGGTGTCCTGGCTGCCCACGGTGGTCATCAGCGGTTCACAGCTGGTGCCGGGGCGCACGCCCGGCAGGCCGCAGGCTTTGCCCACCATCTTTTGAGCCAGGGTGAAGCCCTTGCCCGTGTCGGCCGGCGCCACCGGGCGGATGAAGAGCTCGCTCGGGGGGAGCCCCAGCTGGCTTCGCACCTTGTCTGTCAGGGAACGGCCGATCAGCAGGGGGATGCGGCCGCCGGCCCGCACCTCATCGGTGATCGTGCTGGGCTTGAGGGTGAAGCGGGAGAGGATCTCCCCGGCGTCGGGCTCGCCGGCGGCCCGCTCGATCGTGCCCGCGTAGGGGCGAATCGTGATCACATCGCCGCTTTTGAGCTGGGTCACGTCGCACTCGATCGGTAAGGCGCCGGAGTCCTCGGCGGTGTTGAAGAAGATCGGCGCGATCTTGCCCCCCAGCACCACTCCGCCTCCGCGCTTGTTGGGCACGTGGGGGATGTCGGCGCCGGTGTGCCAGAGCACGGAGTTGATGGCCGATTTGCGGGAGCTGCCGGTGCCCACCACATCGCCCACATAGGCCACGGGGTGGCCCTTGCCCTTCAGCTCGGCGATCAGCTCCAGGCCGCCGGGCATGCGGGTTTCCAGCATCGCGGCGGCGTGCAGGGGGATGTCGGGCCGGGTGGTGGCGTGGGTGGCCGGCGAGAGGTCGTCCGTGTTGGTCTCCCCGTCCACCTTGAACACGGTGACGGTGAGCTCGGCGGGCAATTCGGGCTTGGAGGTGAACCACTCCGCGGCGGCCCAGCTGTCGACCACCTGTTGGGCATGGGGATTGCTGGCCGCCAGCTCCAGCACATCGTGGAACGCGTCGTAGACGAGCAGGGTGCGGCTCAATCCGGTGGCCGCGGCTTTGGCGATCGCCTGGTCGGCGCTGGACAGCAGCTCGATCAAGGCGCCCACGTTGTAGCCGCCGATCATCGTGGCCAGCAGACCCACCGCCTCCACGGGGCTCACCAACGGGCTGTGGGCCTGGCCCTGGGCCACGGCGCTCAGCCAGCTGGCCTTCACGTAGGCGGCCTCGTCCACCCCCGGCGGGATGCGTTCGCTGAGCAACTCCAGAAGAAAGGCCTCCTCCCCGGCGGGGGGAGCCTCCAGGAGCTGGGTGAGGGCCTGGGTTTGGCTGGCGGTGAGCGGCAGGGGAGGGATCCCCAGGGCCTCCCGTTCCGCGGCGGCGGCGCGATAGGTCGGCGGCAGGTCGGCGGGGGGCAGGGGGGAGGCGCTCATCTCCTGTCGTCAGCCAGCGGGTGTAATTATTTTCTACGCCAGAGGTGCCCCAATAAAGTGATTATAATTACGATTGTGTGGGAAGAGGCCGGTCGTTCATCGGATCATCGTCCACAACTGATTGCCACCACTGGGCCATTCGTGACCTGGGAGCCGATGAAACTGAGGCCTTCGTGGTCATCGTGACGTGAGCGCCCTCTCTCTTGGTCTGTTGGGGAGGGGTGGTGGCCTCTCCCCTAGGCATGCCCTTACCTCCTGTGCTCCCTGAGGTCCCAAATCAACGAGAATTGGATCCTTCCATGCTTTGGCAGGCTTTGCTTCAGATGCTTAAAGAAGCCTGTGAGCCATCGCAGTGTTTCGAACATAATGGTCATTGGTTTACAGAGAGTGAACCGGCCAACAGCGAAGCCCTTCAGGAGCTGTAACTCCTGTGGGGCTGTTGGCTTTTGGGGCCAGCCCCGTGGGCTCCGAAGCAACCGTCACTATTTTCGATTTGGACTGGCCCCCCTAGGTGGCAATGGCGACGGTTGGGGCAGGTTCGGGTGGGAAGGGGGCCTGGGCCAGCAGCTCCGTCACCGCCAGGGGCGTGGCGCCTCCAGGGCCCAGCGCGCGGGTGGCGCGGCATCCCGCCTGGGCATGGTCGAGGGCGGCCAGGGCCAGCCAGCTGGCGTCCGGTTCCCCAGGCGCCAGACCATGGCCATCCCTGGCGCCCAGCCCCGCGATCACGCGGGCCCCCATCCCAGCCGCGTAGCCCGCCCGCCCATCCCCCAAGCCGGCACGGGCCGCGGCGCCGCGGGCGTCCATGAGCTGCCAGCGGCGGCCATCCGGAGCGGCGATCACGCTCCTGGCCCCCTTGAGCAGCACGGCGACCCCGGAATCGCGGGCCGCCTCAGCGGCGGCCTCCAGGGGGGGCAGCTCCGCCAGGGCGGGCCAGAGCCGCCTGAATTCACCCGCGTGGGGCGTGAGCCAGGTGGGCCCCGCTCGCCCCCTCAGCCAGGCTGGGCTGATCCGGTTCAGGCCATCCGCGTCCACCACCAGCAGCCCGGCAAAGGCGCGGAGCGCGCCCCACCAGGGTTCAAGCTCCTCCGCTCCGCCAGGGACCGCTGGTCCCGGACCCAGCCCGGGCCCCACCAGCACCGCGTCCAGCCGGTCGAGGCCCCCCGCCGCCAAGCGCCTCTCCTCCAGCACCACGTGGGGCAGCACCATCCAGAGGTGTTCGGCCACCCGGGCGGGCACCCGGGCCCGCAGGCTCCCGACCCCGGAGGCGGTGGCTCCGGCCAGGGCCAGATGGGCGGCCCCCCGGTAGGGGGCGCTGCCGGCCACCACCAGCAGCCGTCCCCGCTCGTACTTGCCCGCGGCGGGCTCGGCGGCGGGCCTGGGGGCCATCGCCGCGTCGTGCGCCGCGCGGCCAGGTCCGCCCAGGCCCAGGGGTTGGTCGGGCGGCAGTTGGGCGAGCAGGGCCCGGGGGAGCCCCAGATCCACCCGCTCCAGCTGGCCCACCCAGCGCAGGGCGGAATCCTGCACCAACCCCCGCTTCCACAGGCCGACGCAAAGGGTGAGATCGGCCCGGGCCGCCCGCTGGCCGAGGAGCCGTCCGGTGTCGCCGCAGAGGCCGGTGGGCACGTCGATGGCCACCAGGGGGCCGGCCCCGGCCCGTTCCCGGGCATGGAGCGGGGTTTCGATCGCCTCGCCCGGCGGCCGGCGTTGGCCGTTCCCGAAGAGCGCGTCGATCCAGAGGCCCGGATCCTCCGGATCGGGCGGCTCTTCCAGGGCGGGGATTCCCAGCCAGCGGGCGTGGCTCCAGTGGCGTTCGGTGAGGGGCTTGCGCCGCTCAAAGGGGCACCACAGCCGCACGGGCACGCCCGCCAAGTGGAGTTCCCGCGCCACCACCAGTCCATCGCCGCCGTTGTGCCCAGGCCCCACCAGCACCACCACTCCCGCCGCCATTGGGGCCCCCTCCAACAGGCGGCGGCTCACGGCCAGGGCCGCCTTCTCCATCAGGGCTTCCACCGGCAGGCCGCTGGCGAAGAGTTCGTTCTCCAGCGCCGCCATCTGGGCGCCGCTCACCAACAAATGGTCGGCGTCCCGCGGCGGCCAGGGGACCCGCGGCCCCCTCCCGTGACGATCTGTGGGTGGGTGGGGCCAGTCCGACACGGCGGGGTGG
>JBKCPG010000197.1:0-4261 GCA_046309395.1 Cyanobacteriota bacterium | reverse complement strand
CTGATTGCCAGCTTGAGTGATCGCTTCGATGACACGCTTGGTGTCGATCTGCTTGTTCTGCAAAGCGTAGATCACGTTGTCGCCCTTGGTCTCAAGGGGCGCAGTCCAGTTAGCCAGTGGCGCTGGCTGGGCAAAGATGTTGCGCTTGCTAAATGCTGGCGCCGCACCCAGCGACGCACGCATTTCTTTGAATAGCTCGTCGGTCTGGTCAGTGGTTGTCGTAACGTCTTTAAATGGATCATCAAGCGGAGCGAACGAATAAACGAATTTGCTTTCATCGTCCGGCTCGTCAGGGTCTTCCTGTTTGGTTACACCGAAAAGCTCACCATCAACATTGGCGATGTAGTCGTAACGGTTCCACAATTCAAAGCTGTTGTTCTCGTTGACCCGCTTCAGTTTCTCGCTAGGTTTCTTGAGCAGCACACGCGCTTCATACAGCATGTACCCATCAGCTGCGCCGGGGAAGTCACCAATCATGGTGTTGTCTCGAACGTCAGGGTCCATCTTTGCAATGGCGTCAGCTGCGTCACGCAATTCCTGACGACCACTAAACTTAGGTTCGATAACTTTCCTAGCAACTATGCCACTACCTACCTCGCGCTCTTGTTCATAGCGAACCGGGTTTGATACAGGATACAAATATTTAACGCCACCGGGTGCGATATCAAACGTTGAACCTTTTGGAACTAAAGTTTTATCTCGGTATTTATCAAACTCTTTTTGTGTATTAACTATTATCGGTTCGCCAATAGTTACTTCGCCAATTGCTTTGGCTGGACCGGCCCCTGTACGAACTATCGCTACGCGTTTTCCAACATAGGGTCGCAAAGAATCACTAGCCCTAGTTTCTATAGTTTTTTCGCCGTCAATTATTTTATCGGCATAAGCGTTATCGCCATCTTGATTGACGTTAATGCCCATCAACTCACCGCCGGCTTGACGACGCTGGAACGCCGGTGCTTCAGGAGCAGCAACGCCCAACTGTTCCAGTCCACCGTCAGCCAAGAATGCCTTGAATGCAGCTTGGCCTTTGATGACTATCTGCTTACCGTCAGTGCCTGTAAACCGGTAAGTACATGCCATGATCAGCCACCCAGTTCTTGATCGATGAGGAGGATGGCAGCTTTGTCGTCGCCTGCCTGATTCAGTCGTGCGATCAGATCGCCGTACTCGCCAATACTCTTACGCTGGAGTTCTAAGAACTGAAGCAAGAATTGCTGGACAACAGGATCGCTTGACGCCTGTTTGTACCAGCCCTTGTAATCTTCATAAAGCTGTAGCTCGGTCTCATACCCTAGCTCAAGCGCATCACGCAAAGAATTAATTGGCTCATCCATTGCTTCGATAGACGGTACTTCAGCCACCGTACCGACATCGTTTTGAAAATCAACATTCAGTTGGTAGTGTTCCAGCTCGGCAGCACTCTCAGCCAGAAAGAATTTCTGAGCGCCGAAGAAGCCAAGCTTCTGCAGCCGGTTGGCAACATGCTTGTACAGGTTCGACGCATACAGCTCAGAATGAATTGCATCATCGAGCATTGTTTTCAGCTCACCGGAGATAACCATTTTTGGTGTCATGTCAAACCTCAGTCGCAGTTGATCTTGACCTTGCCGGAATCTTCCAGCTCAGACAAGATGTCTAGGAAATTTTCTTGTACGTAGTTAAGGCGTGCTGCATCAGGGCGTGCATTGACCGCAGCCTGTGCGCGGGTGCGCTTCAGGCCACGGCCATTCAGTCCTTCAAATAGGGATTCTAAACCAGTGGGGCTTACTTCTTGAACTTTTCGTTTACTAAGGCTAACTTGCTCCGGAGCTGCGCCTGTTGCCAGCTGGTCGCGAAATTGAGCAACATCAGTCGGGTCTAGGCCGAGGTTGCGGATGTCTCCCGGCGAGAGCTGGGCAAGCTCTTGGAGGCTGCTGTAAGCGCGTCTGACCACAGGTGCTGTGTTACTAACTCCCTGATCCCCTCCAGCCGTTCCACGGTCAGCGCCTTCGGCCCGTCGCTGTTTAGCACTCGGTTTATTGCGTTGTCCGTGAGCGTCCGCTGTTGGGGAGCCATCGAATCGAGCAGCTTCACCGGGAACACCTGTCTCACCCGTGCGTACATATCGCTCAATTGTTGATCGTCTGTCTTCATCTTTTCCTTTCCAGCGCATGACTACTACGTCAGGGTAGCCGTCCGCTTCCTTCCAGCCGCCTTTTGACCAAAAGGCTTTCAGGTCAGCCATCTGGTTTGCATCGTAATAACTAGGATCAAACGGGATGGTACCGATCGTCTCAAAACCAAATTGCCCGTACAGTTCTGGTAAAAAACCGTTCGGGAATCGAGGGCTTTTTACGGCAAAGGCATCGAGGATAGTCGCCCCCTCGGCGATAGCCTTTGTCATAATAGCAGAACTGGCTATGCCCGGAGCACCCGGTTCGTTGTTTGTAACCGACACTATTTCAACTTCTTGGTCGCCAACCCCCTCAATCATGTCTTTATACCAAGGGGTGCCCTGCTTCAAGCCAAAGAATATTTGCAGCCCTTTATCACCGCCTTGCTTGCCAAGCTGATAAATCTTAAATGAGCCGTCCTTAATACCGGCTTTCACTTCGTTCGGCGTGTATAAGGTGAGGGCTGCCGCACCTTCATTAGCTTTCAGCGCGTCAGTAAATTCTGTGATTGACACCCCGCCCAAAGCCTTAGTCTTACCGGACTCAAGCCATTGGTTATTTGCTATTGCCAATGCAGCTTGAGCTTGGCGCGAGGAAGAAAGCGTTTTATAACCACCGGCGCTAACCGAAGCCGCGATCTCTTCGGTAATTTTTTGAACTGGAAGGATACGGTCAAACGCGTACCACGCGCCCGTCTTTCCGTTTTTCAGAAGCGGAACTTTTTTCTCGAAGTAATCCTTGTAGATCAGCTCGTAGTTCACCCCTTTAGCCAGCTTGCCGATCACTTTGCCACGTAACCCAAGCGGGTAAGACGGATGCAATTTCGTGCCTTGTTCGCCCAAGCGAACTGTGGGATTGCTCTTATCAATCTCAATCACCAGCATGGTATCGCCCTGCCGATAACCGGCGTACTCGGGGTCAAGGGTCTCTCGGCGGAAACGGTCGAGGTTCGGCAGCCCATGAATCTGCGCCTCTTTTTTCTCTAGTATTTTTGCTAAGGCGCCCCGCTGGTCAAAAGATAGGCCGTCGATATAAGCGAGAATGTTGGGGGCTTCAAACCCCGGAAAGTCGGGAAGCGAATTTTTATTGTTTGGTGACCGGACGATTTCGTCGAGCGCCAGCAGGTTGTCCTGACTGATTCGCTTGTCTCGCAAGTACGCTTTTACAGTCTGGATATAAGCCTGCGAAATCGTAGCATTTGTTAAATGGCTGTCACTGTTCATTGCGTGAACAAGAATGTAGTCAACGTTTTTTATTTTTTCTAAAATCTTTGACAGCGTAGCCCCGCCGCGAACCGCCCACACTACATTGTTGGCGATGTTCTCCGGAAGCCGGACAAAGTTGGGACCGCCCAACATTTCAATTGGGAATTCCAACAGGCTGCCATCAATTCCGGTATAGCTGATGCCGGCATCCGTGAGATCAGCCTTGATACCCATCACTTTCTTGTCTACTAAATCTTGGACAGTGACAGTCGGAATGCTGACCAAATTACGTTGTCTGGCGGAGAACATTACGTTCCCGACTCGAAGCTCCTCACGACTAGCCGAAACACTCTCGCGTTTAGACAGGGCCGGCTGCTCCAGTGACTTGACCGGTACCGCGTCATGCTGGGGTCCTAGCAGAACGACGGCAGCGCCACGACCGAATGGTGCGATGTAGCCATCGAACCCTGCGTCGATCACGGCGGACTCGAATGCGTTGGAGTTACCCTGCGGCGGGATCAGGCGGGTAGCCGGATCATAGATGTTATTGAGCCGGACTTCGTGGGCGAAACGACCGACGCCGCTCTCAGGCCGGATGCCGTTGCCAGTGTCCACATAGAAATAGATGCGGTTGCCGATACGGGAGTCTCTGCTTTCCCGCAGACGACCAGCCTCTGCACCGCGCAGGCCGGTGCCGTAATAGGCGCTGTTTAGACGGGTTTGGACTCGGGGCGAGTAGTGCCTACCGACGACGGAGATTGCGCCTTCTCGGGCTTCTCCGTAGCTTGGGACTTCACCGCGCCCAGCTTCACCAGCTGCTGGTCCAGCTCGTTCTGGAGACGGCTGTACGCCTTCACCTCGACCGGGGATATTTGCTTCACGTCCTTCTCCTTCTCTCAA
>JBKCPG010000196.1:0-6141 GCA_046309395.1 Cyanobacteriota bacterium | reverse complement strand
CCTCCCCGCCCGCCCGGGCCCATTGGCCGGCCTCCACCCGGATGTCCCGCGGCAGATTGAACGCCTCGGCGTTCTCCTCCAACCAACCCCTGAGGCGGCTCCAGGATCGGAACAGGGCTTCATGGGCCACCTCCACCGTGTTGTTCGCGCGTGGCAGCACAGCAGCCGTTGGCTCTCCACGAACGGCAGCAGGGCGGTCCGCACCGGTTCGCTGAACCGCTCCCCGACGACCCCAGCACCATGAGGAGGTTGGGGTGTCCCTGGCGGCGCGCCCGGTTGAGCAGCTCCACTCCCTCACGAATTTCCGTCTCCCGGCCAAAGAAAATCGGCGCGTCCTGTTCGCTGAACGCCCGCAATCCCGGATAGGGAGAGTCGAGAGGCGACCATTCGCGGGCTTCGGCCGCCACGATGCCTTTGAGCCGCGATCCGTTCCAGAGCCGCTGATACCCCTCCGGCTGGTTCGCGCGCGGATCGATGCATTGCGCCTCGGTGAGAATGGAGGGGAGATGGGTTGTCTCACTCCAGGGCTGAATCTGAAGAACAAAGAGATCTTTGCCTTCCATCCGTGCCAGGGCCACCTCAGCGAAGCACCATTGGGAGGCCAGGTAATGGCTGCCGCGGAGGGCAATCACCGCACGGCAGGCACGCAACTTGGTGTAGAGGGTGCGCTCCCAACCCACCCCCGCCTGAATGCCCGCTTCTGGATCCAGGTCGAGGAAAACAGAGCGGTGACCCTGTTCCGCCAGGCGAGTTTTGAGTTCCCGGGCGGCTTCCGCTTCTCGGCTGCTGTGGCTGATGAAAAGCGTGCTCATCGCACGGCGCGAAAGGCGGAGGGGAACTTCAGGGTATAAGGCTTGCTTCCCGCCGCTGCGGCCTGTGCACCTGAAGGCGAATTACACCTGGGCAATCCGCACGATCGGTCAAAGAATCATCGCCAAGCCAATCATGGTGGTGGTCGAGGTGAACCAACCCAAAGGCGGGGAGCATCTGCAGTGCACAGGTGCCCAAACACCAGTGGCCGAGACCCTCGCTCAAGGCGACACGAGCGAGGAGATTGGCTATGACACGAACGGGAAACCTAAACCCGAACCTCAACTGAAAATCTCTTTCAGGAGGTTGATCTCAACCCTGGAAACTCCCTCGCCTCTGGCAACGCGCCATAGATCCAGAGTGGAAGGCTGGCCCGCGGTGATCGATTCAAGGGCCATTAACGGGGGCTCACCTCGCTCACCGTGATGGCTGTTGGCTCGGAGAGCGGGGGCTGGGGGGAGAAGATGAAAAGGAAAATACTTGAGAACAGATACCCACCGAGAAAACTGCTGGACACGCCGGTCAACAAAGTGGACAGAGGAACAATGCGGATGGGTGAATTCAGCAGAAGGAATCGTGCATCATGCAAGGAGGACGTTTTCAGGGCTGTCCTGGCGGAAATCGGGCCCTTTCTATGAAGGGTGAACGATCGCTGGTGTATCCAAAGTGGCGATTGAAGCAAATTCTTACCAAAACCAACCCTCAAAGATTGCAAAAATTTTGATCTTGGGGTGAAGGGAGTTGCTCAGCGGGGTTGTTGTGGGGGTCTTTATTTCTGAAAGCCACTCCATTGGCCCAGTTTGTCCAGCGTTTGCACCCCCTCCAGCCTGTCGCCGCCCTTCACCCAGGTGGGATAGGCCTCGATGCGGTCACGCTGGCAGCGTTCCCGCTGGCTCTCGGTTTTCTCGCATTCCACATAAGGAAGCTGGTTGCCCGCCTGCTGGCCAAACAAATTCTTTTGCTTGAAGCATGCCGGACACCACCAGGCCCCGTAAAACAGCACCCCCGATCGCTTCAGGTGCTCCACCAGGGCCAGCTGTTCGGCCGTGGAGGGCTCCATCGCGGCTCCCAAGGTGGGCGTGGTGCTTGCCTCCCGTCCGGCGGAACCCGCCATCGCCGCCAGCGGGCTGACGCCCCATCCCCACACCAGGGGCCCCAGCAGCGCCAATCCCAAAACAGCGACACGCTTCGCGGGCATGGAGAGGTTCAGACAGCCTCAAACCACCCTAAGAGTTTCTTCCGGCCGTACGGCCTTCCCCCCACGCCGGCAACCCCCACTCTTGAAGCCTCCTGAGAGAATGGCCCAAGGAGCCTCGACCCATGACCGCCAACGGCTATCGCGATTATTTCAAGGTGCTGGAGGTGGAGCGGGGCGCCGACGCCGACGCCATCAAACGCTCGTTTCGCAGGCTCGCCCGCCAGTACCACCCCGATGTGAATCCCGGCGACAAGGCCGCGGAGGCTCGCTTCAAAGAAATCAGCGAAGCTTATGAGGTGCTCTCTGATCCGGACAAGCGCCGCCGCTACGAGCAGTTCGGCCAGTACTGGAGCCAGATGGGCGGCGGCGGCGGGGGGGCTCCCGCTGGGTTCGATGTGGATTTTGGCCGCTACGGCAGCTTTGACGATTTCATCAACGATCTCCTCGGCCGCTTTGGCGGCGCGGGCGGTGGTGGTTTTGGCGGCGGTTTCCCCGGCGGATTCCCTGGAGGCTTTCCCGGGGGCTTCGGCGGTGGCTTCCCCGGTGGGGCGGCCCGCTCCGCCCCCGTGAACCTGGATGCCGAGGCCACCCTCACGCTCTCTTACGGGGATGCCTTCCGCGGCTGTGAACGCACCCTGGCCGTCAACGATGAGCGGGTGCAGGTGCGCATCCCCGCTGGCGTGAAGCCTGGCGGTCGCCTGCGCCTCAAGGGCAAGGGCAACCTCCAGCCCGGCACCGGCCGCCGCGGCGACCTCTACCTTCAGATCCAGCTTCAACCCCATCCCGTCTGGCGCCTCGATGGCGATCAGCTGCGGGCCGAGTTGCCCCTCAGCCTGGATGAACTGGCCCTCGGTGGGGAGCTGGAGGTGGCCACCCCCGATGGCGCGGCCACCGTCCAGGTGCCTCCGGGGATGAGCCTGGGCCGCAGCCTGCGTCTCAAGGGCAAGGGCTGGCCGATGGCCGGGGGCGGCCGGGGCGACCTCCTGCTCACTCCCGTGCTGCGGTTGCCGGAGAGCCTCAGCCCCAAGGAACGGGAACTCTTGGAGGAGCTTCGCCGCAACCGCGGCGTCGATCCGCGCCAGGGCTGGCTGGCCTCCGCCCGCCTCTGACCCCGGCGGCGGGGGCGGTCCGTAGGATCCGCCCAGCCCTCGCCCCCGCATGGAGCTCACCTACCGCCCCCGCCGGCTGCGGCGCACCCCAGCCCTGAGGGCCCTGGTGCGTGAGCACCATCTGGCCCCCACCGACTTCATCTATCCCCTCTTCGTGCATGAGGGAGCCGGCAATGAGCCCATCGGCGCCATGCCCGGCGCGTTCCGCTGGAGCCTGGACGGGCTGGTGGCGGAGGTGGGTCGGGCCTGGGACCTGGGCATTCGCTGCGTCGTGCTCTTCCCCAAGGTGGCGGATGGCCTCAAAACGGAAGACGGGGCCGAGTGCTTCAACGAGCACGGCCTGATCCCCCGAGCCATCCGCCGCCTGAAAGAGGCCCATCCCGGCATGACGATCATGACCGATGTGGCCCTGGATCCCTATTCCTGTGACGGGCACGATGGCATCGTCTCTTCCGAGGGCATCGTGCTCAACGATGAAACCGTGGAAATCCTCTGCCGCCAGGCGGTGGCCCAGGCTCGGGCCGGCGCCGACCTGGTGGGCCCCAGCGACATGATGGATGGCCGGGTGGGCGCGCTGCGCGAAACCCTGGACGCGGAGGGTTTCGCTCACGTGGGCATCATCAGCTACACCGCCAAATACGCCTCCGCCTACTACGGCCCCTTCCGCGAGGCGCTGGATTCCGCCCCCCGGACCAGCGGCGGCAAGCCCATCCCTAACGACAAGAGCACGTATCAGATGGATCCGGCCAACGGCCGCGAAGCCTTGATCGAAGCCGAGCTCGACGAGGGCGAGGGGGCCGACATCCTGATGGTGAAGCCGGGCCTGGCCTACCTGGATGTGATCTATCGCCTGCGCCAGGAAAGCGAGCAACCCATCGCCGCCTACAACGTGAGCGGTGAATACGCCATGGTGAAGGCCGCCGCCGAGCGGGGCTGGATTGACGAGCGGGCCGTGGTCCTCGAAACCCTGCTCTGCTTCAAGCGGGCCGGAGCGGATTTGATCCTCACGTATCACGCCTGCGACGCGGCGGCCTGGTTGCGGCAGGGGTGAGGGGGGCACCGCATGGACACGATCATTCTCTGGGGATCGCGGCAACTGGCGGGCTTTGCCTTTGGCGCCGTCTTGAAGCCTGTGGCGGAATTCCTGGGGGATGTGACGAAGGGGACGAGCGAAAGACTCATCAGTGAATGGTTCAAGGACACCCTCAAAGAGGGTCTGCGCCAGCGCCACAAAGACGAGCTGAGCCTGGCGATTGGCAAAGCCACCGCGCTGTTTCTCTATCAGCTGCAACAGGAACTGGAGGGCTGTGGCCTGAAACAGGCCGAGTTGGTTCCCTACGAGGCCGCCCTGAATCGTTTCCTGCGGGAGGGGGACGTCCAGCGCTGGTTGGCCAAGGCGTTTGAGCCCGGCTGCCAAGGGCTGGATGGACAGATCCTTGAGCGAGCCTGGATCGACCTGGGGCTGCCTCCCCTGCCGCCAGATGTGCAGTGGCAAAAGATCGGCCGGGTGTATCTCAATCGCGTTGAGGGCCTGCTGGGTGAATCGCAAGCCCTGAAAGAGTTGTTCAGCGCCAAACAACTGGCCGGCATCCAGGAAGCCACCAAGCAAGTGGCGGGCGTGGTGCCGGATTTTGATCTGGAGCGCTATGGCCGAAGCCTGCGGGATGCCTACGACAAGTTGCGCTTGAACCCGATCGACAGCACCTTCAGCAACTATCGGGTGCGGTTATGGAGCGTGTTTGAGCCCCAAAACGCCAGGGAGTCGCCGCAGATCTCTGGCGCTGAAGGCCCCAAGGAGGAGGAGCTGCTCGGCCAACAACAGCTGCTCAAGGAGTTGGGCGCTTCGCCCAAGGCCAATCCATCCATCCTGGCCTTGCTGCGGCAGCCCGATTGCCCTCTGGCGGTGATTCTGGGGGATCCGGGAGCGGGCAAGTCCTCATTGCTGCGCTTTTTGGCCCTGGATTGGGCGGAGCTGCCCACCGCCCAGATCCCCTTGTTGATTGAGTTGCGCGAGTATATGGCCGATGAGAACAGGCCAAAGGATGTGCTGGATTTTTTTCACCAGGGCAAGCGCAAGATCTGTGAATTGAATCGGCTGCACTTGCATCAGCACTTGCAAACGGGCGATGCGCTGGTGATGTTCGACGGCCTGGATGAAATCATTGATGCCGATCAACGCCATGCCGCGATCACAGAGATCATCGCGTTCAAAAATAAATATCCCCGCAGCCGTCTGATCGTCACCTCCCGAAGCGTGGGCTACGACCCTGAGGAGTTGGGCCATGCGGGCTTTCGCCATTTCACCCTGGAGGATTTCAACCAGGCGCAGATGGCGTCATTCATCCGCAAGTGGCATGGCTTGGCCCTGGTGGAGGAAAAAGAAGGCGAGCGCGCCGAACTCCGCAAGCGGCTGACATCCGCCATCCAATCCTCGCCATCGATCCGCCTGCTGGCGGGCAATCCGTTGCTGCTGACGATGATGGCCATCCTCAATCGCAAGCAGGAGCTGCCCCGCCGGCGCGCCAGCTTGTATGAGGAAGCGGCCAAGGTGTTGCTGCACGCCTGGGATATTGAATACAAAAAGATGGCTCTGCCGCTCGAGGATGCTGATCTCAGCGCCAAGCAGGAGCTGCTGCGCCAGATCGCCTACACCATGCAATCCCAGCCGAAGCAGGAAGGTAGGCCTGATGGAGCGCGCAAAGACATCATCAGCATTCAGCGGGACGACTTGCGGGAACAAATCATCGCCTTCATGGCGGGAAGAAACGCCGCCAATCCGCGCCGAATCGCCGATCTGCTGATTGAGCAATTGCGGAGACGGGATTTCATGCTCTGCCATCTGGGCAATGATTATTTTGCCTTTGTGCATCGCACCTTCCTGGAATATTTCTGCGCCAGTGAGATCGTGATGCGCTTCAGCAAGCGCGGCGCGGAAGGTGGATGGTCGCTGGAGCAATTGAAACAGGAGGTGTTTCGCGAGCATTGGCGCGATCAATCCTGGCATGAGGTGATGCGCCTGATCAT
>JBKCPG010000195.1:0-4600 GCA_046309395.1 Cyanobacteriota bacterium | reverse complement strand
TCCTCGGGCCCGAACACGGCGGCGGGCAGGTCGTCCCCCAGGGCATCCGGATAGCGGGTGGGGGCGTAGAGCTTGTCGAGCACCCGGGCCTGGCGTTGCCAGCGCTCGGCTGGCTCCGCGCCAAGCTCCCGCAGCAGGGCGCTCAGCGAATGGCTGCGCAGATCGCGGTCGTCCGCCGCCAGCAAGGCCTTGATCGCTTTCTCGCCCACCTGTTGCGCCAGAAAACAGGCCTGGGCTGCCTGACCGGCAGCCTGCAGCACCTGGGCCGCCCGCAGATCGTCCTGGGCCTGGGCCAGCCACAACCCGGCCCGGTGGCGCGCGCTCTCCCGACTCATGGAAACCGGCACCCCTGCAGCAGCGGGATGGCTTCGGCCTTCACGGAGCGCCAGAAGGGGGCATCGCCATGCTTGCGCAGTAGCGCCGGGCTGGCCACCAGCGGTTGCACGGGCAGGCGGCAGGGCTGGAGTGCCTCGAGCACCGCGTCGTAGGCATCAACCAGGCGCCGGTCGGCCAGGCCCATCACCAGCAGATCCACATCCGAGCGGCGGCTAGCGCTGCCCCGGGCCCAGCTGCCGAACAGCCAGAGGCCTTCGGGGTGATGGCGCGCCACCAGCCTCTCCAGCGCCGGCAGCAGATCGGCGCGCAGGGCCTGGGGCAGGTTGGCGGCCTGGAGAATGCCGATGGGCAGCGGCAGGGGATCAGGGTCCAACCTCAGCAGCTCAGCCGACATCGCGATCCTCCGGTGGACTCTCCAGTTCTGCGCCCGTGAGGATGCGCAGTTCGCCGTCGATCTGCACCGCAATCCCAGTGCCGGTCTGGCGGGCCAGCTCCCGGGCCCGCTGGCCGGCGCGCAGCAGGGCAGCGGAAACCCGATCGAGATCGGGATCGTGGCGCTCGGTAGTGAATCCTGCCGTCACGGTCGACCTCCTTCGCTCAGCAGGAGCGGGGTTGGGTGGCCATTATCGATCCTCTGCCACTCGTCCACCAGCGGCCTGTAGAGGGTTTCGAAGTTCCGGAGCCCAGCCTTGAAGCGCCGGGCGATCACCTCCGGCGGGATGGCATGCCCTCCTTGGCTCACGCGCAGCCCCACGCGCGCGACCGCTTGATCCAGCGATTTTAGTTGTAGAAACACCAGCTTCACCGAGTATCCCAGGATCTGCCACTGTTGAATCCGAGGGGCATAGCTTTTGCCAGCCGATGATGATGCGTTTCTTACTGCTGCCTCGCTCAGCCACTCAGCCCTCCGATCATCTCCAGAACGCGATCCGTTACCTGCTTGAGCTCAGCATCGATCACCTCCAGCGGCCGGGGCGGAGTGAACACATAGAAGTGGCGGTTGAAGGGGATCTCATAGCCCACCTTCGTCTTCTCGTGGTCGATCCAGGCGTCGGGAACATGGGGCAGCACCTCGCGTTCGAAGTAGGTCTGCACGTCTTCCGAGAGCGGCACGTTCTCGGTGTCGCGCAGGGTGCTGTCGACCTGGGGCTGGCCCTTGGCCTTGCCGCGCAGGCCCAGCACCACGTTGCCCGCCTCATCGCGCAACGGACGCTCCACCGTGATCGTGCGGTACCCGAAGTCTTCGTTGCGGAAGATCTTGCTGATCGGCTTGCCGTCTTTCTCCGCTTCCTCGAAGCTGCCAAACAGGCGAGTGATCTCCTCGATGTGCTCGGGGCTCAGCTCCTTGCGCTTGCTGCCCAGGCTCTTGCGTATCTTCTGCCAGAAGCTGCTGGCATCGATCAGCTGCACCTTGCCCTTGCGTTCCTTGGGTTTGCGGTTGCTGAGGATCCAGATGTAGGTGCTGATGCCCGTGTTGTAGAGCATATCCGTGGGCAGGCCGATGATCGCTTCCACCAGGTCATTTTCCAGCACATAGCGGCGGATCTCGCTTTCGCCTGAGCCGGCCCCGCCGGTGAACAGCGGCGAGCCATTGAGAACAATCCCGAAGCGGCTGCCGCCATCTTTGGCCGGGCGCATCTTGCTGATCAGGTGCAGCAGGAACAACAGCGAGCCATCGCTCACCCTTGGCAGTCCTGGCCCGAAGCGACCGGCATAGCCCAGCTGCTCGGCCTCTCGGCGAATGAACATTTCGATCTTCTTCCAGTCCACGCCAAAGGGTGGATTGGAGAGCATGTAATCAAAGAACAGCCCCTGCAGACCATCATCACTGAGCGTATTGCCGAAGATGATGTTGCGGATGTCCTGCCCCTTGATCAGCATATCGGCCTTGCAGATCGCAGAGCTCTCAGGATTGAGTTCCTGGCCATACATCACCAGCCGGGCCAACGGGTTGAGGGCCAGCAGGTGCTCCTCCCCCACACTGAGCATGCCGCCCGTGCCGCCGGTGGGGTCGTACAGGGTGCGCACCACGCCAGGCCTGGTGAGCGCCTCGCCATCCTCGATGAAGATCAGGTTCACCATCAGACGAATCACCTCACGCGGTGTGAAGTGTTCGCCAGCTGTTTCGTTGGAGAGTTCCGCAAACTTGCGGATCAGCTCCTCGAACACCAGCCCCATCTCGGCGTTGCTCACCGTTTCGGGATGCAGGTCGATCTGGGCGAAGCGTTCGCACACCATCTAGAGCAGCCCCGCCTTCTCCAGCCGATCCACCTGGAGGTGAAACTCGAAGCGCTCGAAGATGTCCCGCACCTCTAGCGTGAACACCTGGATGTAGCCGCGCAGGTTCTCGCCGATGTTGTCCTGATCACCCATCAACCGCTTCAGGTCCAGCGGTGAGGTGTTGCAGAAGTTCTGGCCGGCCTTGCGCAGCAGGAACGGCACCGGGTCGAGGCCCTGGCCCTCCCGCACCCTCTTCTCCTCAAGCACTTCCGTTTTGGTGGGCTCCAGCACGCAGTCGGGAGCCGGCGCAACACGGTGAACGGCAGGATCACCTTGCCGTAGTCGCTCTGCTTGTAGTCGCCGCGAAGCAGGTCGGCCACGCTCCAGATGAAGGCCGAGAGGTTCTGTTTGCCGGTTGGCTGGGGGCCGGGGGCAGGGAGGGCCGGCGTGGCCGGCTCTGCTTCGTTGCCGTTCCCACTCTCGGCCAGGCTCACCGAGCCTCCGCGTCCTCGGCCGCTCCGCAGCTGGCCTCTGGCGATCAGAGGGGCCTTCACCGCCTCATAGGTGGCCTCGTCCCACCCCAGCAGCTCGCGCAGCTTCCCGTTCCCCGCCGAGCCACCCAGGGCGTCCAGGGCACCGAGTAGCTCCAGTTCATGATCGTCTGCCTCCATTCGGCCGCTCTCTCCAGCGCATCTTGCGTGGAAGTCTGGCCCTCCGGTGCCGAAGATGCCTCCACCAGGTTCGTCAAGACGAGCCAGGTGGCCGGTTCATCCGGCTTGTGATCGCCGGCGAATCAGTAGGGCTTCTGTCTTCTGGCAACGCCACCGCCGTGAACGCCCCCGGAAAAAGCTCGCCACCCGCGGCGCCATCGCCTCCAACCCCGCCGGGCGTCCAGGCGCACGATGCCCCGCCTAGGTAATGGGGCAAGCCCTCTCAGAGACCGCCGATGCCTACCCGCAAGGCATGGCCAACAAGTCTTTGTCGGCCAGCTTGCGATTGGCGGGGGTCATGGGAGGGGATTTTGTGGCGTATCCCCAACGACACAAGCCCGTTTTCGTGGTTCTGTAGAGAGATCTTTCTTCTTGGGGTGGCTGCCGCATACAGCCATCATGCGCCGTCACGATTGCTCCGTGTTCGCGCTGGAAGGGTTGCAACAGAGCTGGCTGCCCGACAAGCGCTGGATCCGCCCGTATCAACTGGTGGCCAAGGCCAGTGCGGCAACTGTGGGGATGATCATCGTGGCGATCCCCCTGGCAACGGTGCCATGGATGCTTTGGAAATTGCTTCCCGGTGTTCTTGGCGCAGGCTTGATCTCGGGTGGCTTTGCTTCGGATGAGTTCAAGAAACCAATCCGCACGATTAGCCGCATCCAATGGTCTTGGTCGGAGTTCAGAAAAGGATTTATGAAATCACTTCGCCAACCTTTTGTTTATTTGTTTTTCCCAGCTTGGTCTGCGTTTGTCGTCAGCACACAGTACGGACCAGCCAGATCGCTGCCCATGGGCTTGCTGACAACAATTCTAACCTTGTGCCTGTTAGGAGGTTTCCAACAAGCACGAACAGTTTCCACCACCATTTCTCTTCAATTATGGCCCAACAGGGGAATGCACACATCAGCGGTGCTGATTGTCATGATGGCCTTAAGACTGGCCCTATTGGGGGCTGGACTTGGCGCCTCAGTGGGTGTCTTTTTCCACTTTTTTGACTTGACGACGCCCTACGTCAAGCTGCTGCTTCCCCATGTTCACTCCCACCTGGCCGCCATGGCACTCGGGTACGCAGTTGTGGGGTTTTCCATGGGTCTTGTGCTCAGCCTGGCCGTCTCTGGATCCGACATCATCTTTCGCCACATCGCCCTGCGCCTCGTCCTCGCCGCCTGCGGCGCCACGCCCCTCAACGTCGTGAACTTCCTCGACGAGTGCGACCAGCGGCTGCTGCTGCGCAAAGTGGGCGGTAGCTACACCTTTGTGCATCGCCTGCTGCTCGATCATTTCGCCGATCAATACACCCCCTCCCGCCAACCCATCCCCCCCAGCCCCTGATG
>JBKCPG010000194.1:0-5295 GCA_046309395.1 Cyanobacteriota bacterium | reverse complement strand
CTCCGCCAGTTGTATGGCCTTTGAGGAGTGACAACACCCGCTCCGCCAACACCCGATGAAACGCACTGGTGAGATGTCCCCAGGCATCCCACCACAGAAAGCCCCGGGCCTCGGGCACCACGGGGGCCCCGACCATGGCCTCCGCCCCGAGCACCGGCCGCCGGATCTCCTGAAACCCCCAGGCCCCTGGCTCCGCCTGAATCTCCAGAAACAACCCATGGACATCCGGCTGCACCACCACCAGCCCCCGCCGCCCCGCCAGCTCCGCCAGCGCGTCCCGCAAGGCGCTGTTTTGCCGGGCGATGAGCCCGTTGAGGGCACGGCGCTCGGGCTCCCCCACCCCGGGCACCTCGATCGGGCTGCAGCCCCAAGGCAGTTCGCTGGGCACGAGGAACTGACGCAGGCCCCGATCCGCCAGGGCCTCCACCGCGGTGAGCAGGTGGCGGTTCACGGCGTCGCCCACGGCGGGGCTGGCCGGGGCATCCAGGTAGTCGTTCGCTCCGGCGCGAAGCACGACCAGGATCGAGGGGATCGGGGCCGCGGGGGCCAAGGCATCCGCCCCCACGCCCTCCCGCAACACCCCCTCCACCTGGCTGAGCAGGTTGGGCAACCCCTTCGGCGAGGTGCCCAGCCCTGAGCGGGCACCCCCATAGGCGTGGTTGGTGCCGCCCGCCAGCGACGGCAGCAGGGGCGGCAGGCCCAGGCCCGCCGCCAGGCGCTCCACCCACAGGGGTCCATCGCAGCGGCGGTTGGCCCAGTGGGGCGGGCAGGGGAAGGCCCCATCGCCCAGCACGGCCCGGGCATTGCCGCCATCGCTCAGGCTGTCGCCAAACACCAGCAGTTCTTGGATCACAGGGGCCTGGTCCATGGCGCGCCGCGGGGGCGGAGCTTCCATGGTGGCAGGGGGCCCCGTCCCACCCGCGGCTGGTGCTGGCGGAAAAATGTGATTCCATGGGTCGATCTCTTGACGCCAGATCTCCCACCCCGCCATGGCAGCCCCCCTACGATTCGTGCCCGCCAGGCCCTTTGCCGGGTGAACCCCTTCCGTCAGCCCCATCTCCGCCCGTCCCGTCTTCGGCGCCCCCTCGCCCGCACCATGGCCTCAGGCGCCTGTCTCGCCCTGGTCACGGCCTGCCAGGGTGAGCCCGAGGCGCCCGCCCGTCCGCCCCTTTCGGTGCAAGCGGAGGAGGTCCGGGTGGCCCCCTTCGCCGATGTGGTGGACACCGTCAGCACCCTGGAGGCCCTGGAGGAGGTGCAACTGGCCGCCCAGGCCGGCGGCCGCATCCAGAGCCTGCTCGTGCGCCAGGGCGACCAGGTGCGCCAGGGCCAGCTGCTGATGGTGCTCGATCAAACCCAGGCCCAGGCCGAGGTGGCCCGGCTGCGGGCCGAAACCGAAACCAAACGGCTCAACTTCCTGCGCTACGACTACCTGGTGAAACAGGGCGCCGCCAGCGCCATCCAGCGCGATCAATTCCGGCAGGACTACATCTCCTCCCGCATGAACCTGGTGGCCCGCGCCGCCGATCTGGGCTTTCGCGACCTGAAAGCCCCCATCGGCGGCACCGTGGGCGACGTGCAGGCGAAGGTGGGCGATGTGATCGCGGCGGGAGCGCCCTTCACCCGCATCATTCGCAACGACCCCCTGGTGGCCCGGGTGGACGTGCCCGCCGTCTACTCCAGCCGGCTGCGGGTGGGGCTGCCCGTGATCCTGATGGACCCCGCCACCAACCGCCCCATCGCCCAAAGCGTGGTGCGCTCCCTCGATCCGGCCGTGGTGGCCGGCACCCAGTCGCTGCTGGCCAAGGCGGAATTCGCCAACCCCACCGGCGTGCTGCGCAACGGCCTGCGCACCCGCACCCGCCTGATCCTCGATCAACGGGCCCAGCTCTCCGTGCCCTTTGAGGCCGTCACCCAGATCTCCGGCCAGCGGTTTGTGTACACGGCCGGCAGCCTGGCTGAGCTGGAGCGGCGCCCCGGCCAGGCCAAGCTCGAGCCCCTACGCAAGCTGCCCCCCACCACCCTCTTCGCCCTGCAAACCCCGGTCACCCTGGGCCCGCTGCAAAACAACCGCTATCCGGTGACACGCGGCCTGGAGGCCGGCCAACGGGTGATCACCTCCAACTTGATCAATCTCCGCCACGGCCTACCGGTGCGGGTCAACTAGCCGCGCCATCGGGAAGGGGTCATGTCGCTCTCCAACACGTTCATCACCCGCCCCGTTCTCACCACGGTGTGCAGCCTGCTGATCGTGATCGCGGGCCTGATCGCCATCCCCATCCTGCCGATCGAAAACCTGCCCGACATCGCCCCCCCCACCGTGCAGGTGAGCTCCCGCTACGTGGGCGCCGACGCGGTGAGCGTGGAGCAGGGCGTCACCTCAGTGCTCGAGCAGCAGATCAACGGGGTGGAGAACATGGACTTCCTCTCCTCCACCAGCGCGTCCGATGGCAGCAGCGCCATCAACATCACCTTCGCCAGCGGCAGCGATGGCGACATCAACCAGGTGAATGTGCAAAACCGGGTGGCCCTGGCCCAGCCCAGCCTGCCGGAAGAGGTGCGCCAATCCGGCATCACGGTGAACCAGGCTTCCAACTCCATCCTGCTCGTTTACAACTTCACCAGCGAGGATCCCAACCAGCTCTTCAGCCTGGAAACCATCAGCGGCCTGCTGGATCAAAACCTCACCGACGCCATCCGCCGCGTTCCCGGGGTGGGCGAGCTGACGTATTTCGGCAACCGCCAGCTGGCCTTCCGCCTCTGGCTGGATCCGGTGCGCCTGGCCGCCAACAAGCTCACCGCCTCCGATGTGGTGCAGGCCCTGCGCAGCCAAAACCGCCTCGTGCCCGTGGGCCAGATCGGCGGCGCTCCCGCCCCCCCCGGGCAGCGATACACCCTCACCGTGCTGCTGCAGGGCCGCCTGCGCGCCAATGCCGACTTTGAAAACCTGATCCTCCGCGCCACCGCCGATGGCGGCGTGGTGCGGCTGAAGGATGTGGGCCGGGTGAGCCTCGGGGGGGAAAGCTTCGCCGTGGAAGCCACCGACCTCCGGGGCGTTCCCTCCGTGGGCATGGCGATTTATCAGCGCACGGGCAGCAACGCCCTGGAGGTGTCCCGGGGAGTGGAAGAGGTGCTCAAGGAGTTTGCCGAGACCATGCCCGTGGGCATGACGATTCAAAAGATCATCGACAACACCGATTTCGTGCGGGCCTCCATCGATGGCGTCTCCTCCGCCCTGCGGGACGCGGTGATTCTGGTGGTGCTCGTGCTCTTCCTCTTTCTCCAAGACTGGAAAGCCACCCTGATCCCCGCGATCGCGATCCCCGTGGCCCTGGTGGGCAGCTTCCTCGGGGTGTTGGTGTTTGGCTTCACCCTCAACCAACTCACCCTCTTCGGCCTGGTGCTGGCCACCGGCCTGGTGGTGGACGACGCGATCACGATCATCGAGACCACCGCCACCAACAAGGCCTCCGGCATGGGAGCCCTGCAGGCGGCCAAGACCACCATGGACGGCCTGTTCGGCGCGGTGATCGCCACCACCCTGGTGCTGTTCGCTGTGTTCGTGCCCGTGCTCTTCTTCCCCGGCGCCACCGGCACCATCTACCGCCAGTTCGCCGCCACCATCCTCTTCGCCATCGCGATCTCCACCTTCAACGCCCTCACCTTCTCCCCCATGCTCTCAGCGTTGCTGCTGGGTTGGGAGGGGACTCCGCCGGGTCGCCGTACCTACGCCATCGCCGGCGCCGCCGTGGGGTTCATCTACGGCCTGCTCGCCGCCGGAGGGGGAGGAGCCCTTGGCGCCATGGGCGCCCTGGCCGCTGGCGTGCTGGTGGGCTTTGTGGCGAGCCTGTTCACCGGCCTGCCCCTGCGGCTGCCGTTCAGCCTCGGCGGCGGCGTGGCCGGACTGGTGCTGGCGGGGGTGGCCAACCCCATTGCCGTTCTGGCCTTCGCCGCCGGCGGCGGGCTCTTCGGCTGGGCCACGCCGGAGCTGTTTGGCGGGTTCAACCGGGGCTACGGCGCCATTGAGCGGGGCTACCACCGCGGCCTGGCCTGGGTGCTCTCCCACCGCGCCCTGATCATGGGCTTGCTGCTGTCGGGCATCGCCCTCACCGCCGTGGCCTTCAACACCATCGCCAGCGGCTTCGTGCCGGTGGAAGACCAGGGCTACGCCATCGGCCTCGTGCAGGCGCCCGACGGCGGCTCCCTGGAAACCACGCGGCGGGTCAACCAGCGGGTGGCCGCGATCCTGCGGGAGGAACCCGCCATCGAGAACGCCGCGCTGTTCAGCGGCGCCAGCCTGGCCGGCAACGCCCCCAACCGGGGCCTGTTTTTCTTCGGCACCCGCAACTGGAGCGAGCGCACCGGCGCCGACCAGTCGATGGCCGCCATCGTGCGGCGCCTCAACCGCAAGTTCGCCGCCATCGAGGAGGCGCGCATCATCGTCGTTGAGCCACCGGCCATTCCCGGCTACGGCACCGGCGGGGGCTTCGAATTCCAGATGCTCAACCGCGGCGGCGACGCCCTTTCCGATTCCCAATTCTTCGAGGCGGCCCAGCGACTGATCGGCTCCGCCAACGCCAGTGGCCTCTTTGATCGGGTGTTCACCCAGTTTTCCCCGGAGGCGCCCCAGCTGCAAATCCTGGTGGATCGGGATCGCATGGCCTCTTTGGGGGTGGATTTCCAAAGCGCCATGCAGGCCTTCAGCCTCAACATCGGCTCCTTTTATGTGAACGACACCTTCGAGGGGGGCCGGGTGCGCAAGGTGTTCGTCCAGGCGGATGAACGCTTCCGCGCCAACCCCGATCAGCTGCGAGGGCTCTACACCAAGAACGCCGCCGGCGAGCCCGTGCCCCTGTCGGAATTCATCCGCGTCGAACCCGCCACCGGCCCGGCGGTGATCCCCCGCTTCAACCTCTTCCGCGCCATCAAGGTGGAGGGAGATCCAGCGCCTGGCCGCAGCAGCGGCCAGGCGATCAACGACATCCGCCGCCTCTTCGATGACCTGTCCATCAGTGGCGTGAGCTACGACTGGACCGGCATCTCCAGAGAGGAAATCCGGGCGGGGGCCCTGGCGATCGTGGTGTTCGCCCTGGGCATCCTCACCGCCTATTTGGTGCTCTCCGCCCAATACGAGAGCTACACCGATCCTCTGATCATCTTGATGACGGTGCCCACCGCCATGCTGGGGGCGCTGCTGTTTTTGGCGGCCCGCGGCGAGGTGCTCAACATCTTCGCCCAGGTGGGCCTGGTGATGCTCATCGGCCTGGCGGCCAAAAACGGCATCCTGATCGTCGATCT
>JBKCPG010000193.1:0-24057 GCA_046309395.1 Cyanobacteriota bacterium | reverse complement strand
TTTGTGGATGGCCACCGCAGCCACTTGGGCGACGGGGCGCCATCAGTGAGCCCGGCCGCGGATCCGGTGCATGAGGGGGGGCTGACGCCAGCCGCCACCACCGCCACGGCGACGGCCACCGCCACCGCGACCGCCGTCGCCTTGGTGGAGGCCCCCCCGGCGGCGGCCCCGGCCGCCAGCGGTGAGCCGGTGTGGACGGCTGATGGCGAGGCGGAATTGAACAAGATTCCCTTCTTTGTGCGCGGCAAGGTGCGACGCAACACCGAAACCTTCGCCCGTGAGCGGGGCCTCGCCCAGATCACCTCCGAAACCCTCTACGACGCCAAGGCCCACTTCAGCCGCTGAGGGCTGGGCCCAGGGGCGGGAGTCCATGGGGGCAACTGGCCCAGCTTTGTCGCCGTGATCGGAGCCAACCTTTATATTTTCTCGGCTTTTGTGCAAGGAGCGGATGGCCCATCCTTTGCTCTTCACCGCTGTGGTGCTGGCCGCCATTCTGGCCCCCGCCGCTGTAGAGGCCCAAGCCGATGACCCTCCCCCCACGGCTGGCCGCGCCACATTGATCAACGGCACCACGGAAGCCAAGCCCCATGGCGATTGGAGCGGCACCTTTCAGAACACGGGCATCAACTTGCTCTCCGCCCGCCAAACGCGCGCCGGGGTTCTCGTGCGGGTGAAGCGTTTGATCAAACCAGGATCTGACGCGGCCAAGGAGTTTGCCCGCGGCATCCCCCTCTTTTCCACCGCCGCCAATTGGGCCACCCTGGGCCTCTACAACCGGGCTCTGAAATCCGATGGCGCGGCGGTGCGGGCCACCTGGCTGAGCCTGAATTGCGCCAACAAAACATTCAATGTGAGCGGCGACGGCTATTCCTGGCAAAATATCTACAACGACCAGTATGGCCAGGCTGAAGATCTCTACTACCAATTCTGTGTTACCACTGAAGGGCAACCTAAACCTCCTTACCTCGCGCTGCCCCCGGCGGATTCGGACATGCTCCGCTCCGCCCAGCTGGAAAAATAGGAGCTGAGGTGTCCGTTTCCGAGGCGATGGATCCTCACCCCAGCAATGCCGACAACGTCACAAACCCGTACCCCTCCTCCTTCAAACGCGGCACCACCGTTCGTAGGGTCTCCCGGGTGAGGGGATTCGCCTCAGGAGTGTCGTGCATCACCAGGATGCCGCCGGGGTGAGCGAAACGTTCCACAAACGCTTCCTGCAGCTCCAGGCGCTTCTCCGCGCTGAGCAAGGGGACCTTCAGGCCATCGAAGGGCCAGATCGAGCCAAGCACCGTGCGGTAGCCCCGGTTTTGGGCCCACCCCACCATCTGGGGCGTGGGCCAGCCGCCGCTGGGCCGAAACCACTTCAGGGGCGTGGCGGGTTGGCCCGCCTGGCGCAGATCCGCCTGGATCACCTCCTCTGTCAGCTCCAGTTGCTGATGAAACGCGTCCTCGGAGAGCAGGACAGACCACTGGTCGCGCCACATGTGGTTGCCCAGCTCGTGGCCCTCGGCCACCGCCCGGGCGGCCATCCCCCGGTGGGCCCTCACCCGTTCGCCGATGCAAAAGAAGGTGGCGGGGATCTTCAGCTCCCCCAGCAGATCCAACAGAGCCGCCGTTCCGCCTGTCGGATCCTCCCGTCCTGAACTGGGCGCGTCGTCGATGGTGAGAGCCAGCACGCGGCGCTGGCTGGAACCCTTGAAGATCAGCTCCATGGGTGAGCTCCACAACATCACCACCATGGTGGCCTTCCCCGCGGGCGGGCGACGCGGTTGTCACTAGCGTTGCGGGGGTCCGTTCTCCCCTTCATGGTCATCCGCACCCGCCTCGTTGAACTGTCCACCCTGGAGGCCGTGGCCTACCGCCAGAAACTGCGGGGCGGCCAGGTGGGTGTGGTGATCCTCCGCAACGACACGGCCCAGCCGGGGTTGGCCCTGCTCAATCGCCAGAGCGGCGGCGCCGATCCCGCCCACAACACCCCCGCCGATCTCTATCCCCTGGAGGCCTTCCAGGAGGCCCTCGACCTCACTTCCGGCTTGCCCTACTCCAGTCGCGGCCCCGTGCGCTCCCCCGCCGCCGTGGGCAGCGCCAGCGCCGATGCCCCCCTGCCGGCCGACCTCAACGAGGAGGCCCCCGCCGAAGCGGTGGCCACGGTGAACAGCGCCGATTACGCGGCGATCGTGAAGGCCTACACCAACAAAAAGGGCGAGCTCTCCTACGAGCTGCTCAACAAGGCCCTGATCCAGGCCGCCCACTCCAACCCCTTCGTGGCCTCCATGGTGGCCGCGAAGGCTTCCCTGGAGGAAATTCGCGACCACGTGGTGAAAGCCAACTTCGAGGCGGTCACCGGTAATCGCTCCCTCAGCCAGGCCGAGGTGAACCGCATCGTGGAGCTGCTGGATGAGGTGAGCCCCCGCTCGGTGCTAAGGGAGTTCAACGACGACCTGCGCAAGAGGCTCGCCGCCGAGCCTGACTGAGGCCAGCGCCAAATTCACAAGCGGGCTGGGTGGAGTGTGTGGCTCACCTCAGATGGTGTGCATCCAGGAACGCGAGGAATGGTTCGCTCAGGAGCCGAGACCCCCGGTTGTTGAGGTGCCAATGATCCGAATATAATCGGCCGTCTTTGTTGAAGTTTTGACATGTGCGGCCTGGGCAGATGGTGGTAAACGGATCGAAAAGATAGAGATTCTTATGGTTGAGGCGCATGGCCTTTAAGTCTTGATTGATCGATGCCAAGGTTGTTTGAATGTCCTTACGGTCGCGGGAGACAAAGCAATTTTTGGGGATAGAAGGCCGAAACCAGGCTGGAGTGCATAGTTCTCTTGTCAATCCCTGGACGGGATTAAAGTGAGGAATGGGCATCAGCACGACCACGTTAAGATTGCGCTGTTGTGCTTCTTCGAGAAAGCCGGCCAACTGTTGAAGCCATGCTTTCATGGCCACGGTTTTGTTGTTGGCCGTTTCTTGCGAATCCCCAGCTGAGGTGGCAAGAGCCACGAGTTGATTGCCCAACACGATCACATCTCCAGGTTGAGCGGTTCGAAAAATGTGGGTGGCGATCTTGTTCTGAATCAGGATGGCGTCATCCGTCCAAGCTTCTTTGTTGTGGGGCGGTCCCACTAAGGCCTTGGGAAGCGGTGGATTCATGATGGCATGAATCACGAGCATGGTTTGTCGATGATTGGTGATGGCTTGTAGGTGTTCCATCAATCCAGTGAGCTGGGAGGCGTGACTGCTGCCCAGGTAGTAAATGTGGGGTGCTTTCTTCGACCTCTCGACGGGTTGAGCGGAGAGGGGTTCAAACGTGCATCTCGCGAAATCATCGGCCGCATTAAATTTCCTCATACCATAATAGTAATTGCAATTGTCATAGATAGAGAAGCTATTAATCTCGTCAAATCTGTCCAAGGGATTGTTCACACTCATGAAAAACTTGGGATGCAACCAATTCGACAGGAGAAACACAAAGCCCGCGGCGACGGATGAAGATGCCAGGCCAATGGCCAGCACGTTGCTGGCTTTTAACTTGGGTAGTCGGTACCTGAATCGATTCTCAATCGCCACATAAGAGGCCACGGAGCTAGCGATCGTCAAGCCAAGAATCAAGGGTATGGAGAATTGATTGATGCCGATGCTCCAGCGCGCCAAGCAGGTGAACCCCCAGTGCCACAAATAGAGGGAATACGACATCAACCCAACTGTGACCAGCGGTTTGAGGCTAAGAAGATTGCGGCAAAACGTCCCGGGTTGGAGACTGAGAAGCAGAAGGGTTGTGAGCAGGACCAGGAGTGTGGTGAGCCTGTAGGCGGAAAACCAGGGTTGTGCTTGAACCGACAAGCAGATTAAAATCATGCCGAGGAACGGCAAGGGATAATGAAATCTCTTCAGCAGATTTTTAGGGCCGTAATAGGAAAGTAGAAAACACAGGGAGCCACTGCCAAGTTCCCAAAACCGCGCAGGCATGAGAAAAAATGCCGCCGATGGGTTGCTTGCGGAAAGTGACTTATAGACAAGCCAGGACACAAACATCAGGGCTCCCAAGATGGATGCGAAGCGAAAAGCCTGTTTGCGGGTCGCGTCCTGTTTTAACCCTGTGAACCAAACCAAAAGTGGAAATAATAAATAGAATTGTTCCTCCACCCCCAGCGACCAGGTATGGGTGAAGATGTTCATGTCCGAGTCGGTGGAAAAATAGTTGGATTCCTGAGATAGCAAATAAACGTTCGAAAACCCGAATAACGCCGCCATGCCTGTTCTGAGCGATAGCCCGGGATTCGGGTTGACCAGGCAGATCAGCAGGCTGGCGATGATGGTGTAAACAATGAGTGCGGGCAGCAGTCGTTTAAATCGACGCTCATAAAAACCAAGCAGAAAGGATTGGAAGTCTTTGCTTTGATGGTTGATCAGTGAGGACGTGATGACAAAGCCTGAGATCACGAAGAAGATGTCCACCCCTAAGTGGCCGCTCGGAAGAAATGTCTTTTCCAGGTGGTTGATGATCACCGCGATCACCGCGACCGCTCTCAGTCCGTCAATATCCGGTCGATACCCTGTCTTTTTCGATGGATGGACATTGGCCGCCATGCTTCTGGATTGAGGCGTCATGGCTGAATCATCTGTGGCACGCGGCCAGGGGCACGCCATGTTACCCGAGTTTCCTTGACCCAACCTTTGTTTTTTCGTCAAGTCGATCCTTGATCACATCTTCAGACCGGTGCGAGACATGGCTTTGACATGGTCACAAAGAGTGGATCGTCCGCCAATAGCCTCAACGAAATCGCGCCCCATTTGATGTCCCCTGTCGAGACAACTCTCCCCATGCTCGGCTGAGGTAGCTGGTGAGCCCACGACTTGAGCTCAGGCCGCCGGTCCCTCTGGGGCCTGGAGGTGAGGGGGATGATCTTGGGGTCCCTCCGCAAGGGTCCATCGTTTAGGGATTGAGGGGTTCTTCCAGCCAGCCCGTGATCGCCCGCCAGCGGCGGCGGCGGTGGGGATGGCCCGTGAGTTCGAGGGCTTCCACCTGGCTGATGGCCAAGCGGAGCGGCCAAAAGTGAGCTGGCGGGGGCGCCTCCTTCGGGAGGGCTTCGGGGAAGGGCGCGAGGGGATCAAAGGGTTCGCCTGGGGGCGGCCACCCCCACAGGGCCCGGCCGCCGGGAGTGAGGGCCCGCCAGTGCCGTTCCCGCTCCCGCCGCTCCTCCGCCGCCAGCGGGTTGACCAACACGCCGCGCAGACGAAATTGGGCCCGGGCCCGGGGCAATAGCCAGCAGAGCTCCACCGCCGGTTGGCGGGCCAGCTCGGCGGCCTTGGCGCTCCGCCCATCGCTGAGCAGATCCAGGCTGGCCGCGGCCGCCCAGCCGCGAAACACCAGCGTGCGAACCCGGGGGGTGCCATCCGTGGCCACGGTGGCCAGTTGGAGCCAACGGCCCTGGGGTGAGCGTTTCCCTTCCCGCTCGCGGGCCCCCCGCAGCACCGCGCGCCAGGGGGGCAGGGCCTCAGGGGTGGTGGTCATCTCAGGGCGGCTCCATCCATCCGCTCGAGGCCAGATCGAGCGCCATCAAATTCTGGGGCTTCCGCGGCCTGTGCACCGCCGCCAAGGCGCGTCCACATTCCTGGCACGACTTGCATTTCCTCCGCGTTTAGACCGTTTCCGCCGCGTCTGGGCCGGACCAGTCCACGCGGGCGAGAACCATGGTCGTTCAGCCGCCCGCTCGCTCAGCCACAACCGCCGCCGCACTCCCCACAGGCGCCGCTCCCGCCGCTCCCGCCGCCGTTGGCGCTGGCCTGGAATAGGCCGCGCCCCCCTCCAGACCCGTCGGCGCCCAGCATCTGGCGGGTCAGGGCCAGCGCCGCTAACAGTCCCCCCGCCACGCTCACCAGCATCAGGGGGTGGACGGAGAGAAGCGCCAGGGCCATGCCCCCCAGGGCCAGCGGGCCGGCCGCGACGAGGCAACTGGGAGGCTGGAGATGTCCATGGTGGCACCATGTTCTGGCCTCCTTTGGTTGTTGGGCGAGGGGCCTGATTCATCGCCAGCCTCAGCCCCACCACCGAGGGCTTCCCGCCTTGCGAAACCCTTTTGTTTCGCTTTGCGAGATCCCCCCACAACCCTCCGTCGGCTGTCTTTGGATGAATGGCAGTGCCCCTGGCCTTTCCCGGTTCCCCATGACCACCACCCTTCAGCCCCCCTCCACCACAGGCAGCCGCCCCGCTGGTGGCAGCCCCCGGGACGATGGCGAAGGAAGCGTGCAGGTGCACCAGGATCCCGGCCTGCGCATTGAGGAGGGCGCCTTGGTGATCGCCGTGTATGGCAAGGGCGGCATCGGCAAATCCACCACCTCCTCCAACCTCTCGGCCGCCTTCTCCAAATTGGGCAAGCGGGTGCTGCAGATCGGCTGCGATCCCAAGCACGATTCCACGTTCACCCTCACCAAGCAAATGGTGCCCACGGTGATCGACATCCTCGAAACCGTGGATTTCCACACCGAGGAGCTGCGCCCGGAAGATTTCATGTTCGAGGGGTTCAATGGCGTGCAGTGCATCGAGGCCGGCGGCCCACCGGCGGGCACCGGTTGCGGTGGCTACGTCACCGGCCAAACCGTAAAGCTGCTCAAGGAACACCACCTCCTGGAAGACACCGATGTGGTGATCTTTGATGTGCTCGGCGACGTGGTGTGTGGTGGCTTTGCCGCGCCCCTGCAGCACGCTCACTACTGCCTGATCGTGACGGCCAATGATTTCGATTCCATCTTCGCGATGAATCGCATCATCGCGGCCATCCAGGCCAAGGCGAAAAATTACAAGGTGCGCCTGGGTGGCGTGGTGGCCAACCGCAGCCTCGACACCGACCAGATCGATAAGTTCAACGAGCGGGTGGGCATGAAAACCATGGCTCACTTCCGCGACGTGGACGCCATTCGCCGCTCCCGCCTCAAAAAATGCACCATCTTTGAGATGGAGCCCAGCCCCGAGGTGGAGGCCGTGCAACAGGAGTATCTCAACTTGGCCCGCACCATGCTCGAAAACGTTGAACCCCTTTACGCCGAATCTCTCAAAGATCGGGAGATCTTCGATTTGCTCGGCTTCGACTAAAGGCTGGTTGGGGTTGACCCAAGCAACGCGGTCGCGGTTTGGCGGCCTTGGCAATCCCGGCGGGAGCCTCGCCGTCCCCCTCCAGTCCACTCATCCGTGAGCTGGATCAGGACGAGGGCGGCGCTCACCAAAGACAGGGCGAAGATCAAAAAGAGCACAGGTTTTCCCGCCGCCAACCCTTGGATCAGGCGCGTCAGGCCCAGAACCCACACCGCTCCCATCAGCGGTCCCCGAACAGATGGGCCCTCGCTTCCCCCAGCCGATCCTCCGCTGAACGCACCAGGAGCAGGGTGACGCTGGTCAGCAGGCCATAGAACAGCAAAAATTCCGGCCCGTTGAGGGAGTAAGGGAAGGGTGGGATCTTTGTTCCACAACCGCTCACCCCCAGGGCCAGGGCCGCCAGTAGAGCCCCTCGCCAGAGCTGAGACCCTCCCCCGCGCCGCTTCCGCTTCGCCCCACCCAACCACCGTGTGGTTGGCGGCCACAGATCGGGTGAGGGGGCTGTGCCAACGCTGTCTTGATCTCGAGTCAGGGCGCGGCGACGCCACTCTCCCCTTCGTGGGTGCTCCTCGGCTCCCCCCCACCAGTGGCCGCCGGTCTTGAGCGGGCGCTCGTGGACTTCGGGGTTCCCCGAGGGTGAAGGGGCGGAGCTGGCGGGGGGCATGGAGGGAGACGCGATCTGGCAGCCATTGGATCCCCGGTCGCTCGACTGATTCGCCAGGACGTCCCCTGGACGACACCGACCGACGCCACGTCCTCCCCAACTCCACCCCCTCTTAGACGGCCCTCCGGCTGAAGGTGTCGCAGCTGTTGATGTCGCCGGTTTTCAGGCCGGTGGCAAACCACCGCTGCCGCTGTTCCGAGGTGCCGTGGGTGAAGGAATCGGGTCGCACCCGGCCGCTGCTCTGACGTTGCAAGGTGTCGTCTCCGATGCGGGCCGCGGCGTTCATCGCCTCCTCAATGTCTCCCTCCTCCAACGTGCGGCGCTGGGTGGCCGTGTTGTGGGCCCACACTCCCGCCAGGCAGTCGGCCTGAAGCTCCAGCCGCACCGAGAGCTGGTTGGCTTGCGCCTCCGGCAACCGTTGTTTCATCTGGCTCACCTTCTGGGCGATGCCGAGCTGGTTCTGAACGTGGTGGCCCACCTCATGGGCAATCACGTAGGCCTGGGCAAAATCTCCCGGGGCCCCCAGCTGCTGGCGCAGCTGGCGATAGAAGCTCAGATCGATGTACACCTTCTGATCCAGCGGGCAGTAGAAGGGACCCGTCGCTCCAGACGCCTGGCCGCAGGCCGAGGCCACAACCCCGTCGAAGATCACGAGCTTGGGGGGGCGATAGCTGCGTCCCACCTGGCCAAATTCCTTGTGCCAGGTGTCTTCCGTGTCGGCGAGCACCACCGAGACAAAATCCGCCAGCTGGTTTTCCGCCGCCGTGGGCTGCCGAGGCCGGCTGGTGGGCGCTGGACCCGTTGGGCCCATGGCGCCTCCTCCGCCCATCTGTTGAATCACCACCATCGGATCGCCGCCGAGCAACCCCACCACGACGGCGAGCAGCAGGCCGCCGAGGCCGATGCCTCCCGCCGCCGCCACGGGACCAGGCCGGCCCCGGCGGTCTTCCACATTGTCGCTGCGACGCCCGTCACTCCAACGCATGGCTGTGTCTCGCTCAGATTTCCGCGGCCGCCCGCTCCACCAACCGCCGCGCCACGGCCTGAACGCCCGTGTGCTGGTAGGTGTCGGTGAAGGCGTCGAGAAAGATCGCCAGCTGCTGGAAGCCTCCCTGCCAGGGACCCAGGGTGGTTTCCAAGGCGCGCACGGCCCTCTGGCTTGTGAGGCCCAGCTGGCCCACAAAGCCCCCCGCCCAGTCCAGCCAGGTGTCCACCCCCCGCCGCAGGAAGTTGAGATGGGCTTCATCGCCCCGGCCCGGGATCATGGCCGCCATGCCGGCGTAGGCCGGCAGCTGGCGCAGCTCCTGGCCGCCCACCCGACCCAGCAGGCCATCCAGCCGCTCCAGCGCCTGATCCCCCAGGGGAAGCAGGGCGTCAAAGCACACCAGGGCCGCCATGCGCACGTTGGCCTCCCCGGCGTACTCCTGGAGCGAAGCGCGAAAGTCGGAGAAGCTGTTGCCGGGCAGCCCGTTCACTTGGGTGAAGGCCAGCATCTCCGAGGCCACCTTTAGGCTCAGATCGGCGGCCTGCAGGGTGTCGCTGGGTGGGGTGAGATCGGCCAGCCGCTTCACCAGGGGCAGCCCTCCGGTGACATTGGCCAGCACCCGCAACCCGCCCGCCGCTTTTTGCGACCGGTTCACCGCGTCGTACAGGCTCATGGCGCGGGTGTAGCCCTCGTGGCGGGCGCGGCTGAGCTGGTCGGCCCGCTCGCGCACCTGTCGCAACAGATCGGGATCGTTGCTGCCCAGCACGTCGCTGATCAGTTCCTCCGCGCTGGTGACGTTCCGCCACCCCCCCGGCACCAGGGTGCTGATTCCCCTCAGGGAGAGAACGGTGAGGTTGCGGCGAGGCAGGCGCTCAAGGCGCTCAAGAACGGTGGCGCTCATGCGGCGGGCTCCAGGACGGCGGACTTGGCGGTGGGGGCGGTGGGGGCCGCCGCCTGTTGGCGCCGCGGCGGCGGCAGTTTCAGCGGTGAGCCCTTGCCGGCGGGCAGGGCGCGGGGTTCCGAACCGGTGGCCGGCTTCAGGGCCGCGAGGGCTTTGAGATCAAAGGCATTGATCAGATCGTGCCGGTCTTCCGGGGTCAGCCCGGCACCCTGCCCGATCACCTTCACCTGAAACCGATCCGCCACCAGCAGGGCACTGGCCTGGCTTCCCTGATCCACCAGTGGCCACTCCCGCAGCTCCTGGGTGGCGCCGCTGAACTTGGCTCGGGTGGCTGGGGACGTGATCACGTCGGAGATCGAAAGCAAGGCCTTGACGGTGTCGCCCTCCTTCAATCGCGCTTGGCTGAAGCCCCGCTTCTCCTGGGTGAAGATCAACTGCTCCCCGGGATGGGGTTTGGGAAACAGCGGGTTGAAGGCGGGGCCGTTTACCACCAGCCGGGTGGACACATCACCCACGGTGCCCCCGGGCAACCAGGAACGGAAGGGCAGATACAGAAAGGCGCCGATGAGCAGGCCAGCGACAAGCAGCAGACCAAGCACCCAGCGCAGGGTGCGAGACATGGAGAGGAGCGTGCGGCTGTAGGTGTGTTAGCAGCGCCAGGGCGATTTGCCTTGTCTCTCCCCACCACCAAGGGGGGCGAGGGGACCTCAAAGGCCGACCAGTTTCAACGAGAGATCCCAGAGACGGGTTGCGGTGACTGGGTTGCTCGCCTTGTCTGAGAGTTCTTGACGAAATTGTTGCCCATCCTTGCGTTGCCGGTTTCCCCAACTCCAATGCACCCCGGAAACGGCAAACGCTGGATCGGTCACCACATCAGCCACCCGCTGGCCGGCCAGGGCCTGGCTCACGTAGCCCCCTGTGATCGTTTTCTGGAACCAAGGGAAAATGGTTTGGAAAGCCTTGGGGGTGTCTCGAAACAGCGGCGTGTCCGCCACGCAGCCCGGATAGAGCGATGTGAAGACGATTCCCGTGCTCCCGTGGAGCCGACGATGCAACTCCTGGGTGGTGATCATGTTGCAGAGCTTGCTGTCTTTGTAGGCCTTTCCCGGTTTGAACGGTTGGCCATTGGCCATGCTGATCGGGGCTTGGAACCCTGCGGCGAATCCCGCCAAATCCCCCAGATCCGCTGGTGCCGGGATGGGAATCTTGCCACCCAGCTCCTTGGAGTTGGCCGTCACCGTTCCCAGCACCACCAGGCGCCTGGAGGGATGGGTGGAGCGCTCGAGATCGGGCAGCAACAAGTGGATCAGCAGGAAATGGCCCAGATGGTTGGTGGCCATGGAGAGCTCATAGCCTTGGGGGGATCGCTTCGGCTCTTTCAGCCGTGGCATGTACACCGCCGCGTTGATCACCAGGGCGTCCAGTGGCAGGCCCGTGGCGTGAAAGGCCTCCACCAGCTGGCGCACGCTCTCCAGATCTCCCAGGTCGACCCGCAGATGGGTAACAGAGTGGTCGGGAATGGCCAGGGCCGCTTGGGCCCGACGGGCCTTGAGCGGGTCGCGGCAGGCCATCACCACATGCCAACCCCGATCAGCCAGGGCTTTGGTGGCAAACAGCCCCACTCCAGAGGAGGCCCCTGTGATCAAAACCGTGCCTGGGACGCCGCTGACGCCTTGAAGGCCGCTCATGGACAAGGAAGAAAGGCCCCCCAACTTACGGGCTGACCCGTTGCCACCGGGGCACTCATCACTCGCTTAGGGGCGCTGGGTGAGGGAGGCGGAGGAGGCTGATCCCATCGCCAGGGCGGGGCGCTCCTGGGAGGGATCCGACGAGCGCCACACCACCCGCAGGCGATTGGGGGCGATCCATTGACTCTGCTCCCGAATCAACCGTTGCTCGCCCTCGATCATGAACAGTTGATCGAAGCGATCCCGGGCCTTCGCCAGTTGGGCGCTTTCAATTTCCAGCACGGCCGCCAGCTCGCCCTGGCGATCCATCCGCTCCTGGTAGGCGCTGGCCAAGCGACACAAACTCACCCCAGCCATCACCACCAAACCCAACTTCACGCTCAAGCCGATCAGGCTGCACATCAGCTCCCGGCGCTCCTCGTTGAGAGAGTGGGCTTCCGCTCCGCTGGACACCGTCAAGGGAACGGGCCGGGAGGGGGAGGAGGGGTGGCGGGGAGGCCGAACCGGCTCTTGGCTTTTCATAGACCCCGGAGCCGATCCAGTGGCGTTGGGGCGGCGTTTGGAGGGCTTGGCGGAGGAGTTGGGGAGGGTGGAGGGGCGCACCGGGCAAGCCGAAAACTGGCCCCGCTTCTAGCGCCCCTCTTGGGCTTTGCCAACCCCCCTGGCCTCAAGCCTTGAACAGGCTGAAACTCAAACGTACGGCCAGCACTCCCGCATGGGCGGCCACCACGAGGGCGATCAAAATTTGCGTCTGGGTCAGCATGGGTGTTCCAAAGGGCGACGGCACCATTCTTTGCCGTCAGCCCGCTACGGTCCAGCTCTACCGCAGGCCCTGTCACAGCTCTTGATGGCCCATCCCCCAGTTGTCGTGATGGTCAGCGCCGAGCGGATTCGAGAGCTCGACCTTTCTCCCCTGGCCGCCGTCGCGGCCCTGTCGCCCGCGGAGCTCCTCCCCCTCAGTGGCCAGCTGGAGTTGCGACTGCTCTGGCCCACCCCCGATGACGATCCCCGGGAACTCTCTGAAATCCCTGAGGTGAGGCTCTGGTGCCTGCGGGCGGACGCGGAGGTGCCCTGGTTGCCCCTCCTCCTGGAACGGGCCAGTGGAACCTTGGCCCGCCATGTGGCGATGCTCCTTCCCCACCGCTTCAGCCGCAACGAGGGTCTGCAGTTTGCCCCGGACGCCCTGGAGCTCTGGATCAGCCATCGCCTGTTCCAGCTGGATGCCCTCTCCCGGGCCGCTGGCCTCGACTGCCGCCAGGGTCTGGGTCAGATGGCGGCCGTGCTCGGCTACGAACTCGATCCGGGGTTCTGGGCCTTCGCTTCCCGTGGCTGAGGGCTGGGGGCTTCACCCTCTCGGGTGGGTGCCCTCCTGCACCCTCAGCGGCGCCTGGCAGATGGCCGTGGATGCCTGGCTGTTGGAGCGGGTGATCTCCGGTGCCTGGTCGGGACCCTTGCTGCGCTTCTACCGGTGGAGCCGGCCCACCCTCTCTTTGGGCAAGCATCAGCGCTGGCTGGATCCCCGTTGGTCGCGCCTGGCCGCCGAGGGCCGACTGGATTTGACGCGCCGCCCCACGGGCGGCTCCGCGGTGCTCCACGGTGGTGATCTCACCTACGCCTTGATCTGGCCCGATCCGCCCCGGCGGCGGCGGGAGGCGTATCACCTCAGCTGCCGCTGGCTCCAGAAGGCGTTTTCCGCCATGGGGCAGCCCCTGGTGTTTGGCGATTCCCCCTGCCGTCCCGACCAGGCCAACTGTTTCGCCAGCGCCACAGCGGCCGACCTCGTCCATCCCGGCGGCCTCAAACGGGTGGGCAGCGCCCAGTTGTGGAAGGGGCGTCGCCTGCTTCAGCACGGCAGTGTGGCGATCGACCCCCCGGCTGAGCTGTGGGAGGCGGTTTTTGGCACTCGAGCCCCCCACTTTCCTCCCCTTCCCCTTTCGGGACCCGACCTTGAGGCCCACCTGCTGGCCCACGCGTCGCGGGAGGTGGGTGCCTCCGCCCCCGTGCCTCTCCCCCTTCGGCCCTGGGAGTGGCGGGCTCTGGCCTCCACCGTTGTCCGCTACGAGGCGCGAGGTTTGACGGACCAGGTGTCCGGGGCCTCTGCCATGGCCCTGGCCACCGGTTCCAGCGCCAATCCCAAGGGATAGGTGTTCTGTTGCCGCGCGCGGGTGAGGACCAGCTCCGGCAGCCGCACCCCGAGCCGAGCCAGCACAGCCTCTCCCAGATCGGGGCGTTCGATGGTGCCGCTGGGCAATCCCGCCGCCCCGAGCACCAACAGGCGGGGATGCTCATGAAGGGCCAGCACCGCCTGCCACAGCGGCGCGTCTTCCCGAATCGAGGGAAGGCTGCTCAGGGGTTTCATGTGATCCGCCACCCGGTCGTGATCCCAGCGCTGGATGGGCAGCTCGTGGAGGGTTTTGTCATCGATCACCCCTCGCCACCGTCCTTGATCACACACCAGGAGCCAATCCGGAGGACCCGCCGATGGGCCCTGGGAGTCGGAGAGGGGACTGGTGGAAGGGGGCGGCGGGTTGAGCCGGATCTGGCTGACGGCCCGCAGGGTGTCCGTGGCTTCCAGCACCCGGAAACGGCGCTTGGTCACCTCCCGCGCGCGCATCTCGCCCAGGAGCCGTTGGAGCGCCAACAGTTGTTGTTGGCCGCGGGAGGCCCCCCATCCCAGCCATCCGAGCATCAGCAACCACAGCCCAAAGCCCACCCCCCGCAACAGCAGCATCACGCCCAAGCCCAGGGCCAGCAGGGACAGGAAGCGGCCAAACCCATTGGCCACCTCCACGCCGCGCCGCTGGCTGCCGGTGACTTGCCAGACGATGGCCTTGAGAATGCGGCCCCCATCCAAAGGCAGACCGGGCAGCAGATTGAAGAACGCGAGCACCAGGTTGAGCTCCCCGATCCGCCGCACCATCTCACCGAGGGCAGGCGAAAGGTGGAACGCCCCGTGTCGGCCCAGAAGCAGGGCCCCAGCCAGGAGCAGGCTCACCGCCGGTCCGGCGGCCGCCATCAGAAATTCGCCCCGGGCCGTTCGGCATTCTGATTCCGTGTTGGCGACACCGCCCAAGAAAAAGAGGGTGATGCTGCGGACCTTCACCCCCTGGCTCATGGCCACGAAGGAATGGCCAAACTCGTGGAGCACCACCGACAGGTACAACAGCAACGCCGAGACCAGCGACAGGGGCCAGAGCACGTTGGCCCCCACCGTCGCCCCCAGCGATTCCCGGTAATCCCTCGCGAAAACGAAGGTGAGCAAGCCCATCACCAGAAACCACGTGGGGTGCAGGCGCAGGGAGATGCCACGAATCCGCATGAGCTCCCAGCCTTCACCCACAGCTTGATCCGCGCAAAAAAGAATGGTTCAACTCGATCTTAGAAAGGTCTTCGTCAGCTGTTTGTCCGCCGGTGCCTGAGACCTCCTCCGCCCCAGCGGCGTCCGCCTCGCGGCGATGTCGGCTCAAGATCTGCGGCTTGACGGACCCCGACCAGGCGGCGGCCATCGCGGCGCTGGGAGTGGAGGCCATCGGCGTGGTGGCGGTGCCTGGGTCGCCCCGTTTTTTGCCCATGGAGCGGCGTGCCCCTCTTTACGCGGCCGCCCACCGTCAGGATGCGGACTGCCTGGGGGTGCTGGTGGTGGCGGATCCCTCCGACACGGAACTGGCCACCCTCAGGGTGGGCAACGGCCATCAGGTGGTGCAGCTCCACGGAAGCGAGAGCGTGGAGCGGTGTCGCCAGCTTCGGGAGGCTTTGGGGCCAGGGATGGGTCTGTGGAAGGCCCTGAGGATTCGCTCGCCGGAGGATCTGGACCAGTGCGGTGCTTACGCCGCCGCGGTGGACGCCCTCCTCTTGGATGCCTGGGTGCCCGACCAGTTGGGAGGCACGGGCCACCAGATTCCCCTCCCCTGGTTGGAGGGCTTGTCTCCCCACGCCCCCTGGTGGCTTGCTGGAGGCATCCGTCCTGAGCGGGTGGGGGCTGTGCTGCGGGCGGTGACGCCCTTTGGGCTGGACGCCTCCAGCGGGGTGGAATCGCGGCCGGGGTACAAGGACCTCGACCGCGTGGGGTGGCTGCTCAGGGAACTGGAAGCGGCACGGGGCGCGGTTGCGCCTTAGCCCAACAGGGATTCTTGTTGCTTCACCAGCTCGAAGAATTCCTGCTTGAGGCAGGGGTCGTGGCGGAAATCACCGCGGACCACGGAGTTCACCATGCTGGTTTGCAGCTCCTTCACCCCACGCCACTTCATGCAGTAGTGCTGAGCCTTGACCAGAATCGCCAGGCCCTTGGGCTTGCAGAGTTGCTCGATTTCATCCGCCAGGATGATCACCGCTTCCTCTTGGATGTGGGGGCGTGAAAACACCCAGTCCGCCACGCGCGAAAACTTGGAGAGCCCGATCACACGCTCGCCAGGTTTGATGCCGATCCAGCAATGGCCAAGAATGGGGACCAAATGGTGGGAGCATGCGGATCGCACGGTGATCGGCCCGACGGTGTAAATCTCATCTAGGTTTTTGACGTTGGGGAAGCTGGCGATTTTCGGTTGCTCCAGATAGCGACCCTTGAACACCTCTTGCAGATACATGCGCGCGACGCGCTCCGCCGTTTCCTCGGTGTTGTGATCGTTATCAATATCAATCACCAAACTGCGCAGAAGCTCACGCACCTTGCCGGTGACTTCGCTCTCCAGCTCCTCAAGATCGCCTTCCCTGAGAAAGGAGGCGATGTTGTCATTGGCAAAGTAGGGGGCCTGTGCGCTTTCGAGCCTTTGGCGGATCCGCTCACTCACGGGAGTGGGATCGGTCTCACCAGGGGTCATCGATCTGGTGCTGAAGCGTGGGGGAAGTGTGGAGGTCATTGGGAAGGGTCAGAGTGCACCGACAGCTGGCATGAGAGTGAGGTCCTCCACCACCTGGTGATGGGGCTGTTCGGCGAGGAAAAGCAGGGTTCGGGCCACCTGATCGGTTGAAAGCATGGCACGGCGATCGAAGGAGCTTTGAACGGTTTCACTGTCCCAAAGGGGAGTGTTCACCGAACCAAGGGTGAGAGTGCTCACGCGAATCCCGTGGGCCCTTTCCTCCTCCGCCAGGCAGCGGCTGAAACTCGCCAGCGCCGCTTTGCTGGCGCAGTAAGCCCCCCATCCGGCAAAAGCCTTTTGGGCGGCATGGCTGCTCACGTTGACGATCAATCCCCCCTTGGCCTGGCGCAACAAGGGAAGAACGGCTTGGCAGACCTGGAACACGCTGGTGAGATTCAGCTGAATCAGCCATTGCCATTGGTCGATGGGCATCTCAGCGAGGGGCCCTGTCCAGGCCGCTCCGGCGTTGTTCACCACCACCGAGGGTGGAAGCCCTCGGGAGCAGAGGTCATGAATCCCGGTGTGGATGGCGTTCGGATCGCTCAAATCGATTCCGGCGGTTTCCACCCGTCCACCCTGGGACCGGAGCTCATCCGCGAGGGTGGCCAGTTCCGTGGAGGGACGGGCCACCAGCAGTAGCCCGTATCCCGCGGAGGCGAAGGCGCGAGCCGTGGCCGCGCCGATGCCCCGGGAGGCACCTGTGATCAGGGCGACGCTCAAATCGGTACAAAAAGCAAATAAACCTTAAGAGACCTGTTGCGCTTCCGGGGCGGAACTCTCCAGAAACCGGCCCATCCGGCGGTATTTGGCGTAGCGCTGGTTGAGCAGCTCCTCCTCCTCCAGCGCCTGAAGTTCTCGCAGCTGGGCCAGGAGGGCTTCCTTGAGGGTTTCCGCCGCTTGCAGCGGGGCCCAATGGTTCCCCCCGGAGGGTTCGGGGAGCACCGCGTCCACCACCTCCAGCCGTTGAAGGTCGGCGGCGGTGATCCGCAGGGCCTCCGCCGCCTCGGGCGCCTTTCCGGCATCTCTCCAGAGAATGGAGGCACACGCCTCTGGAGACGCCACGGTGTAGACGCTGTGCTCAAACATCAACAGCCGATCGGCGACGCCAATGCCCAAGGCTCCTCCAGAGCCCCCCTCCCCGATCACGGTGGCCACGATCGGCACCCGCAGATGGAACATCTCCCGCAAATTCACCGCGATGGCTTCCCCCTGACCCTGTTCCTCCGCGAGTACGCCCGCGTAGGCCCCCGGCGTGTCGATGAAACTCAGGATGGGCAAGTGAAAGCGGTCGGCATGTTCCATCAGCCGCAGGGCCTTGCGATAGCCACCGGGCGAGGCCATGCCGAAATTGCGCGCCACATTTTCTTTGGTGTCCCGTCCTTTTTGATGGCCCAGCATCACCACGGGTTGGTCGCCGATTTGGCCGATCCCCCCCACCAGGGCCCGGTCATCCCCCCCCCGGCGATCGCCATGGAGCTCATACCAGCGATCGGAGATCAACTGGATGTAGTCGAGGGTGCTGGGCCTTTGGGGATGTCGGGCCACCTGGATTTTTTGCGCCGGGCTGAGGGAGCGGAAGATGTCTTCCCTGCGGCGGCTGGCCAGGGTTTCCAGCTGGAGGAGCTGTTGGCTCACGTCCACTTCTGAATCCCGGGCGAGCTGGCGGATCTGCTCGATCTGCTCCTCCAACTCGATCAGGGGCTTTTCAAAGTCGAGGAGGGCTCGGCGGGCCATGGGCAGACAAGTGGATGGGGGAGCTGGCGGGGGGCTTGAACCCCATCGTGGCGGGGCGTCAGGTTAGAGCAACGGTTTCCAGAGCCTCTCCGCGGCGGCGTTCCACCCTCAGTTCATCGTCTTGGCATCGGGGCACGTCCGGGCGGCGGGGGCGCAAGCGAATCAAGTAAAACCCCGGTTGGGCGAAGGTGGGCGTGAGGGTCTCCCCCGGCCCCAGCTCACAGGAATGGACAGGCAGGCTGGCCCGGTTGTAGACGCTCAAGAACATCCGGAAGTCGTCGTTCAGCCTGGAGGCCGCCCGCACCCCCAGGGCATGGCCAGCGGGAAACCAGTCGTAGCGAAAGTCGGTCAGGGGATCGCCCACCGGGAGGTACTCCCGTCTCACCAGGGCCTCAGGCAGCCAACGGCGCAGCCGCAGCATGGGGTGCACATAGTGATGCAGGGCCCGGTAGTAGGGGTTGGCGCGGCTCGCCAGGGTGGCGTACATCCCATTGAGGCCCAGGGGGACCGGCTCGGCGGGCACGGTGTCCGCGCTGGCCCCATCGACCCGCACCGCCGGCATGGCCGCGGCCGGCCCCACGTCGTAGTAGCGCACACCGAGGCAATAGCGCCCCCGCGGTAGCGACACCTCGGTCCATCCACTGGCGGGTTGGGGGTCGAGAGAACCGATCTCCCGCCAGGTTTCAAAGTGGGGATAGCGATAGATCACGATCGACCAGGCCCCGGCGCCGCTGTTGGCCCGGGCCGTGTCCACCGCCAGGGATCGCGCCACCTCCAGGGGGCCGAGGGTGCCGATGGAGGCATGGGTGTTCCAGCGTGGGCCCTTGGTGAGGAGCACCGGCAAGCTCATCGGCTGGCTCAAGGAGTCGGCGGAAAGCAGTCGCCAGGTCCGGGCCCGGTCGGCCTTGCGCTCCAGATCCAGCTGGTAGAGGCGCGAAATCAGGCTTTTGTTGAGGTGGAAAAATCCCCACGACAGCAAGCCCAGGGGCACCTCCCAGAGCAGATCAACGCCCAGCGCCCGGGGTTCAGGGTTGGCCATCAGCGTCGGCGGGCGCAATTCAGAGCCTCCAGCACGGTGGCGCTGAGGCGTTCAGGGGCCTCCACCAGCAGGTTGTGGCCCCCCGCCAAGAGCTGTCGGCGGGCCTTCGGCATGGCGCCTTGGAGCGCCTCCAGATCCTCCGGCCGGTTAAAGCCGCTGGCGTCTCCCTGGATCACCGTGATGGGGCAGGGGAGGTCGCTGAGCATCTGGAGGTAGGCCTCTCGATTGAGGGGGCCACCTTGCATCCCCAAACTCATCCGGGTTTGGAGGATGGGGTCCCAGCGCCAGATCAAGCCTTCGCCCTCGGGCCGGGTGGCCCGAGCGGCGAGCCGTTTGGCAAACGCTGGGGAGAGGGCGGGCAGGGCCCGAAGCAAGCGTTCCGTCGCCACGGCCAGATCGGGCATCGGCGTGTGGCGAGGGGGGGAGAGGGCGTAGTCGACCATGGTGGCGACCGCCTCCCGCGCGTTTCCCTGGCTGGATGGGGCCGGCAGCACCGGTTCGATCAGGAGGAGTCGCGTCACCCGCGAGGGCCTCAGGCTGGCCAGGGCGCTGGCCACGATCGTGCCGAGGGAGTGGCCGAGGAGGACCATCGGCCTGTCCGTGAGCTGATCCGTCAGACCCACGGCGTCGCTGATGAAATCCAGGATTTGATAGCTGCCGCCCGCTCCCACATGGGCGGAGCGACCATGGCCCCGGAGATCGGGGGCCACCACCCGGAAGCCCGCCGCCGCCAATGGCAGGGCGACGGGCTCCCAGATCAATCCCTGGTCCAGCACCCCGTGCAGGCACACCACCGGCGGACCGTCCACGGGCCCCCATTCGCAGCGCTGGAGGGAAAGACCCCCCACCTCCACCAACTCTTCCCGCGGCTCTGACGACGCCACGCTGATCGACCCCTGGCCGGAGGGAGGGGCGCTGGGGGTTGGCTCGGGCAAGGAGTAGCCCAAGGACCTGGCCAGAAGGGCGGTCTCCGGTTCGAGGGGCCGGGGAAGGTGGGCGTGTTGCCAGGTTTCGGCCAGGGAGGCGTCAATCCCCTGGTGCTTGGTGAAGTTGGGGTCGCCCACGGAAAGCGACTGGCGATGCAGGCCATCGGTGAGCCGTTTCCCCTCGTAGGGGGCCAACAGGGCTGGATGAAAGGGAACCCCGAGAAAGGCGCAAAGGGAGGTGAGGATCGCCTCAGGTTGGGTGACCAGCTCCTCGTAGCGGATCCGGTGAATCCGTGTCGGCCCGATCTCCTCCGCCAAGCGCGTCACGTTGCGATTGGCTTCACGCCACACCATCTCCGCCAGTTGATAGGGATCCCCTTCCCCCAGGCCAAAGAGCTGTTCCATGCGGAGATCCACAAAGGAGCGAATCACGGCGTGGGGGTGGCGCGCCAGATGGATGAACAGCGGGGCCTCGAACAGCGCCTCGGCCTCGCGCAACGTGTCGAGATCCAGGGCGTAGGTGGGGGATTTGTCCACCAGCCTTCGCCCCCCCGCCAGCGCCTGCACATGGGCGTAGACCTCCCGGATGGGGAGGCCCTCCGCTTCCCAGCGGTGAAGGAGGGCCTTGCTCTGGCTGGCGTCGAGGCCCTCCAGGTCCATCAGGGTCCTCTCCAACCCTTCTCCCAGATGGGAGTTGGCCAGGGCCCGTTTGCGATCCGCCATGGTGGCGAATGGCAGCAGGTGCAGTTCCGGAGGTGAAAACAGCTCGGGGTGGCCGGCCAACATCACGCGCAACAGGGTGGATCCCGCCCGGGGGGAAGAGAGCACGAACACGGCTGAGGGCAATTTGGGGGCGCCAGGGCTGGATCGGGCGCGGTGGGCGGACGCGCCGAAGCCCAGGGCCTTGGGCAGCTCGAGCGCGGTCGCTTTGGCGGAGGCCGCTGAGGCCTCCCTCGGCGTTCCCGTGATGGCCTCAGCCAGATAGGTGGCGAGGCCGCCGACGCGGGGATGGGCATAGAGCTCCCGCGGGTAGATCATGAGCCCGAGATCCTTTTGGATCTGGGTGAGGGCATCCATCACCACCAGTGAATCGGCTCCCATCTCCAGCAGGTGCCAATCGGGTCCGATCTCCTCCGCCTGGATCCCCAGCAGGCCAGCGAGAGTGGTTCGCAGATAGCGCAGCAGCCGCTCGGCTCGCTCCGCCGGAGCGATGGCGCGCAATTCCGCCTGGAGCGGGGAGATGGCGGCCTTGGGCCGTCCGTCCGCCTTCGCCCCCTGGAGCTCGGAGAGGAACGCCTCCTGGGGCCGGCCTTCCATGACGCTTTGGAGGGTGTTCAGCCGTAGATGGGCCACCCCCACCACCGCCGGCGGGGAGGCAAAGTCGCCCATCGGCGGGGAGCCCTCGGCTTGGAACAAGGGCGCGAGCGCCATGAGATAGGCGGAGGCGGGCACAGGCTCGACGCCATAGGCTTGGAGCGAGCGGCCGGAGCGCTGGAGGCCGCGCTCCGCCATCCCCCCACCGCTCCAGGGACCCCACTGGACGCTGAGGGCGGCAAGGCCTTGGGCCCGGCGATGGCTGGCCAAGGCGTCGAGGGCGCCATTGGCCGCCGCGTAGGCGCTCTGGCCAGGTGAGCCCAGCAGCGCGGTGAGCGAGGAGTAGAGGAGGAACACATCCACGGGGTGGGTCAAGCTCAGCTCATGGAGCCGCCAGGCCCCCATGCATTTGGGCCCCAACACCCGCTCCCAACGCGTCGCGTCCAACCGGCTGATGGCGGCATCCTCCAACACGCCCGCCGCATGCACGATGCCCCGCAGGGGCAAGCCCGAGGCCGTGATGGTGTCGGAGAGAAGCGCCATGGAAGCCGGATCGGTGATGTCGGCCTGGACCACCGTGATCCGGGCCCCTCCCTCGCGCCAGGCCCGCAACCGGGCCTCCGTCTCCGCGGAGGGAGCTTGCCGTCCCACCAGAATCAGGGAGGGCACCCCCTGATCCAGGAGCCAGGCGGCGGTCTCCAGACCCAGGGCGCCGAGACCCCCTGAGATCAGCACGTGTCCGTCCCGGCGACAGGGGGAGCCGAGCGCCTCAGCCTTTGGCAGGCGCTCCAACCGGGCCACCCGCCGTTCCCCAGCGTGGTGGCGCACCTGGAGCTCCAGGGGGCGATCGGGGCGCCAAGATTGGTTGAGCTCCGCCAGGAGGGGGCCCAGGGCGGCCTCCGTGTCGAGGGTGGGCGCCTCCAGCCAGCCTCCCCACAGTTCGGGATGCTCCAGGGCCAGGCACCGGGCGAACCCCAGGGCCTGGCCCCGCTCCAGTTGGGCGCTGAGGTTGGCTCCCTCCGCTTCCGCCGGGGTGCTCAGCCACCACAGCTTGGGCGGCTCCCGCCGCCAGTCGAATTCCAGCACGGCCCGCGTCAGCGCGGGCGCGGAGAAGGTGTGCCGCCCCTCCGCCGAGGCCGTGCCGCCGGCGGGGCTCAGCACCCGCAGGATCCCCAGGATTCGGGGTGTGGTGGCCAGGGCGTCGAACAGGCGGGCCCAGTGCTCAGGATCGCTGGTGGTGAGTCGCCAGTGATCGGGGTCCATCTCCTCAAAGTGGGGATGGTCCTCAATCCAGCGGCAGCGTTGGCCGGCGGGCAAGGCCCGCGCCAACCGCTCGTGGAGGCCTGGGGGGCCGACCAGCAGCCATTGACCCCGCGGCGGCTCCACCTTGGAGATGGAGGGGGTAAGGGGGAGGGGTCTCCAGCCGCTCACGAAGAACTCGGGGAGAGGAGAGGGGCTGATCGCGACCGCGGCGTCCTCCCCTGACGTCGCTCGCGGCGGCGGGGTCGCCTCCACCCAGTGGCGCTTGCGCTGCCAGGGATAGGTGGGAAGGGGGAGACGGCGGCGATGGAAGGGGGCATCAAACGCCTCCCAATCCACCGGCAGGCCCAGACGGTAGAGAGCCGCCAGCGTCTCCAACATTTGGCGGGTGTCGGAGCGCCCGGGCCTCAGGCTGGGCAGCCAGTGGGCGCCGGGATCCACTTCACCGCCGCGGGCCATCTCCAGGAGGGTTGGCTTGGGGCCGATCTCCAGGTAAGCGCCCACGCCCCGCTCCCGCAGGGTTCGCACCCCGCGCCCGAAGAGCACGGGCGCGGTGATGTGCCGGCACCAGTATTCGGGATCGGCCATGGCGGCCCCGATGGGCTCCCGGGTGAGGTTGGAGACGATGGGAATTTGGGGTTCCTGGTAGCGAATCCCCGCGGCCAGCTTCCTGAACTCCGCCACCATCGGCTCCATCAGCGGGGAGTGGAAGGCGTGGGACACCCGCAGCCTCTTGGATCCAATCCCGAGGGCGCTGAGGGTGGGCTCCAGGGCCGCGATGGCCTCCAGCGGTCCCGCCACCACCACGTTGCCAGGGCCATTGTCCGCCGCGATGACCAAGGGGGAGAGGTGCTCCGCCAGGAGAGCCTCCACGGCGGGGGCGTCGGCGAAGAGGGCGAGCATGCCGCCCCCTGCCGGGAGGCCGGCCATGAGTCGGCTCCGGTGGGCAATCAATCGCAGGCCGTCCTCCAGATCAAACACGCCAGCGACGCAGGCCGCCGCCACCTCACCCACGCTGTGGCCGAGCACCCAGTCGGGCCGCACGCCCCAGCTCATCCAGAGCCGGGCGAGGGCCACCTCCAGGGAAAAGAGCACCGGTTGGGTGAGGCCCGTTTCCTCGAGCAAGGCGCTCACCGCGGGCTCTGGGTCGGTGGATCCGGAGCGGTGGCGCAGGATCCGCTGGAGGGTCCAGTCCTCGGGCCACACGCCCAGGGATTGGAGGATCCCCTCACAGGTGTCAATCACCTCCCGAAAGACGGGCTGGGTGTCCAGCAGTTCTCCCGCCATGCCGGGGTATTGGGATCCCTGCCCCGTGAAGAGGAAGGCCAGGGTGGGGGGGGAGGCGGCTTGCGCCACCGGCAACGCCTGGCTGGTCAGCGCCTCGCGCAGCGCCAGGGCGTCGCCGCCCACCCAGGTGGCCCGATAGGGGAGGTGGCGGCGTCCCACGTTGGCGCTGTGGCAGAGATCCGCCAACGCTCCTTGGGGAAGGCTCGACGTCAGAAGGGCCGCGTACCGCCCCCCCAACTCCCTGAGGGCTTCGGGGTCGTGGGCCGAAAGGGTGAGCAGGTGCTCGGGGCGGTCAGGGGCGGATGGGCGCTCTTGGGTC
>JBKCPG010000192.1:0-16977 GCA_046309395.1 Cyanobacteriota bacterium | reverse complement strand
CCTGCTCACCACCCCCTCCATGAGCGTGGAACACACCCATCCCCCCACGGAACTCTTCTGGGAGGAGGATCGCTTCCGGGGAAGTGGGCGGGTGAAACGGACCTGGCTCAGCCTGCCGCTCCTGGCGGGGGCGGCAAGATGAGGGATTCGATCCCCGCCTCCCTGCGCCGGGCCGCCGGTCGCCTGCGCCACCGCTGGAGTCTTCCCTACGCCACCTTTGCCCGTCCCCCCCTCGGGGGCTCCGTCTCCGATCTGTTTCTCTGGCGGGGGGATGTGGCGGGCACCCGGTTCATCGCGGAAAACACCCTGGCTCTCCTCACCGCCGAGCCGATCCACGTGATGCACAGGCTGAGTTTTTTCGATCCAGAGGGCTTGCCCGCGGGCACGGTGGAGCGACACGGCGCTGAGACCTACACCACGATTGAACCCAGGGAGATCGACCTGCCTCTGGGCACCTTCGTGCATGGAACCTTTTACGACCCTTCCTCCCTGAGGCCCGAGGCGCGGGAGCTGCTCAACCTGCGCCGCGCGCACCGGGGATACTGTGAATACCGGCGCCATGCGGATTCAGTTTGGAGCGCCGTGCATGGAAATGTTGGCGGAATCACCAGCGAGGCGAGGGAAAGCCATCACCGCCATCGGCTGCTGGCCAGGCGTCGCGTCAGCTTTCTCTACACCCCTCAGGTTCATCTTCATCCCCACCAAACCGCCACCATATTTCTGCTCAATCCTTGTCGTGAGCCGGAATCCATCGTGATTTCCCTCCAGGCTCCAGAGTCCGAACCGGACGCTAGGGAACCGCTCCAAACCCTTCAGATTCCCTCCCTTGGGGTGCGAGGCTGCGTGGTGAAGGGAAAAGATGGCTATCTCAGTTGCCTCTCCCGATTGCCGATGTGCCGCCCCCTTGTGTTTGTGGAGGAGGAGGGAAACACTCGCCATTTTGACGTTTTCCACACCTGAGCGCCTCCCCGTGACCCAGCCCCTTCCCCAGGGACCCACCATCCCCAGCCGCCATTGGCGGCGCCGTGTGTGGTGGGCCGCCGCCCTCTTCGCGGCCGCGGGTTTGCTCATTCAGGCCTGGCGCGTCTACGCGTTCACCGCCTCCTACGACCAGGGCATCTTCACCCAGGTGCTCTGGAACGGCCTGCGGGGCCATCCCTTTGAAAGCACCCTGTCCTCCCAGCTGTCCACCAACGTGATCCACGCGGGAGAGGCTCCCGCCCTGGGCTACCACCGGCTGGGCCAGCATTTCACACCGCTGCTGGCCCTCTGGATTCCACTGGTGGGCCTGGGAGGGGCTGGGGCCCTTGGCGTGATTCAGGTGCTGCTGATCACGGCCGCCGGCCTCACGCTCCACCGGCTGGCGCGCCATTGGTTGGCTGAGGATCTGGCGGCGATGGTGACGCTCAGTTTTTTTGGCGCCAACGCGGTGCTGGGACCCACCTGGGGAAATTTCACCGATCTGTGCCAGCTGCCAGTGCTCGTGTTCGGGCTGCTGCTCGCCCTGGAGCGACGCTCCTGGGTCCTGGGGACCGTGGCGAGCTTGCTGATCCCCTGGGTGCGGGAGGACACGGGCGTGGTGCTGGTGGGCATCGGCCTGTGGCTGCTGATCCGTCGGCGCCATCGCTGGCCCATCGCCCTCGCCCTCATCCTCTGGGGGGCCACCTGGGTGGTTGTGGTCACCAATGCCCTGATGCCCCTGTTCAGTGAAGACAATTCCCGCCGCTTCATGCTGGAGAATTTTGGGCAGTATGTGGGGGGGCAGGAGAAAGCCTCCAGCCTGGAGGTGCTTCGCGCCAGCCTCAGCCAACCCCTCCTGCTGCTCCGGGAGCTGGTGAGCCCGCCGGATCAAACCCTCCGTTATCTGCTGGGGCAGGGGCTCCCCCTGATGCTGGTGCCGCTGATCTCCATCGACAGCTGGCTGCTCATGGGGCTCCCCCTGTTGGGATTGCTGCTGGCTCAAGGCAGCAACAATCCCCTCTCGATCAACATCCGCTACACGTTTTTGATCGTGCCAGGGCTCTTTGCCGGGGCGGCCCTCTGGTGGCAACGCCACGCCGCCGCCTTCCGCCAGCGGCGGCTTCGGGCGATCTGGGCCGGCTGCGTCGCCCTCTCCCTGCTCTTCACGCTCACCAGCAACCCCAACCGCTCCCTTTCCTGGCTGATCCCCGACAGCGTCTCTCCCTGGGTCCATGTGCCCATGACGGAGACCTTGAGGCGTGCCTCCCAGGCCAGGGAAGCGTTGAGGATGGTGCCCCCCCAGGCCACCGTGGCCGCCACCACCTATGTGGTGCCCCGCCTGGCCCAAAGAGAGGTGCTGGTTCGTTTCCCGAACGCCATCGCCTACAGGGATCGACAGGGGCGGACCATGCCCGTGGAGTGGGTGGTGGCCGATCTCGGCAGGCTGCGGCGCTTCGCCCCGGCGTTTGAGGAGGACGCGGACGTGTTGGAGCAATCCCAGGAGCGTGTGCGGGCCATGGGCCGCACCTATGGCATCCGCCACATCCGCGATGGCTTGGTGATCTTCCAGCGGGGGGCCCCCGACGCGCCCGGAAGCCGAGAGGAGCTGGAGCTCCTGCTCAAATCATCCGCTGGGGATTCACCCAGCGATCAAACTCCACATCGCTGATCCCCCCCAGGGCCTTTGCACTCTCCCGGAGGCTGAGGCCCCGCTCATGGGCATGGCGGGCGATGGCGCTGGCCTTGTCGTAGCCCACCGCGGGGGCGAGGGCCGTCACCAGCATCAAGCTCCCCTCCAGATGCTCGGCGATGCGCCTCTCATTGGGCTTCAGGCCTTCGAGGCAGTGCCGACGGAATCCCTCGCAGGCCCCGCTCAAGAGCTCAATGCTGCTGAGGCAATTGTGGGCAATCAGGGGCTTGAAGACGTTCAGTTCAAAATTGCCCTGGCTGGCGGCCATCTGCACGGCGGTGTTGTGACCCATCACTTGCACGGCCACCATGGTGACCATCTCGCATTGGGTGGGATTCACTTTTCCCGGCATGATGCTCGATCCAGGCTCGTTCTCGGGCAAGATAAGTTCCCCCAGCCCGCAGCGGGGGCCGCTCGCCAGCCAACGGATGTCATTGGCGATTTTCATCAGGGCGCCGGCCAGCACGGTGAGGGCCCCGTGGGTGGCGGCCAAAGCCTCATGGCCCGCCAGAGCCTGAAAACGGTTGGGCGCGGCATGGAAGGGCAGGCCAATCCTCTGGGAGAGACGGGCCGCCACCGCCTCCCCAAAACCCGGGGGAGCATTCAGTCCCGTGCCCACCGCCGTTCCTCCGATGGCCAGGGCACTCAAGGCGGGAAGGGTGGCCCGCAGCCCCGCCAAGGCCAGCTCCAGCTGGGCTTGGTAGCCGCCGAATTCCTGCCCCAAACTCAAGGGCACCGCGTCCTGGAGGTGGGTGCGTCCGATTTTGATCAGGCTGGCAAAGCTGGAGGCCTTCGCGGCCAGGGCCGCCACCAAGGCCTCCAGGGCGGGCAGCAGATGCCGCTCCAAAGCCACCAAGACGGCCACATGCATGGCCGTTGGAAACGCGTCGTTGCTCGACTGGCTGAGGTTCACATGGTCGTTGGGATGCACCGGGGACTTGCTGCCCAAGGCCCCCCCCAGACGGGCGATGGCCCGATTGGCGATCACCTCGTTCACGTTCATGTTGGTTTGGGTGCCCGAGCCGGTCTGCCACACCTTGAGCGGAAACTCCTCGTCGAGGGCTCCGCTGGCCACCTCCGCCGCCGCGGCCACGATCACCTCGGCGAGGGCGGGATCGAGACGCCCGCCTTCGGCGTTCACCTCGGCACAGGCCGCTTTGAGATGGCCAAGGGCATGGACAATGGCCGGGGGCATGGGCTCCCCGAAGGGGAACAACTCCAGGGAGCGCTGGGTTTGGGCCCCCCAGTAGTGGTTGGAGGGCACCTCCACCGCGCCGAGGCTGTCTCGCTCCAGGCGGGCTGAAGGGAGGGGGGGGTCAGCCACGGGGTGCCTCCTCCGCACCAGCCGCCGCCCATCCGCTGTTGAGTTCGTTGAAGCTCACCGCCCCCCGCTCCGAGGCGGAGGGGGGAAGGGGAAGGCCGGTGGTTTCACTCAGGGCGCGATGAATCGCGTCGAGGTCCACCGGGCCAGAGGCGTCAAACACCACCCGACCCTCCGCCGAAATCACCACCACCTGGGGAATCACGCCCCGCCAGTAGTGGGCCGGGTCGTCGTCCCCCCCATCCGGCCTCCCCTGCAGGGGATCCGTCACCAGGGGCATGAGCTCAATGGTGTTTCCCCACACCCGCTGCAGCTCGGACACCGCTCCAGCGAAGCGTTTGCTGACCGCGCTGTCGTCGAGGTAATACACCAACACCGTCACCCGATGATCGGCCCGGGCCTCCGCGAGGCTCAAGGGAGGGGGCACCAGGGAGCCATTTCCCGCGTAGAGGGCATAGATGTTGCCGTCGTAGCGGTCGTCGTCCAAGCTCGCCCAAGCGGCCCATGGGGAGGCGATCACCACCAGCGACACCAGCAGAGCCACCACAAGGGAGGTGGCAAGGGCGGGGAGACGGGACAAGGGCAAGGGCTCGGCGGCCAGGTGGGTTGAATTATGGAGCGCCGCGGCCAAGGCTCCTGCCCATGCCCTGGGCAATGCCCCGACCCACCAGGCCGATGGCCCGACCCACCACCCGGGTGAGGAGGACAACGAACAGATCGCCCAGGGCCCGCACCACGTTTTGGGCCTGTGGCGCGAGGGCGTCGCGCACCTCCAAGGCAAGGGTGACCACCTGTTGGGGCCATCCCAGGCGCTTGAGTTCCCCGTCCCTGGGCTCGGTGAGATCGATTCGGTCGATGCCCCCCGGCCGCAAGCAAAAGAGGGGCCGTCGGCTCTCATACAGCTGGATCGGCCGCTCCACCCAGTTGAGCCAGCGCCGCTGAGCGTTCAACTGGTTGCGCAGACGCTCAAGATTACGGGTGGGGAGAAGATCCTCGCGGAGGAGATAGCGCCGCAATTCCGGCCATTCGGCGCTCAGGGAGAGCACCTCGCCGCTGATCTGTTCCGCCGTGCGCACCAGCCAGTTGGCCAGGAGCATCTCCAGATAAAGCACGGCCTGGGGTTCATCGGCGGCCCGCAGCCGTCCATCCACCACCACGGGCCTGGCCTGAAGCAAGGCGGCCAGCATGGATTGGGGATCGGGGAGCTCGGGATCCACACCCGTGAGATCACTCTGGCTCAAAAGGGTGTCAGCCACGGGTTGAAGGGTGCCCTCCCGAGGCAATTGCACGTAGGGACCGGCCATCTGGCGAAGAGCCTGCTGACGCAGCATGGGTTGCAGGGCTTGCCAGCGCCGCCGCAGGGTGTCCACGTTTGGATCGTGGCTCTGGAGGTTGTCACGAAGCTGGTCGAGTTGGGCCAACAGGGCGATGAACAGATCTTTTCTGCGCTCTTCCCGCAACCCATCCAGCGCGAGCAGCTGGCCACTCAGGTTGTCTGGGCCCCCGCTCAAAGCCTGCTCCAGTCGTTGGCGCAGGGCCAGCCAGATGCCTTCGGCATTGCGCTGCCGCAGGGTGAGGGTGAGGCCGGGCGCCCCCCCTTCCCCCCCGGGGGGCAGAGGCGATCCGGAAGCGGAGCGACCCCGAGCGAGGGCAAGCTCGCTCGATTCGGCGACACCGGAGGCGGCACTGGAGCCCAGCCCCCAGGCCATGGCCAGGGGTCCCCACAACCAAAGCAACACCCCCCGGGCGGCCAGAAGTTCCCGGCGCCTTCCCTCCAAGAGAAGGCGCGCAAGCCACTGGGTGGGCGGGGGATCGAGCAGCCGTGCGCAGACACGCAACTCCGCGTCAATTTGCTGCAAGCCACTCACCAGCAGCCACTGGCCCAACCCCATGGGCTGGGGGTTGGGCCAGGAGGCGGACGTGCCGGCGTCTCCCAGGATCTCCACCACCCGCCCCCCGGCAAGCAGGGTGTGGACGGCCTCCCGAAGGGTCGCGGCGTCGGGGGCCTCCAGCAATCCCTGCAGGGGCAGATCCAGCAGCAGATCGGTGGGGTAGGTGAGGGGCGTTGCCGACAGCAAGAGCACCGGAGCCGGATGCCACCGTTCCTGAAGAGATCGCAGCTCCTCCGCCAGGCTGACGGCGGGGGGCTGGCCGGCGAGACTCCAGAGGATGAGGCGAGGGGCTCCCTCCAGCCCCTCCGGGGTATCGACGAGCCGATAGCGGGGCGGATCCAAGGTGAGCCAACGCTTCAACCCCTCCCGCGACAAGGGATCCGCCAACACCAGGATCTGGGGAAGCTCTCCTCGCGGAAGGGGGGAGGAGTCGGGAGGATGGGGGGCGGTCATGGGGTCAGGTCCGCCGGCGCCGGCCGAGGAGATTGAGAGAATAAGCCTCGATTTGGTATCCGGTCTGCTGCTCGATCTGGCTGAGGAGTTGGGCGGGGAGAAACACCTCAAGGTCTTGAATGTCCCCGGTGTCGAGGCAGGTGATGTGGCTATGGGGCTCAGCCCGGTAACCATAAAGACGCCCGCTGGCCCGATCCAGGCACTCGATCACACCAGCGGACTGCAAGGATTCAAGATTTTGATAAACGGAAGTGTGACCAATGTTGCGACCAAGGTTATTGAGCTTTTCAAAAATATCACGGGCGCTGAGGTGAGTTTTTTCCGCCCACAACAGTTGTAGAACCATCCGGCGTTGTTTGCTCAAACGGAGCCCCAATTCTCGACAACGGCGATAGGCCACATCCACGCTGTCCGCCCTCGGATCGTCTCGCGGCATGTCCACCACTTCCCTGGAAGAGCCACCCTCCTTGGACCGCCCGGCCGGCTCAGACATGGGAGATGGGGTGTTGAGGTGGGCCACATCCCTCGGCGGAGACAACGCTAGCGATCCTGAGCCTCCCCCTTTATAGAGGATCCCTTCCGTTCATGCCTCCTAAGCCACAGGCAAGGGGCCCGGATCCTGCCACCGCTCCGGGCCGATGGCCTGAAGCGCCTCCACCAATTCCACCCGACCATCGTATAAAGCACGACCAATCACCACTCCCTCCACCCCCAAAGGGGCGAGGGTGAGCAGGCTGAGGAGGTCGCTGAGGGACCCCACACCGCCTGAGGCGATCACCGGAAGCGGGGTGGCCTGGGCCATGGAGCGCAAAAAGGGGAGATTGGGTCCGGCGAGGGTGCCATCGGTGGCGATGTCAGTGGTGATCAGGGCCGCCACCGCCGTGTCGGCGAAGCGGCGGGCCACCTCCGTGGCCGGCAGGGCACTGTTTTCCAGCCATCCCCGGGTGGCCACCAAGCCATCTCTGGCATCAATGCCCACCACGATCCGGCCGGGATGGCGCTCCGCCAGCCGAGCCACCAGATCGGGGTCTTCCACCGCCAGAGTGCCCAGGATCACCCGATCCAGCCCCAGCTCCAGCAACCGCTCCGCCCGCTCCGCCGTTCGCACCCCACCCCCCAGCTGCACGGGAATGGAAAGAGCGGCGGTGATCGCTCGCACCGAAACGTCATTGGCGGGCTCTCCCTGGCGGGCTCCGTCCAAATCCACCAGATGGAGGCGCTGGGCCCCCTGGCGTTGCCACTCAAGGGCCTGGGTGAGGGGATCCTCAGAAAAGGTGGTCACCTGGCTGTAGTCGCCTTGATGAAGGCGCACACAGCGCCCCTCAAGCAAATCAATCGCGGGAATGACCTCCATGGCCCCTTGCCACTGGTGCCATCATCCCGCGTCGCGCACATTGGGGCGTTGCCCAGGGTCTGTCGATGGAGCCCCCCTCTCTTCCCCCCCCGAGCCCTTCGCTCCAGGTGGAGCGTGCGGTCGCGCCCATTTCCTTCCCGGATGTTGCCCTTGAGCGGGTGCTGCGCAACCACCTGTTCCCGAGGGGATCCACCCGGGAGACTTGCCGGCGCTGGGGTGTCGTCCGTTACGTCTACAACCGCGTCGATCTCGATGGCGACCGCACCCCGGAAACCCTGGCGGCCCTGCTCGGCCCCCGCGTCTGCGGGAGGGAGGGGTGCCCCGTGCTGCTGGCGAGACACTTTGGCGCTCGCATGACGCCCCTGCAAACCCTCACCGGGTTTCATTCGTTCTTGCTGGTGTCCCAGGAGCGCTCCAGGGGCTGGCGTGATCTGATCCTTCCCCAGCCCAGCGCCCCTCCCGGGGGCCCCGCTCCCGTGCTGAGCCACGACGGCGCGGGCTACACCCGCCCACCCTCAAACGAGCGCGCGGAGGACTCCCCCGCGCGAGGCATCTCCGCCCTGGCGCTCAGGTCGCGACCCTACCTGGTGCAGGGCCACCCGCTTGCCTGCCTCCCCGGCACGCCGGAGGTGGGGCGAATCAACGAAACAAGGTATTGAGAAGGGTGCCCAGGGCCCGTCCCAGCTCGTCCTTGTCGCTCGGGCTGGCCATCGCTCCAGAAGCCGTGGAGGCGTCGCGACCGGCCATCTGGGTGGCCACCAAACTCATCTCCGCCCAGCGGAAGATGCCCGTGGCGCCGTGGTTGAGATAGGTGACCGGCCAGGTGGAGCCGAAATCGTCAGCGATCGTGAAGGTGCCGCCGCGGTTGGCGAACACGTAGGTGGTGCCATTGGCCAGGCGGACGCGATAGCGGGTCAGGCTGTCGCCCTGGTTCATCTGGCGGAGATCGCAGCGGCCGTCAAACACGGGACGACCTCCCCGGGTGAGGCTGCACAAGCCCGTGTCTCGCGAGACGTTGGGGGGTGTCCACCCCTCGCCGGAGAGGCCGGGATTCGTCGCCCCAGACGCACCGAACAGCTGGCGGGTGAGGCGCTCAGCCACATTGCTCTTGCTCCACCCATCTTCCCAACAGGTGCGGGCCGAGAGGTTGCAGACGGTGCCGTTGCTCAGGCGAAACTCAAGGGGAGCGGGATTGGTGGTGAGGTAGGCACTGAGCTGGGTGGCGGCTCCTCGCCCGAGATAACGGGCGGTGAGGGGAAGGGAGACCCCGCCGCTGTCGTAACACACGCCGCCGCCCCGCAACCCCCGCGCGTCACAGACGACCCCAGGAGCGGGCGATTGCACCGCCTGGGCCTGGGCCGCCAACGGAGCGCCAGCGGCTCCCGCGAGCCAAGCAACCAGCCCCAGGGCGAGGGCCGCTGGCTTGGGGCGGGGGGGGAAGGGCGTTGGGAAGAGGGCTGACTCCATCACAACTGGCGTGGCGACCTCACAAACCTAGCCAGCCCTCCATCTCCACCCGCTTGAATGGCACGGGTTTCGGAGCGGGGCGTCCATGCGAATTTTGGTCATGGGAGGAACACGTTTCGTGGGGAGGCCCCTGGTGGACCTTCTCGTGAAGGCGGGGCATGATCTCACGATCTTCACCAGGGGGCGCCAGCCTGTTCCCCAAGGGGTTCATCACGCGCGGGGCGACCGGACGGTGGACGCCGACCTGGCGGTGCTAGCTGGAGAGGAGTTCGATGTGATCGTCGATAGCTCCGGGCGCACCCTGGAGGACACCCAGCGGGTGCTGGCCCAGACGGGGGCTCCCCGCCACCGACTGGTGTACGTGAGCTCGGCGGGGGTGTACGCGGACAGTGAGTTTTGGCCCCTCGACGAGGACGCGCCCCTGGATCCCGCCAGCCGGCACGCTGGCAAAGCGGAGACGGAAGCCTGGCTGCGGCGAGAGGGCATTCCCTTCACGAGCTTCCGCCCCACTTACATCATTGGACCGGGCAACTACAACCCGATTGAGCGTTGGTTTTTCGAGCGCATTTGCCATGAGCGCCCCGTTCCCTTGCCAGGGGATGGGGGGCTGATCACCCAACTGGGAGACGTGCGCGACTTGGCGCGGGCGATGGCCCGCTGCATCGAGGTGGAGGCCGCCTGCAATCGGGTCTACAACTGCTCCGGTTCGCGAGGGGTGACGCTGCGGGGCCTGGTGGCGACGGCGGCGGTGGCCTGTGGCAGGGATCCGGCCAGTGTGGAGATTCGCGGTTTTGATCCTTCGGCGTTAGATCCCAAGGCTCGCAAAGCCTTCCCCTTGCGCCTGTCGCATTTCCTGACGGATACCCATCGCCTTCAGAGGGAATTAGCTTGGCAAGCAGAGTTTGACCTGGCCACCAGCCTGGCGGACAGTTATCGGCTGGACTACAGCCAAATGGCCCCAATCCCCCCGGATTTCAGTGCGGACGACTCCCTACTGGGGCCTGGGGTCCAGGACTGAACCAGAGGGAATCGCGAGCCACCCTCGGCGAGTCCGCCGCGAACAGCCGCGGATCAGTGGGGAGATTGCATCCGCGAAACTGCCCCCACCCCAAGGACGTACTGGCGGGCATCCGCCATGATGCCCCTGACAATCATCGGAGTTTCAGGGTGGACAGGGAGGGATCGAGCCAGCTCGCCGACAGTTTGCAGTGGGTGGCCTACGCGCTGCTCCTGATCTTCATCGCCCAGGTGGCTTTCTCCCTGTTCCCCATTGCCCTCACCCAACCCTCCTGGCTGGGGAGGGCGAGCGAGGGCCTGCGGGGAACGGCCAGCTTGCCCATGCTGGCGGTGGCGATGTTGATGCTCGCCAATTGGATCGATGAGGATGTGCTGCCCTCCGCGCGTCATCTCCTTTTGATTCGGCGCCTCTCCACATACGTGGCGATTGGCTACCTGCTGTTGATCCCCGTGCAGTCCTATGCCTCCTTCGCCACGATCCGAAGCCAGGTGCAAGAGATCCAGGCCCCGGTGGCAAAAATGGTGGAAGCCACCAAGCGGATTCAGCAGGCCAATACCGAAGAGCAACTCCGGGCGGCGATCCGGATGCTCCCGAATGGCGAGGAGCTCGCCAGTCGTCCCCTCGGAGCCGAAGTACCCATCCTGAAGGCCAACATGCTCGCCAGGCTGAGGCCTGCCGCGAAACGGATGGAAAACGAGCTGAAATCCGCACAAAACGCGGCCTTCAACAACACTGTCTACCCCCTAGTGAAGGATGCCGTCATTTGCTTCGCCCACGCTCTCGGATTTGCCGCGATGGGCTTCAGTGGGCTGGGACGACCCACTCCCCTCCGGCGCCTGATCAGGCCCCATTCCGCCATTCTCCGCATCCGACCTCTCGGTGCGAAAAAGATGGAGGCCTAAGTCTCCATACCGATCCAAACGACTGCTCTTCATCCAGGTGTTATTCAAATGTCCACCCATAGAATCAGTACCAGTCAAGCGGCGGATATCTTTCAGTGGGTTGGCTACACTCTTTTTTTCGTCTTTCTCGCCCAGGTGCTCCCGGGTCTCTTCCCGGTGGCCCTGCTTCAACCGCAATGGATGGTGCGGGCGAGTGCGGCTATCCGGGGAACAGCCACCCTGCCGCTGCTGGGCATGGCTCTGTTGATCCTGGCCAACATGATCGACATGGGGGTGAGCCCCGCCTCCAATCAGCTCAGGGTGATACGAAGGCTCTGCACCATGGCGGCCATCGGCTTCCTGCTATTGATTCCCTTGCAGTCCTACGGCACGGTCACCTCGGTTCGCCGTCAGGCGGATGAAAGCCAAGGCCAGGTGAACAAAATCGTGCAAACCACCAACCAGATTCAAAAGGCCACCAATGAAGTTGAGTTGAGGAACGCCATCCGTCAACTTCCGGGGGGAGAGCAGCTGGCGAATCGTCCCTTTGGGGCCGATCTACAAACCATCAAAACGGGGCTCATCGCTCGCCTTGGCCCCACAGCCAAACGTTTGGAAAATCAAATTAAAGATAGACAGAATAAAGTATTGCAAACCCTCATCATCCCTCTCATCAGGGATGGCCTGATCTGTCTTGCCTACGCCCTGGGCTACTCCAGCATGGGCTTCCGCGCCTCAGGCAAGGCCACCCCGCTGAGAAGCCTTCTCAAACCTCATAACCTTGATCTGATCAATGAAATGAACATCAAGGTGCACTTGGTGAACAAATCCAGATGAGCCCATGGCCCTGGCGGGGCCAGGCCAGGGAGTCTGTGAGAGCGGAGGGTTGGTGAGCGCGAATGGAACTGTTCTGCGCCCTTTTTCGTGCCCTGGATGAGACACCAGGCACGGAAGGCAAGGTGAGAGCGCTGCTCGCCTATTTTCAACAAGCCCCCCCCGCTGATCGAGCCTGGGCTCTCCATGTGTTGCTCGGCCGTCAGAAACGCCGCCTGATCACGGGGCGGCGGCTACGGGAGATTTGCCTTCAAGGTTCCCCGTGGCCCTCCTGGTTGTTTGATGAATGCCATCGGCAGGTGGGGGATTCCGCGGAAACCATCAGCCTTCTTTGGCGGTCCAACCCCGCCGCGCCAACTCTGGATCCCACCGGGGCCGCCTCCACGAAGGGTTCCCTCCAATGGTGGATGGAGGAACGTCTGCCCGCTCTGGCCCACCCGGGGGGAGAGGAGCAGGCCCAGGCCGTTCGCTCCTGCTGGCAGGGGCTGACGCGGGAGGAGCTGTTGGTGGTGAACAAACTCCTCACCGGCGGGCTGCGGGTGGGCGTGAGTGAAGGGCTGGTGATCCGAGCCGTCTCCCGCCTCAGCGGCTTGGAGCCAGCCACGCTCAAACATCGACTCATGGGGGGATTTCAACCCTCAGAGGCCACCTGGGACACCCTCCTTGCCCCCGTCGAGAAGGGAACGATTCCCCCCAGCCGGCCCTATCCCTTTTTCCTGGCTTCCTCCCTTGATCCAGGAATCATGGGCACCACCCCCCCAAGCGAGTGGCAAGTGGAGTGGAAATACGACGGGATCCGCTGTCAACTCATCCATCGCCAAGGCGAGGTGTTTCTCTGGAGCCGGGGGGAAGATCTGATCAACGCCAGTTTCCCCGATCTCCTGGCGGCGGCCAGGGAGCTGCCGCAAGGTCTGGTGCTGGACGGGGAAGTGGTGATTTGGCCCGCGGACGCGCCCCATCCCCAGCCCTTTGGCGCGCTCCAGCGCCGACTGGGCCGGCTCGCCCCGGGGCGAGCCCTCCTCGCGGAGGCGCCAGCCGCCTATGTGATCTACGACCTGCTGGAGCTGGCTGGCGAGGATCAGCGCCCCCTGCCCCTTTGTCAGCGGCGCCAGCGGATCGAGACCCTTCACTGGAGGCCGATGACCCCAACCCTGCGACTGGCGCCGGTGCTGTCCCTTGCCCACTGGAGTGATCTCGACGTGTTGCGAACCCAGGCTCGCCAGGAGGGCGCCGAGGGGGTCATGCTGAAACACCGCGACTCCCCTTACCTCAGCGGACGCCGGCGGGGCCACTGGTGGAAACACAAACTGGATCCCTACCGGCTGGACGCCGTCCTGCTCTATGCCCAAGCCGGTAGTGGCCGTCGGGCCAACCTGTTCACGGATTACACCTTTGGCCTGTGGGATCGGCCCTGGGGCCTGACCAGCTCCCCGGACGCCCCCCCACCCCGGCTGGTGACGTTTGCCAAGGCCTATTCAGGCTTGGCGGACCACGAGATCCTTCAGCTCGACCAATGGATCCGGAAGCACACCACCCAACGGTTCGGTCCAGTGAGGGCGGTGGAGCCCCTGCAGGTGTTTGAGCTCGCTTTTGAGGGCATCCAGCCCTCCTCCCGACACCGGAGCGGGTTGGCCGTGCGCTTTCCCCGCGTCAGTCGGTGGCGATCCGACAAGGGGCCCCATCAGGCCGACAGCCTGGAGGAGGCGCTGGCCCTGATGGCCCCGCGGGCGGAGCCCCCACCCAATTCCTAGGCCCCGTGCGACGCCACTCCCGAATCCTGGCGCCCATCGAGACCTGGTTTTCCCTCCAGGGTTGGACCCCATTGCCGTTTCAACGGCGGTGCTGGCGGGCCTACCTGGAGGGCCAAAGTGGACTCATCCAGGTGCCCACGGGCTCGGGCAAAACCTACGCGGCCGTCATGGGTCCCCTGGCGGAGATGGTGGAGGAGGCCCAGCGGGGCCCAGCCCCACCGGAGGGAACGAGGCTTCTGGTGATCACCCCCCTGCGGGCCCTCAGTCGGGATTTGCGTCTGGCCATTGAGGCCCCGATTCAGGCGATGGGCTGGCCGGTGCGCGTGGGGCTGCGCAACGGGGACACCCCAAGCGGCGAACGCGCTCGCCAGCGAAAGCGCCCCCCCCAGATCTTGATCACCACCCCCGAATCCCTGGCCCTGCTTCTGTCCACCGCGGACGCCAAAGCCCTCTTCGCCTCGCTGCGGGGGGTGGTGATCGATGAGTGGCACGAACTCATGGGCGGCAAACGGGGCAGCCAAACCGAACTCTGCTTGAGCTGGCTGAGCCGCCAGCGCCCTGGTCTCCGGCGCTGGGCCATCAGCGCCACCATCGGCAATTTGGAGGAGGCCGCCCGCGCCGCGGTGGGGACGGGCGTGGAGCCGGAAATCATCACAGCCCCGCTGCGACGCCCCACCGCCATCCGCAGTTTGCTTCCCGAGTCCATCGACGGGTTTCCCTGGGCCGGCCATCTGGGGTTGCGCATGCACGAGGAGCTGGTGGGGGCCCTGGAGCCCACCACTTCCACCCTCCTGTTCACCAACACCCGCAACCAAGCCGAGCGCTGGCACCAATGCTTGCGGTACGCGTGTCCGGAAATGGAGGAGGGGTTGGCCCTGCACCACAGCTCCCTCGATCGCTCCACGCGGGAAGCGGTGGAGGCGGGCGTGAAGGAAGGGGCCATCCGCTGGGTGGTGTGCACCAGCTCCCTGGATCTGGGGGTGGATTTCCAACCGGTGGAGCGCGTGGTGCAGATCGGCTCGGCCAAACATCTAGCCCGCCTGCTGCAGCGCGCCGGGCGTTCGGCCCATTCCCCGGGCCGCGCCAGTCAGGTGCTGTTCATGCCCACCCATGCCCTGGAATTGATGGAGGTGAGCGCCATGCGCCGCGCCCTGGAAGCGGGGGCCATGGAACACCGGGCGGCTCCTGAGGCTCCCCTGGATGTGCTGCTGCAGCACCTGGTGACCCTGGCCTGTGGCCCGGGATTTGCGCCCACCGAGGAGCTGGCCACCATCCGCCAGAGCTGGAGCTTCCGCCATCTTCCGAGCGAGTGTTGGCAATGGTGCCTCGACTTCCTGGAGCACGGAGGCACCTGCCTGGCGGCCTACCCCCGCTACCGCAAATTGGAGCGGGAGCCGCTCGCTGACCCCGGGGGTCCCAGCGCCGCGGCGGAGTCCGGAGAGGTTCGCTATCGCGTTCGCGACCCGGCCATCACCCGCCTGCACCGGCTCAACATCGGCACGATCACGGCGGATCGAAGCGTGAGCGTTCGCTTCGCCCGCGGAGCGGTGATTGGCCATGTGGAGGAAGCGTTCATCGGTCGGCTCAACCCCGGAGATGTGTTTTTCTTCGCCGGACGCCAGCTGGAATTCCTCCGCCTCAGGGAGATGACGGCCCTCGTGCGCAACACCAGCAAAAAAACCACCGCCGTGCCCGCCTGGGCGGGGGGGCAGATGGCTCTGTCCGATCTGCTCAGCCACCATCTCCGCCTGGAGGTGGACCGCTGCGGCAGGGCCCTTGAGGAGGGGCCCGACAGCCCCCTGCTCGACACCCCTGAACTGAGGGCCCTGGAGCCCCTGCTGCGGCGTCAGGCTGAGCTGTCCCTCATTCCCAAACACGACGCGTTCCTGGTGGAAACCTGTGGCACCAAGGAGGGCAGTCACCTGTACGCCTATCCCTTCGAAGGCCGCTTTGTGCATGAGGGGCTTGGATTCCTCTGGGCCTGGCGATTGGCGCGCCATACCCCGGGCACCTTGACCGTCTCGGTGAACGACTACGGCTTTGAGTTGCTGGCGCCGAGGGGGTATCCCTTCGCTGATCTGGTGCGCCGCGAAGCGGCGGAGCTTCTCAGAGCCGAGGACCTGGAGGCCGATTTGGAGCGGGCGGTGAACCTCTCGGAGTTGTGCCGCCGCCGTTTCCGCGCCATCGCCCAGGTGAGCGGGCTGGTGCATGGCGGCTATCCAGGCGCTGGCAAAAGCGGAAGCCAGCTGCAGATCAGCGCCGCCCTGCTGTTTGACGTGTTCCAGCGACACGATCCCGACAATTTGCTGCTGCGGCAGGCCCACCGCGAGGTGCTCAGCGAACAGCTCGAGGTGCACCGGATTGAGGCCACACTCCAACGGTTGCGGAGATGCGAACTGCGGCTGGAGCGCACCCCCCGCCCCTCTCCCCTGGCCTTTCCCCTCCTGGCGGAGCGGCTGACGAATCGGATGAGCAACGAATCCCTGCTGGAGCGTCTGGGGCGCCTGCGGGCGGAAGCGGAGCAAGCCGAACGGATGGATTGAGCGGGCTGGCCGGGGCTGGCCGCCTCAGGGGGCGTCAGCGCGATCGGCGGGCAGGGCCAGCGGCGGCGGGGCCGATGGGGAGAGGGCGGAATGAACGACCTGATGCACCACCACACCGGAGCCCACCAGGGTGGCGCCCGTCAGCCCAAGCACCCCGAGGAGCAGCCGGCGACTGGTGCGGGGGAACACGCGAAAGCTGGCCACCAGGGCCACGGGCCAGAGGGGCGGCACCGCCCAGGCCACCGTGAGCAGGCCAACCGTGCCCACCCTGGAAGCCCGCTGAAGGGTCTCGGCACGGCTCAGCCGGGCCAGTTGAGCCTCATGCTCGCGCTCCAGCTGGCGGTCCTCATCGGTGTACCAGTGGCCCAGCCGCCGGGCCACCTCCAGATCTCGCTCCGCGGCCGCGCGAGCCATGGGGCCGCGCAAGGAACCCAACCAACCGAGGCCTGACATGAGGCGTTCCAACAGGATTGCCGCAAGTTAAGAACGATGTCGCGCGCGAAGGGGCGGGGAACCGAGACGGGGAGGGACAGGTTTCCCCACCCCTGAGCCAAGGCTCAAGCCACCAAGTAGTGGAGGAGTTCCCTGGAGCGGCCGCGAATGCCCTCGAGGGCGCGACGCTCCAGATTGCGGGTTTTGTCACGGCTCATGCCCAACTCCTTGGCGATGGAGGTGAGGCTCATGGGCTCCTCGCCCTCCATCCCGTAGCGCATCTTCAACACCCTCCCCTGCAGCTCCGGCAGCTGATCCACCAGCGCCCGCAAATCTCCCTTCAGGCACTCCCCATCCACCATCTCCTCCGGCAACATCCCA
>JBKCPG010000191.1:0-12635 GCA_046309395.1 Cyanobacteriota bacterium | reverse complement strand
CAGCAAGCCCACCAGCGCACTGAGCCGGGGCCCGTAGGGGCTGGCCTCCACATCCGCCGGCAACGGGGCGCAGGTGCTGGTGGAACAACAGGGGCACACCAACCGGTGCAACCGGTGCTCAATCACCAGCGGCGTGATCGGTGGGATCTCAATCACCTGATGGCGCAGGGGTTCTGGATCTTCTCCATCGAGCAAGGTGCCGCAGCGGCGGCAAGCCTCGGGGTGGTGCTCCACCACCTCATCCACCCGCTCGATCGGCAGCGGCTCTGGCCCGGATCCGGGGTGGCCCGGCTGGCCGCCGCGCTTGCGGCCACTCCCCTTGCGCCGCTCCGGCGGCTTGAATCCAGGCCCATCGCTGGAGGGCGGTTTGGAGGAGTTGCGCGAGCTGCGGCCGATCCGCTCCCGCAGGCTCGCCAACTCGGTGGCCAAGGCGGTGAGTTGGACGCGGAGTTCGTCGTTCTCCTGCCTAAGAGCCTGAATCTCCTCCTGCTGAGCCAGGATCAACTGGCGGGCACCAGCCGGCCACGACGACCAGTCCGCTTCTGGAATCCCGGCTGGAGGTGTGCTCATCACAGGGTGTCTCTACCTGAGATGCAATCGGGGATCAAGCCGTCATCAAGGGTTCAGCAGGGCTGATGTTCATGCTGAGCCATCCCACCCTCTGAACGCATACAACCAATGCAGAAACAGGATTGAATCGGCTATGCGTTTCAATCTCCTTGTAACAAGCAGTAATATCACTTGAAAGATCAACGAAGACGAGTGGGTGCCCAGGATAGGGAATGCAGTTCATGACCGTAGTAGCTCTGCGCTCGACTCCCTCGCCATCCTGTAGCAAGTTGCTATAAAAGAGGTTGTTACATATGGAAGAGATCGACGGATGCATCCGATACTGCATCTTCAACAGTGAAATACGATCATCTACTTCATTCTGCCCGGAGGCGCGAGCAACTCCAGCCTCTTCGAAGATATCTCTATTGAGCCACCTTGCAACCAAAGCTTCATCTGATTGGCATATGGGTCCTAATTGGCGAGAATCGCCAAAAATCGCAATCCGCTTTGACGCGAGTGTTGCCGCATATGCACAATGAGGAATGTATGCCATGCTTGCCTCGTCAATCACAACTGCATCGAAATTGCGAGCATAGATTTCTTCGGCTATGGTCGACTTCGATAGAGTGCAACCAACGACAACCGCACTGCGGACTAAATCTGACTCAATCTTGCGTATCTCTAGCTTAAGTGGTGACAAGAGTTCGCGTATCTCGGCGACCCTATTCTGAATCACTTGCTTTTGGCGAGCACTAAGGTCTGCGTCTCGAGAACGTCTGACCAACTTAGATTTTTCTTTCTCAAGATTTTCAATACTTGATGCCAGCTGCGGATGCTGCTTCCGTGCAATGCCGCGCACGTTAATAAGTGGATACTGTTGATATGTATCTCCGCTTCCAAAGCCAAAACGGATAACCAATCCCTCATTGTAGTAGCTGCTGGCTTGAAGATGCTTGGCAAGACTCAGCATCGCAGTGTCTACCGCTGTATTGCTGTGTGCAAGTAACAACACGCTTTCGCCTTCATTGACTAGCCCTGCTATCGCCAGTCCGAGAGTGGATGTTTTCCCGGTGCCAGGAGGACCCCAGACAAAGGAAACTGATTGAGACATGATCGCCTCAATCGCAGACCGCTGATGTTGATTGATATCTGTTGATAAGCCGAGATGTCCGTGAATAATGGAAATGTTCTGCTTGGTACGTCTGTGTGCCTGAGATAGTACCTCTCTTTCGCCGCGCAAAAGTGAGAGCGCTAGTCTTCTGTTGGCCTCGTCGGCAGATGTTGCGGAGTTGAGTCTTTCCTGAAGTTTCTCCAGCAAGAACCACGGTTCTGTGGTTATCCTTGCTTGGGCAACGGTGTCTCCAATGCTCCTATCGATTGCTAGGAGTAAATCAAATCCCTCGGACGTGATCAGAATCCCTGGGTAGCGAGCCTGCTGATAGATGATATCGACGGGGGTGTCATCAGGAAGTTTGATCTCAGAATCTAAATTAAAGGTATAAAGATGCTTCCCATTTCGAATGCCAAGCCTGCGGCCATCAGTAACTGCTGTTGTTTGGCCTCCCTGTTTGCGTAGTTGCTTTATCTCGCCATCCAGCGCCAAATGAAACTTGCGCTGATAGTCGCCAAATGCACCGTGACCCGAATCATGCATTGCTAACAGTGGTTAAGATGCATGGATCAGTGAGGGCAAAATTACCTGGGAGAGTTCTAGATATTGGCATCAGGCTCATGGCTCCAGCCCTGAGTCGATTCATCCGCATTCGCCTTATATGCGTTGCGGATGGCCTTCATGGCCTGCTCCTGGGTGACGGGGTGACCGTGGACAAAGCCAAGAGCGCCCAGCAAGCCTGTTCGTGCTCTGCCGGCTTTCTTCATGGAGCTCTGCAGATTGTGCTCACCTGTTCTGATGCCAAATTCACCCAAGAACCACAACAAGCCATACATTTCTTCATCGGAAAGGTTGGCGGCCCAGCGGGTGTATTTGCCAAGGCTCAGGCGCCTTCGATCGAGAATGAGTTGTTCTGAGTTTTCCATGATGCTGTCGGCCTGTCCGTTTGCGTGGAATGGATGGGTCAATACAACCCAGGCTTGTGAACCTTCAGCGCCGCCGAGTTCTCAAGCACGATCCGGGCCGTCTGCTCGTCGATGCCGCCGGGGGCGTTGACCTGCACCTCCAGGGTCATCTCGATCTGAACTCCGGGCAGGGCCTGGAGGTGGGACATGACCTCCTCCACGAAGGCGCTCATCTGCAGGCTGGCCCTGGTGGGATCGAGTTTCACAGAAGCCACGTAGCTCGTGGGCAGCTGGGCTTTGGGTGGAACGGGCGGTTGTGGCGGAGGCGGTGGTGCAACCCCACCAGGCCCCGTTGATCCCGTTCCTTCATTTGTGTACGGCTTCTGTGTGCCCTTGTCTTCACTGGCACCTGGGCCAGGTGGCGGCGGATCCATCGGCTTGGCTCGATCCGCTTCGATCTGAGCCAGGGCCACCTCATCTTTGACGATGTAGCCGGTGAGGCTGCTGGGCTGAGTGCTGGATGCCTGCTGCGGCCTCAGGCCGCTGTAGCGGCCGCTGGCCTCATCGAAGCCATCGGCCAGATGGAAGGTGCTCTCACCACTGAGGGCAGCAGAGGGGTTGATCAATGCGTCGAGGATCACCTGATCGGTGCTCACCCTCGGCAGATATAGGTACTTGCGGCACCAGTCGACCAGATCACGCACGCGGACGTGGGGCTTTTCCACCCAGAGGAAGCGGTTGAGGTCGTCGCGGATGCGGCGGGCACCGAGCGAACGGAACAGCAGGTCTTCCTGCTCGCACTTCTCACTGCTGCGCTGGCCGAGGCTGCCCTTGCCACTGCTGAGCTTCTTCTCATCCCACTGTGGACCATTGGGGCCTGGGGCCTGCTGGTAGGGGATCAGGAGGTGGCACCAGGTTTCAGGGATGCGGCTGGCGACGGCTGTGGTGGCTTCCTCCACTTTCTTGATCGCCTGCTCCTTCTGGGCCACGCTGAGATTCAGCTCCAGGGCGTTGTCGGTGATGCGCTGCCAGGCGCGGCGATCGGCCAGGGCCTGGAACAGGTTTTCGATGGTGTCTTCATCGGGGGCAAGGAACACCAGGGTGTTGGCGTACTGCCGTGGGCTGTTGCCCTTGCTCTGTAGACAGGCAGTAGCCCACTGGCGCGCCGCACTGAACTCCACCCCCTTGCGGTGGGTGTGCTCCGCCGCCAAGAGCACCAACCGGGTGGAGGGCTCATCGGGCACGGCGCTGCCATCGACGGGAGCAGCATGGAGGCCCGCGAATTCACCACGGCTGCTCGCCTCCTTGGCCAGACGGGTGTTGAGCTCAGCGTTCAGCTCCTGGCGCTGGCGTAGGTAGCTCTCGCGGTAGTCCTCAGCGGTGCGGTTGAGGTTGGGACGGGTATCGATCCAGTAGCGGTCGCCGTCCTGCTGAATGAAGCGGCCGCGATCGCCGAGTCGGCGTAGGGCATCCCCGAAGGTGGCGATCGGCTCACCGGGCATCACGCAGGCCAGCTTGACCCGCTGATCGCCGATGCCGGGCCGCTCGGTTTCCGCATCGGGTGCGGTGCCGATGTAGAGGCTGCGGGCAACGCGCTTGCAGGCACTTACTCGCCCGAAATTGGGGTTCTCGCTATCGAGGCGGGCGGGGGTGGAATCTGGTCCATCCACGTCCTGGGAAATGATCGGCTCCCACTGGTTGTCGAGATAGCGCAGCAGCTCGTTTTTGACATCGGCATCGTCGATCGGAACCGAGCTGGGCATGATCAACAGGTCTTTGCTGTTGCCGTTCCAGAGCCCTTCGATGGTTTTGGCCAGCAGTCGCAACACGCCACGGGTGCGCTGGAAGCGATCGAGGGTGCTCCAGTCGTCGTAGAGCCGCTTGAACAGCTCCGGGTGAATCGGGTAGGCGGCGGTGAGTAGATCGCGGTAGCCGGGTTCGCGGGTTTCGGAGGGGAACTCGTTTTTGTTGTTGGCATATTGGTCGCTGAAGGCCCTCACCACCGCATCGCGGGCGGCTCCACCTTCGTTGGCGGTGATGGTGTCGAACAACCGGCGGCGCACGATCTCAAAGCCCTCATTGCCGCTGGCGGGACGCCATTCGTAGGCGATGCGGTTGACCACATTGCGCAGACCATCGAGGGCTTTTTCACCATCGCTACCGCCGATCTCATTGGTGCTCTGGGGCACGGAGATCAGCAGCAGCACATTGGGCACCTGCTTGGCCGCTTCTGTGAGCGCCTGCGCGAAGGACACCTGGGAATCAAATGTGCCGGCGGGGAGGTTGGGATTGCTGACCAGGTTGCGGGCATAGGCCACCCACTCATCCACCAGGATCAGGCAGGGCGCAGTGGAGCTGAACAGAGCAGCCAGATCCTGGGCGCCTGGGGCAACGCGCTGCTGATCGCTGTTGGCGATGCGGGCATAGCCTTCGGCACCGCCCAACTGATAGGCCAGCTCACCCCAGAGGGTGTTGACCACGGTGCCATCCGGCTTGGTGCTTGCTTCTGCCGGACTGAAGGCCGTGCCCACCAGCACGGCCCGTGAGGCCTTGGGCACCGAATGGATGCCCACTTCTTTGCAAACCTCATCGAGCCCGGGAAGGCTGGCCAGGGGAGTGCCGGAGCAGAGGTGGTAAAGCGAGAGCATCGAGTGGGTTTTGCCGCCACCGAAGTTGGTCTGCAGCTCGATCACCGGATCGCCGCCCTGGCCATTGAGCCGCTGCAGGGAGCGACGCAACAGGTCGCGCATGCCGGAGGTGATGAAGGTGCGGCGGTAGAACTCGATCGGATCGGTGTATTCGGGGGTCCCGAGCCCGCGACGCACCTGGTCGAGGTCGGCGGCGAACTCGGCCTGCTGGTATTTGCCGGAGATCACATCCGGGTGGGGGGTGATCACCTCGCGCCAGGGAACGAGACCTGCTTTGGTTTGGCTTTCGGTGGTGGCCTGATAGCGGGTGCGGTTGCGGGCGCGCTCAGAGAACACCACCTGCTGCAGCTCTTCCCGTAGGCCGCGGATCGCTTCTGCCTGCTCGGGGGCGCTGATATTGCGGCAGAGACGAACGGCGGTGTCGAGGTAGCGGTCGACGTCGTCGGAGGAGAAGGGTTCGGAATGGGCCCACTTGTTGCGGGCTTCCTTGAGCTCACTCACATAGGCCCGATCCGATTGGCTGAGCAACCTCTTGAAGACCGCCCCCCAGTGCTCCATGAACAGGCCCAGTAGCACCGAGACGTCTTGCAGGTTGCTGGCCTGGGGCGTCAGGTTGTCTTGCCAGTTGGTGCCGAGGCCCTGGTAGAGCTCACGGCTGAGGTAGGGCAGCAGGCCATCCCGGAGCTGATCCAGGGCCTTGCCGATGCGGTCGCGGTTGGAGAGAGCCATGGTATGTGGATCAGATCAGGGTGGTCTGGCGAGGTGCAAACGAGCTGGTGGAGGAAGCCGATGCAAGGCGCTCCAGCTCAGGCCAGGCAATCACCAGGCCGTTGTAGGAGCGGGCCTCTTCTGCTTGTTTCTTCTTCTCGCAGTGGTTGTAGAGGCGATAGGCAAGGGCACGGCAGTTGGCGGCGAGATCACCGCGCCCGGAGACATTCTTGAGCTGAAGCAGTAGATCGGCAGCGGCACCCTCTCCGCTCGCTTCCAGACGCTTGATCAAGTGCTGAGTAGCCTCCCAGACGCAAAGGCGACGATCGGTGGTGGGGTCCCATTCGTCTGGAAGTTGGGCGCGCTGGTAGAGGTGCACTTTGCCAGCTACGGAGGAAAGGATTCCAGCTTCTGCAACCCCATCAACGGAGAGATTGCGGGCAATGGCTAAGCCTTCTGCGTCCCCGTAGGGGCGTTCTTCATAGCCATAACTTTCAAAGAAAGTGAGGGCAAAGCGGCTGTCAGAATCAAGCTCACCTTCATCCTGTGAGAGGTACTCGTCGAGGGCCGCATTGATCTCGATCAGTGCTTCCCGCACACTCATGAGGCTGTCGTCGGGGTTGAGCACGGCTCTGGCGCTACTGAAGATCGCCATGCCAGGACCAATCGCTGCCTGTGCGACGTCAACAGGGGCGATATTGGCGTGCTCTAGCTCTCTAATGGACAGAGGCAACGCATTCTTGAGCTCATCACGGAACTGCTTGCGCGAGAGACTTTTTGCATCTGAATCACGCAGCCTGCAGACGAGGACAATGCTTGAGGCCAGAGCATTTGTTCCAATGCCTATAGAACGAGCTTCGCGCTCTGTCCTCATTGGCCAAGTCCCTGTAATGCACAGCCCAGAATTAATTATTGACCCCAAGAAAATCTCCCAGCCCGTGCTGGCGATTCCTCCTCCTTTCTTTTTCTCCGACTGCTTAAACGCATAGTAAATTGTTATCGGATAGGCAGAGTGGGCAATGGCGGATATGCCGCGCATCGCCTCTACCATGCCATCCAAGAAGAATTTTTCAGCATTTTTCTTGCCGCCATGCCTGTAAGGAGTGGCCACAAGCTCAGATGACTTGGGAGACGCAATGGAACCCAAGGCATCACCAAAGATGCTCTTTAGAGGCAGGCGCAACCATTGATAAAAGAAATCAGACAAATCTGCATAGCCTATATTATCGTAGTAGGGAGGATCCGTTGACACGACGACCTGTTCCTTGACAACCTCTCGAATGCTCTGGCAGGGACTTAAGATTACCTTTCCCTTTCTAGAGACAGGAAGGTTCTCTATGCTTTTTGCTATAATCTCTCCAAATGCCTCAAAGCTAACCCCTCCCGCAAAGGGGTTCGCCTCTGGGTAATCCCATGTCATGGGTATCGCATTCTTGGCAAATAGATGACCAATGTTTTGGTTTGTTGGATTCCATGTGCTACAAGTTGTATGATAGTCCGACATCTTTCCGATTAGCAATGCTAAATAGAGCGATATAATGTCGGCATAGGCAGTAGCACCTGTTCCAGCGCTGTCAAATCCCACGGAATCATTTGCGAGTCCAGACTCGATGGCATCATTAATTACCTTCTTGCGAATTTCGCATATTAGATTCGACGCTGTGAGCAGGAGAAGCTTCTGCCTTTCTGTAAACAAATCGGAAAAATGCTTGATTCCGTAAAGGGGAGGAGAGAACCACCTCGGATTGTCGGGCATTTCTAAGCTTGAACTATAAGCAAGAGGCTCGATAGTACATTCTTGAGCAGGTAAAAGATTCTTGGCTGGTAAAAATATCTTTTTTTTGCCAGCTACTGCCTGAACACCAATGAGAACACTTCGCATTCGGCCTTCCGTTGCTTCCTTGTAGATGTACTCTGGACTTATCGGAGCCCCGGATAAGATGCACTGGAAAGAAGCTCCTCTGCCGCGCTTAGTGCCATTCTTGTAATACTGAATGTCGTTTGATATTTCCGAGACGATACGCAGCTCCCAGTGGCCATTGCAGGAACTCACCACTGATGGTTCAAGATAGGCTTCTGCTCCTTTTTTATTGCTAAGAACAAATGATGAAATCAATGGAACATGCATGCCAGAGAATGCTGGATCCGGACTCTCAACAGTCCTAGCCCAAAGATAAGTGCTTACGGGAAGAGCTAGCGACCCAGAGTCCAACCCTTCCCCCATGAAAGCCAAGGGGTAGTAGTCCTGAAGTGATTCCTTCACGACTTTTCCCAGCTCTTTGGAGTAGTACCTCACATCATCTGCAATTGACTTAAGATTATGGTTCTTACCTTGCACTTCGATTGCTATTCTGCCTTGCGATGAAGATCTCTTTCTTGAAATCGGACTTGAGAGATTAAAGCGCGATGGCCCTTCAATCTTTGCAATATTGATCAGATAGGGGACTGGGTTTAGATCCGCCGCAATTGGGTCCATCCCAAGCCTCTTTGCCTCCAAAGGGATGGCGCCGCCCCCCGAGAATGGATCCAACAGTTTTGGCGGGCAGGCTATGTCTGTCGAAGTGGATTCAGGATTATCACGACAAAACCTTTCCCAAGACCGCAGAATTTCTCGATTGGCCGCAAGAAAAGCTCTCTCGTCATTTATTTTATCCCAATCTAGTATGTCGACAATAATATCGAAGAGTCTTTTCCGTTCAACTTCGGCCGCCTCGGGCGTAGGGAATTCCTCTGGTATATCCGAAGGATCGTCTACGCACTGACAAAATATGACCGCTCTCGCTACGGGGAGGGGGCGTGGGGCAAACCAAATATGAATGCTTCGTGGATGTCCTTTGAGAAACGGGTTGCGTTTCTCCTGATCTGCTGCTGCATTGATCGCCTCCAAAGGGATGGCGACCTCGATCAGTTTTTTACGGCTTTTGACGGGATGCTCACTCATGGAAGTCAGTGGGGGGTGCGGCCAGCTGCCAGCAGTTGTGGGAGGTTCTTGGTGATCTGCGTGTCGCCAAAGCCCGGCAGGCCCCAGTCGACGCCGCTCACATACACCGGTGGTGAGGCCCGATCGTCATCCACGCTCACCAGCGCCAGACGGAAGCGATGGGGGGCGTTACGGCCTGTGTTCACCTCATTGATCGTGAGCGTGACCGAGTCGGCCCCATCCACCCGGCCCTTCACCTCGATGAAGAACAGGTTCCCCTGGGCATCGATCGATTCGATGTCGTAACCCAGGCCGCGCTGGGCGCTCACGTCCTTGGGCATGCGGCCCAGGGCTTTCTCCGCCTCGAACACGGCGTTCATGGCCAGCAGCTCCACCCGTTTGCGGGCTGCTGCATCCACGCCCTCAGGTTCAGCCTCGCCTTGCAGCGTCAACAAGAATCCGGCCGGGATCACCAGGGCACCGCCCTTGAGGGTGGGCACCTTGGCGGTGATCTGGGCCTCTGCCTCCAGCTGCACCATCCGCTTCTCCAGCCGGTTCAGCAGCACCTCGGCGCGATCCTTTGCCACCTTGGCCGGCAGCCGCACCTGCTTGCCGGCCTGCTCCTGGAGTTGCAGTTCTGCGTAGCGGCGGCTCCAGTGGTTGATCTCTCTCTGCATGCGCGCCTGGATTTCACGCCTGGCCTTGGCGATCCGCTCCAGACGCTCGGCCTTCACCTCCTCCAGGTGTTGAGGCACCAGGGTGGTCATGGCGTGCTGGAGCACCACCGCATCCCAGTCCTGCGCCAGCCAGCTCTCCTGCAGCAGGGGAGTCACCAGCGATTGCTCGGCCTCCTTCAAGGGCCGGTAGTCGAGATACGGGGCCGATCCGGCGGGGTTCACGTCCCCGCTGCGGCTGATCTCCAGGAATTGCAGCCGGTTGGAGATCAACTGCTGCTGGCCTGACCGCGTCTTGCGGCCATCCTGCAGGCCGTGCTCCAGGCAGAAGAGCAGCCGGGGCTCGCTGCCCAGGTCGCGTTCATCCACCAGCACCGCCCCCTGGCCCAGCACCGCGCCATCGCGCTCTGTCACCAGCGAGATGCAGGCCTCCAGCAGCGGATGACCCGGGCTCACCAGCTCCGCCCGGGGGCTATCGGCCACATGCTCTTTCTCAAAGCAGATGCGCTCATATCTGGCTTGCACCGGCAGGCCAATGCCGATCTGCTGGTTGCGGTCCATCAGCAGCGGCGGCACGTAGGTGATCTCGTAGCGGCCCTTCTCGCGGGGGTTCACCTTGCCCCCCAGCCGCCGGAACGCCTCGATGAAGAAGTCGTGCACGTAGTGGGGGTGGATGCGTTTGGCCATCGCGCGCTCCATCTGCTGGCGCAGCTGCTCCACCGTGGCCGCATCCATGCCCTGGCGTACCAGGGCCCGCTGCGCCAGCAGGTCTTCCAGGTGGCCCTGGTCCACCGCCCCGTCGATCTCCAGCTCTAGCTGGGCCTTCACATCGGGGCGCTCGTTATAGCGAACGGCATCCATTAAGAGCTCCCTCAGCGAGCGGCCCGAGAACAGCTGGCCGAGCACGTCGAACACCTTGTCGCCCAAGGCCTCGCGGGCGGCCTCCAGCTTCTTGAGCAGCTGGATGTACACGTCGCCCTCGCGGGTGTCTTTGGCCAGCAGGTTCCAGAGGTGGCACACCTCCTTCTGGCCGATCCGGTGGATGCGTCCAAAGCGCTGCTCCAGTCGGTTGGGGTTCCAGGGCAGGTCGTAGTTCACCATCAGGTGTGCCCTCTGCAGGTTCACGCCCTCCCCGGCTGCATCGTTGGCCAGCAGCACCACCACCTCCGGGTCGTTCATGAAGGCATGCACGATCTGGCGGCGCCGATCGCGGGCCACACCGCCGTGGATCTCCACCACCGCCTCCGGCCGTCCCAGACGGTCGCGGATCTTGGCGGCCAGATCCATCAGCGTGTCCTTGAACTCGGTGAACAGCACCAACTTGCGCCGGGCACCATTGGCCTGCTTCATCAGCGGGTCATCAAGGATCCGGTCCAGCTCCTGCCACTTGGCATCAGTGCGCTGGTCCACGACCTTGCGGCTCAGCTGCTCAAGCTCCTTGAGGGTCTGGATCTCGAACTCCAGCTCGGCCAGGGTTTGGGCGGTGGTTGCGTTGTCGGTGAAGGTTTCCTCGGTGCCTTCGATCTCGCCGGCGGTGTCTTCTTCGTAGAGGTCGTCGATTTCGTCGTCGCTCAGCCCGCCCGGCTGGTACTTGGCATCCAGCTGCAGGCGCTCGCCGGCTCCACGCCCTTCCAGTAGCAGGCGCTCCTCCTTCAGGCGGCTCTCCAGTCGCTCACGCCGTCGCTCCAGGGAGCGGTGAATGGCAAACGGGCTGCTGGCCAGACGACGCTGCAGGGTCATCAGGGCAAAGCCCACGTTGACCCGCTTTTTGCCGCCGCCCTGCTGGTTGGCGTTGCGATCGGCGCGATTCATCTCCTCGCGCACGTAATCCGTCACCCGCTCGTAGAGCACCTTCTCCGCATCGGAGAGCTCGTACTCAGCCGTGTAGCTCTTGCGCTCCGGGAACAGCTTGGTGCCATGGAAGGTGTAGAGGTCTTCCTTCACCAGCCGGCGCATCAAATCGGTTGGATCGCTGCGGTATACGGCATCGCGTTGGTGGCCAGCGAAGCGGTCTTCATCCAGCAGGGCCATGAACAGCTGGAAGTCCTCTTCCTTGCCGTTGTGCGGCGTGGCGGTCATCAGCAGGAGGTTGCGGGCATGGTTGCCAACCCGCTTGCCCATCTCGTAGCGCCTGGTGCGCTTCACCTCGCTCCCGAAGAAATGGGCGCTCATCCGGTGCGACTCGTCGCACACCACCAGGTCCCATTCCGGCGCCTGCTCTAGTCGGCTCTGCAGCTCCTCGTCGCGCGAGAGCATGTCCATCCGGGCGATCAGCAGCGGGCGCTGATCGAATGGGTTGCCCAGCCCCGTGGCGTTGATCAGGTCGCGGGTGAGCAACTCGAAGTTGAGCTCGAACTTCTCCTTGAGCTCGTCCTGCCACTGCTCGGTGAGCGATCCCGGCGCCACGATCAGGCAGCGCTCCAGCTCGCCGCGGATCAGCAGCTCCTTGATCAGCAAGCCGGCCATGATCGTCTTGCCGGCACCGGGGTCGTCGGCCAGCAGGAAGCGCATCGGCTGCCGGGGCAGCATGTGCTCGTAGACCGCACTGATCTGGTGGGGCAGCGGGTCGATCGTGCTACTGCTCACCGCCACATAGGGGTCGAACAGGTAGGCCAGCTGGATCCGCTCGGCCTCGCTCACCAGGCGGAACAGATCACCGCTGCCGGCGAAGCTCCACTTGCGGCCGCCGCCCACCAGCTCCAGGTCGGCCTCATTGCTGCGGAACAGCAGCTGCTCGCCCAGGGCGCCGTCCTGCCCGCGGTACACCACCTTGCAAGCGGCTTCGCCCAGCATCTCGGCGGACACAATCCGGACAGCCTCGCGCCCTACCAGGCCCTTGACCTGGGCATCGGGCTTGAGGTCTTCCAAGCGGGCGGTCATCGCGGCGTGCCCCCCTGTGGTTCGACCGCCTGTGGCGGGTGGGGTGGCATGAGTGTGAGCGGACGCTGCGGCCAGTCTGCACCTAGCGGAAGCGATGTGGCAGCACAACAGAAGCACTTGGAGCCGCGAGTCTTGGATCTATGCACGGAGCGCATAATTTCAGCCCTCCAGCTGTTGCGCGGCGCCGATCCGGCCCAGTTCCCGGGCGGTGTGCCGCAACACCGGGTGCTCCTGCCA